>NZ_JBIRPZ010000008.1:0-16744 GCF_044332925.1 Streptomyces sp. NPDC021212
TGTGGGAGTGTCGTAGCTTCAGGGGGGACTTGTCTTCATCGCTGCCGACACTGTTGACATCCTCGTAGGACACCTCGGGCAAGGTCAGGCCCAGGGCTTGGCGGAGCAGCGGCACAAGTGGTGCTCCGGCTTGGGCGGTGACCTGGTGTTCGAAGGCGAGGCCGTAGTCGAGGGCGAGCTGGGATTTTCTCAGCGGCTGCGGCAGGTCCAGATGGGCGGCGAGGGCGGCTTTGTCGATGCCGGCCGCGTCTATCAGGGAGCGACGGTCGCAGCCCGGGTTGGCTGTCAGCGCTGCCAGGGTTCGTGCACTGTGCGGGATGGGCGGTGCGGTTCCGCGCAATACGTCCAGTCGTGCGTCGAGCGAGCTCACTGTTTTCCTTGGAGGGACCAGGCACGGCCGTGCATGTTGCAGGGGGCGGCTTTATGAAGTGCGGTGCAGGCGGGTGGTGTTGCGCAAGGTGTTGCCGAAGATCTGTTCCGCGTCGCCGAGTTGCTGGCGTGCACGTCGCGCCGCTTCGGCGCGGGTGTCGGCGTCGTCGTCGGCGTGGATCTCCAGTTCCGCTGCGGCGGCCCGGCGCAGCGCGTCCAGGTCGAGCGGGCCCCGGGCGGTATCGCCGTGGATGTTGCGGCTGTAGTTCAGGAGGAGCTGCTGGACGGGCTGCGGCAACTCGGTGTCGCTGGTGAGCTGTTCTGCGGAGTCCGCGAGCCGCAGGGCCGAGGTGAGGAAGTGGACGCGCTGGGTGAGCGGTCCCACCATGCGCTGCTCCAGCGGCCAGGTGCTCAGGGCGAGCAGTGCGCGGGCTGGTGAGAGCAGGTCGGAGGTCAGCGCGGGGCAGATGTAGTAGGCGCGGGCGTAGGGGGCGGAGCGGAAGGAGCGTTCCTCGTCGCGGCGCAGGGTGGTGAGGCGTGCCGTGTTCAGCGGGCTGGAGAAGAACGCCTGGTGGACCTGGCTGAGCAGTTTGGGCGAGGCGGGGACGGTGAGGAGGGCCAGCGCCTGGTGGACTTGGTCGCGTACGGGCAAGCCGCCCGGGTTGGGCTCGGCGACAGTCGGCGCGGGCTCCGACTGGGCCGCATCCGGGCCGTCACTGATCCCGCACAGAACCTTCCAGGCGCGTTGAGTGCGCGTCAGCTCTTCGCCCAGGTGGCTCACTTGTGCGGTGTCGTGTTGCGTGAGCGCCTGCCGGATCGCTTCCTGCAGCTGTTGCATGCGTTTCTCGAGAGCGACCAGATGCTCGTCCATACCCGCATGCTAGCAGTTACTCGGGACGCCCAGTTTTCTTCCAGTGATTTTGGTGTACAGTCCCGGGCTCATAGGCACCACAGGTGTCCTCCTACGCCTCGCTTCCAGAAGGGCGCATGAAGGCATGAGCAGACTGCTCCACACTTCCGACTGGCACTTGGGCCACACCTTGTACGGGCATTCACGCGAAGAGGACTTCGACGCCGTCCTGGCCGAGATCGTGGCAATCGCCCAGGAGAGCCAGCCGGACCTGATCGTCCACAGTGGCGACCTGTTCCACTCCTCCCGTCCCACCGGCCGGGACCTGATCCGCGCCATGCGCGCCCTGACCGAACTCGCCGCCGTCGCCCCCACCGTGGTCGTGGCCGGCAACCACGACTCCCCCACGTACTTCGAATTCTTCGACCTCGTGAGCGGCCCCTCGCGAGGTCGGGGCCTGTTCTTCGTCGGCCAACTCCGCCCGGCACACGATGGAGGCGTCCTCACCTTCGACGCCTGCGGTGGTGAGCAGCGAATCCGCCTGGCTGCCCTGCCGTTCGTGCATCCGAACCGGTTCTGGCCGCGCTCTTCCGCATCCGGCACGTCATACGCCGACTACGCCGAGGCGATGCGCGGCCTGCAGGCGGAGCTGGTGGAGGCCCTGCACAAGGGGTACGACCCCGACCGGGACATCCTGCTGTTCACGGCCCACGTGTTCGTCACGGGCACCAAGCGCTCCCCAAGTGAACGGGCCGTGGACGAGGCCTTCGAGACCCCTCCTGGGGATCTTCCGGTGGTGTCGTACGCCGCCCTCGGACACAACCATCGCCCGCAGCCCGTGCAAGGCCTTAAGTTTCCCGCCCGTTACGCGGGCAGTCCCCTGCCCATGGACTTCGGCGAAGCCGACGATTCCAAGAGCGTCGTGATCGTCGACGCCGACCCCGGACGGCCGGTCCGGGTGCTGCCCCGCCGACTCTCCAGCGGCCGGCGGCTGGCCAACTTCACCGGGACCCTCGATGAGCTGAAGGCTGCGGCCGCCCAGTACGACGGGACCTTCCTCAAACCGGTGATCACCGGCGAGGAACCCGACGTGCTCCTCAGCCAGAAGATCGCCGAGATCGTCCCCCACGCGATCCTCGTCAAACCGACACCGGCACGAGAGGCAGCCGCCGACGCTGTACTGGACTGCGATCCCGGCGATGAGCCGGATCTCCCCGACTCCTTCCGCGCCTACCTGGCGCGTGAGGGACTGAGCAGCGCTGCCGCAGAGTCCACCGTCACCGCGTTCATCCACCTGCTCAACGAACTCGACGACGAGACGCCGCCGCCGGCCCCCGCCGAGGAAATGCTGCGCACCGCGCTGGAAGACACCTGGACGGAGACATCGTGAAGCCTTTGCGGCTCATCATCACGGGAATGCGCAGCTACCCCGGCACCTGCACCATCGACTTCACCGACAAGCGCCTGCTCGCCATCCTGGGCCATACCGGCGTGGGCAAGACCACCATCCTCGAAGCGATCATCTTCGCCCTGTACGGCGCGTGCTCGTGGTCGAAGGACAGCAAGGACGCATACGAGCTGATCAGCAAGGGATGCCCCAGCATGCACGTGGCGTTCGAGTTCTCAGCGAACGGCCGCGAGTGGAGTGTGCGCCGCACCCTGCATGCGGACAGCACAACGAGGCCGAAGGCCGTGCTCGAGCCTCTGGCCGAAGGTACCGCCGACATGCGGGTCGACCACAAGGTCGCAGTAACGAAGGCAGTTACCCAGATCATCGGCCTGGACTGGGACGGCTTTGTCAGCACAGTCCTACTGCGCCAGGGGAAGTTCGACACCCTCCTCAAGGCCCCCAGGGCCATCCGTGCCGACATCCTGCGGCACGTCTTCGGCATCAACGAACTCGAGCGCGTACGCAAGCACGCCGGCGCACGACTGGAGCGTCTGAACACTCAGATCAACGATGCCACCAGGGCTCGTCACCGTCTCCGGCCGGATCCTCATGCCGACGCATCCCAGGCGGCGCTGGAGATGGAGCGCACCCGTGGCGTCGCGGCCCGCCGACGCGGACGGCTGGAAGCTCTGCGTGCGGCCCAAAGCCGGGCCATCGGGCACAAGCACCGCAAGACGGGCCTGGACAAGGCGGCTCGGCTGCTACGCGAGCGCGCCGTCCCGGACACGAGTATCACGATGGCCGCCCTGACACGCACGAAGAGGGAACTCGACGCCGAAGCAGCAGCCCAGGAGGCGACCGCACGGGACCTGAGCCTGAAACTGGATGCGGCGCAGGCCGCGCTGGACACGGCCGCGCAGGCCGGTGACACGGTCCGATCCCTGTCTAGTGCGTTCACTGTCCTGTCCCACCTGCCGGACCGTGCAGCCGGTCTGGACGCCGTGGTACAGCGGCTGAAGCAGGAGCAGCTTCAGCACCACGAGCATGAGCAGGAGCACACGCAGGCACGGCAGGAGCTGGCCGAGCGCGAGCAGGGCAAGGCGGCTCTCGTTGAGGCGGCCGGCCGGGCCGAGCACGCCGTGACCGAGGCGCGCACGCACACCGAGCAGGTCCAAGAGGCCGTCCGGGCGGCGCTGCAGGAAGCCACTGCCGCAGCCGCGCATCTGCGGTCGCAGCGCGCGACGCTCGAGACGGTGGAGGAACAGCGCGGCCGCAGCGCCGATCTGGAGGACAAGCTGGAAGAGCTGCACGGCGCGCTGGAAGCAGCCCAGGACGCCCTCGCTGCGCTGCAGCGCGGTGAAGCGGCCCACACGGCAGGCTCCGGTCTGGCACCAGGGGACGCCTGCACGGTCTGCACCCGGCCCCTCCCGAGCGACTTCGCTCCCCCGTCACCGTTGGACAGCAAGGCGCTTGGCCGGGCCCAACGTGAGGTCAACAAACGTAAGAAGGCCGTCAACAAGGCGGTGGAGGCCAAGGCTGAGGCAGCTGCCCAGTTGAACGTGGCCGAGCGGGCGGCCGAAAAGCACCGACGCGCGCACCTGGCCGCCGGCGAACGTATGAACGCGGCACTGCTCCAGATACAGGAGCTGGTGGACGCGATCCGGCCAGCCTGCACTCCTGCCACGGCCACCGCCCTGGACACCCTGAACGGACAGGCGATCGCACAGGCGCGTGCCCTCGCCGAGGGCGAACCAAAAGGCCGGGCGCAGATCACCCGTGCGGTCAAGGCACTCCTCCAGCCGCTGCGCGAGGCAGAAGGTGAAGCCCTCACAGCCCACACCAGTGCCCAGGCAGAACTGGCGGCGGCGCAGGCCGAGAACGAGGCAGCCCGGGCCGAGCTCAAACGCCAGCGCAGCCGCTTGCAGCGTGAACGCAAACGGCTGGACAAGACCCAACTGCAGTACGACACCGAACTGCAGACACTGCTGACGGATGTCGCCGAACTCCCGGCCTCAATCCGCCCCGCCCAGCCCTCCGAGCAGGAACTCCCCTCCCCGCAGGACATCGTCTCCGCGCAGGAGGCGGCCGACCAGCGCCTCGCACAGGTCGAGCAGACGGCACAGGACCGCGACGAAACCAGGCAGGCCCTCACAGAGCACATTGAAAGCCGGCAGGCCCTGGACGCACGCCGCCGGCGCAACGTCGAGACCCCCACACGCAATCTCATCAAGCAACTGGAGCGCTGGGCAGACGCGGCCACCGATGCCGCAAGCCTTCTCGGCGACGAGACATCCACCGAACTGCCGCCCGCCCCGGACGGAACCGACCTGGCCGCCGTCGACGCCTATGGCCTGGCCCTCGCCGCGCTGAATCAGCGGCTGGCCGGCGCACTCGGGCAGGCCGCGCAGCAGGCCGCCGACGAGATCCGCGCATTCGAGGAGGAACTGGTCCGCCAATCCAGTGCCACCGCCGACGGAACCGACGACGACCCCGGTTTTTCGGTGCCGGCAAAGAGCGACCTACTCGCCCCCTCCGTTCTCGACCCGCTCAGCCGCAAGACAAGCCAGGCGGAGGCCGCCCACGACAAGACCCAGGCCGACCTGCACACCGCGCAGTCTCAAATCCCCTACGCCGACGCGCTGAATGCCGCCATCGAAGCGGGAAAGCAGCAGGCCGCGGAGTGGAAGAGCGTGAGCGATCAGCTCACCGACGCGAAATTCCTCACGTATCTCACCGAGCAGCGCACCCGTTCGCTGCTCAGTCACGGCAGCAGGATCCTCCAGCAAATCTCCACGGGTAACTACGCATTCACCCAAGACTTCCAGATCGTGGACCGCGCCACGAACCTCGAGCGCGCCCCGGAGACCCTCTCCGGCGGGGAGACCTTCCAGACCTCCCTCGCTCTGGCACTGGCGCTCGTCGAACTCCACAGCCGCGGCCACCGCAAGCTGGAGAGTCTGTTCCTGGACGAAGGGTTCGGCTCGCTGGACTCCGACCGCCTGGACGACACCCTTTCCGTCCTGCGCAGCAGCGTGACCCGGGACAAGACGGTCGCAGTCATCAGTCACCTGTATCCGGTGGCCGAGGCGGTCGACGACGTTCTGTTCGTCCAGAAGACCGCCCAGGGCTCCACGGCTGCCTGGCTCACGCCGCAAGAACGCGACACGCTCATCCGCGACGGGATCCGGCAGCTGCTGGAACACACCTGAGCAGTACAGGGTCGGCCGACAGCCTCCCCGGGGGCCCGCCTCGGGGTCCCAGGGGAGCCCCCCTCGGCCACCAGTGGCTTCCAGGTACGCCAGGTACGCCAGGTGCGCTTGGGCGCATGCGGTCGGTGCTGACGAACTACCCCGGCGCAGCATCGACCTTCCGTCCGGACCGCGCTGGAGCCGGCCCGGCCAGCCCTGGCGTCGCTCCCGTAGGAGCGTTCCTGGGCGCTGTCGGAATGCTGGGCCACATCACAGAGCCCTTCGTGCGGCCCACCCTGCGAAAGCCGCTGCGGGGGCGCAGTGTCTGAAGTCCCTGGTGCGCGCGTTCAGGGCAGGCCGGTGCGGACGGCTCGAGCCCGGGCCCGCGCGGACGCCCCCTCGCGTGACGGCGGTCCCGAGGGCCCGGCAGTGGCCGGGAGACCGCTGGCCCCGCCTGCCCGTCGGCACCCGGCAGCGCCGTCACCTATGGCTACTTCCGAGACCTGACTCATTGGCACATGTTCATGAAGGAGCAGATCCGTGAGCGACTCCTCCGCCGACGCGCACAGCGCCGGCAAGCCGGTTTTCACCGCCCATTCGGGGCGGCCTGCTGCCGTGCCACGCTTGGTAGCACTGGACCAGCACGGCGAGCTGACCACCGCACACGTACGACTGGTCTCCAAAGCTCTGGGCCGGTCGGAGCGGACGGTGTGGCGGTGGATCGCCGAGGTGCGCGCCACCGGGCACGTCGACGCGGCGCCCCGGGGGCGGTTCACCGTCACACCGGAGGTCCGGCGGCTGCTGGTGCTGTGGGGAGGCAACGCCTCCGCCGTGCATCGCGAACTGCGGCAGCGGGCCCTGGCCGACCCCCGGCTGCCTGCGGTCCCGTCGCTGGCGACTTTCCACCGGGCTCTGCGACAGGACCTGACTCCTGGGGACCGGGCCGGGCTCGCCCATGGTGAGGCCGCTCGGCGGGGCTTCGACGTGTTCGGGCAGCGCCCGGCAGAGCACCGCAACGCCGCCTGGGAAGGCGACCACAAGTGTGTGCCTGTGCAGGTGTGGGTCGAGGATGACCTCGCACAGCCCTGTGTGACCTGGTTCATCGACTGCGCCACGAAGGTCATCATGGGCGTGGCCGTGACACCCCACGCGCCCAGTCGAGACGCGGTCCTGGCGGCCCTGCGGATGGCCTTGGACCGCGCCGAGCCCTTCGGCCCGGCCGGCGGACTGCCCGGCCTGGTCCGTGTGGACCGCGGCAAAGAGTTCTTGTCTCCCACCGTGGCCTCGGCTCTGGGTGCCTTCGCGGTACCCGTCGTCGACCTCCCGGCCTACAACCCGCATCTCAAAGGCACCATCGAGGCGCTCAACGACGCGGTCGAGGAGATGCTGTTCGTCTCCATGCCCCGCTACGTCCACCAGCAGCAGCTCACCGGGGGTCGCACCGCGGATCCGGACGAGCCCGCGCTCACCTTCGAGGCGTTCGTGGAGCTGCTGCTGAAGTGGGTGCAGTGGTGGAACAACGAGCACCAGCCCAGGGCGCTGGGCAAGCGGACCCCGCTGGAGGCGTGGCGGTCCGACCCCACTCCCCTGTACGACGTCTCCGCCGAACAGCTGGCTCATTTCGGGCTCGAGGACGACGGACGCACGCGCACCATCACCACGCAGGGAGTGCGGTGGCGCAACCGCCACTACATCGCCCCCTGGATGGTCGGCCGAGGCGGTCTGCGTGTCATGATGCGTCACCTTCCCCACCACGACACCACCATCGAGGTGTTCGACCTCCACGGCGCATACCTGGGCTCGGCGGTCCTGGCCGAGGCGGCCAGCAAGGAGCAGATCCGCGAGGTACGCAAAGTCCGCACCGCCAGGGCACGGCGGCTTCGCGCGGATATGAAGGCCGCCGCACGGCTGCGCCGCGAGCGCTTCAAGGCCGTCACCACCGCGACCCCGCCTGAGCGTCTGGGCGCGCTGACCGAGGCGGAGGCCGAGGCAGAGCTCTGCGAATCGGCTGCCGCAGACCTGCGGCGGGCCAATCCCGGCTACATCCCGCACCAGCCCGTCCCGGACGGCTGGGCACGCCCGATCCCACCGGACGCGGCCCCGTCGGAACCCGACACCCCTGAGGAGGACGCGTGAGCGGCGACATGGACTACGGCAAGCTCCCCCCGGAGGGCGAGGACCACTTCCACCGCCTGGACGCGCACTTGGTGGCCACCGACACGCTCATGACGACGCTGGACAACATCGAGGAGACGATCGAGGACAAGGGCATGATGGTCGCCTACGGAGCGGCCGGCTACGGCAAGACGATGTCGGTGAACGCGGCACTGCGCAAGGTCGCCCCTGACATCACCTACCGCCTCGAGCTGCGCTCGGGTCCGACGCCCCGTGACATCCGCCACGGACTTTTCCACGCCCTGGGGCTGCCCGGGGAACCGCCGACCCGGCCGATCGAGTTCGACACCCTGTTGAAAGACACGCTGTCGGAGACCTTCCGGGTGCTGGTGTGCGACGAGGCCCAGTGGATGGGCCGCAGTTCGTTCGAGTACTGGCGCCACCTGTGGGACGACCGCCACACCAACATGGCAGTGATCTTCGCCGGCGGCGACGACTGCTACAAGGTCCTCAAGCGCGAACCGATTCTGGCGTCGCGGATCTTCATCTGGCAGAAGCTCCAGCGCATGCCCGAGGACGAGGTCAGCGCCACGCTGCCCGCGTTCCACTCTCTGTGGGCCGGGGTTGACCCGAAGATGATCCGCGGCATCGACCGGGCTGCGGCGCACGGCAACTTCCGCAACTGGACCACCATCACCAAGCACATGCTCAACGGCATGAAGAAGAAAGGGCTGACCGAGGTCAACGAAGACCTCGTCAACTGGGTGTACAGCAAGTTGGGCGGCGTGTAGGGAACGGCCGCGACGCGCGGGGCGGCTTGGCGAGCGCGGGCCGCCGCGCACAACCACGCGCGCCAGCCAGGCCGGGCTGGCGGTTCACAGGGCAATGGGTCGGCACGCGCGGCCGGGACGGGGTGGTGGCACTGGCGTACAGCGACGTGACGGTCGTGGTGGATGAGCGGGACGACCTGTTCTACACACGGGCGGCGCTGCGAGCGCACTGTCCCGAGGAAGGCCGCATCACCGTGCAGCCGACGCCCGCCAGCGGCAGCCCGGCTGCGCTGGCGCACGCCATGCTGTATGCGCTGGGGAAGCGTTTGGCCTCCGGGCCCAGCTCCCCCGACGTGTGGTTGGACTCGGTGAACGCGGCGTGGCTCGCCGCAGCCTCGTGGAGCGTGGCGGCCGGCGTGCGGCACGTCGTGGTCACCCGTGCTCATCTGCTGACCATCCGGCGGATCGACCAGCTGCTCGTCTGGCGCGAGATGACGGGATTGCAGCTGACACTGCTGTGGCAGAAGGCCCCGCGCGGGCTGCCGCCGGCGCTGGCCGGCGTGGAGCGCCGTATCAGCAGCCGGGACCAGCTCTTAGAGCTCCTCGCCGAGCCGGGGCCGATACCCGCGCGCCCGTGCTTTCCACCTGCTCCGCAGGCGATGACGGGGTCGGCGGACGTGGCAGTGGTGCCGGGGCAGTCACCCGCCCGCCCGCTGCGGGGTACTCGGCCGGCGGCGATGATGCCAGGACAGCGAGCTCACCCTTGCGTCGGCGCGATGGCAACAGCGCAGCTGTTGCAGGCCACCCCTGCGGTCGAGATCGCGTCCGAGGATGCCGCCGCTCTCGCCGCTCTCGCTCACCCGCTCATCGCAGGTGCACTGAGCGTGGTGGCCTTCACCGGCGGCAGCCTGGGGAGCCTGCGCTGGACGCGCGACCTCGACATCACCGGCGACGTCTCCGCCATCAAGATCCACGGGGCCGGCCATCGGCACTGCCGTTTGTACGCTGTCCCTGCCTGGGCACGCTCGCTGCTGGCCGGTGCTCGGGCCCACCACCGTCTGGCAGCGCACCCGCCCGGGGACAGTGTCTTCGCCCCCGTGATGCTCGCCGAAGCACGACATCTGCGCGCGCACGCCGAACGCCTCCCCCAACTCAACCTGACCGCCCTGCCCGGCAGCATCCTCGCCCCCTGAGCTGCAGCGGAACGGCATGGGCCAGGTGTTCGGTGAGGCGTCGTGGCCCAGGCGGGTGTTCCTCACCCACCAGGCCGCGACGCGCCCCACGGCGGCACCGAGTGAGAGCGCGGGCTGCCTCGCCGAGGTGACTGGACGCCGGTGGGCTTCCGCCGCGGGCCTGGGTCAGGCAATAGGGCGTGCCGTCGCCGCCCGGTAGTCGGTCTTCGTCGTCTCCAGGTGGGTCATGACGTCGTCGTGTTTGGTGTAGGGATAGGTCAGTGCCACAAGGCGGCGTGCCCGGGTGATGGCGACGTAATAGGTCCTGAGCAGTTCATCGTTCTCCGTGTGGCTCTGCGGGTCGGCCCAGGCCTGAAGCAGTTCGGCGACGCTGTGGGGCTTGGGCAGATGGACCAGGACCGCGTCGGCCTCGCTGCCCTTGGCCTGGTGGATCGTGGAGCTGCGCATCACCGCGGCAGGCGTGCTGTCGCTGTCACCGGGGGGCATGCCGACCAACGACCCGATGGGCTCGTCCAGTTCTTTGCCGGCAAGGGACAGGATCCTGGGCGCTGCCACGTGGTTCCCCGAGGGCGGGAGCTGAGCCTTGAGTACGGAGCGGGCGGTGCTGCGCCAGTCACGGGCCGGCGTTGCGTCGACCGGGGGCAGCGCGGTCAGGAATCTGGCCGCTCGGCGGCGCATGACCGCTGGGGTGATGCCGTGCGCGGCCAAGCTCTCGGCGAGAGTCTCCTCGCCGTCGGGGTGCCAGTAGGCGTCGAGCAGCGTGCTGGCGATGGCCAGTGCGTGTTTGCGTGCGGTGGAAGAAGCCTCCGCAGCTGTGAAGGTGACTGCGGCCCATGCCAGTGCCTTGGCGTCGGTTCCTTGGGGAAGGCGTGGTGCCGGACGTGAGCGTGCTGTGGGGACGGCGTCGTTGCGGTAGGCCATGGCAAGGCAGTCGGCGGCGGCGATGTCCTCGCGTGCGGCGTAGCCGACGAAGGCCTCGGCGGCGGCGGTGACGTCGAGCAGGCCGGAGTTCTTTCTCCCGTGACGGCCGTAGGGCAGGAGCAGCAGGGGCGTGGCCAGGTCGTGGTGGTCGCCTACCGGGTCGTCCGGGATGCTGCGGTCTGTGGGGCGGAGCGTGGCTGCCAGTTGGCACACGAGTGGGCTGCTGCGCCAGTTGCCGTTGAGTTCCAGGTGGGTGGTCAACTGCTGGGTGAAGGTGTGCAGGTCCTGCGGCCGTGCGTCGTTCCACTCGTAGATGCCCTGGTCGGTGTCGGCGACGACGACCAGGGGCATTCCGGCCTGGTGGAGCTGTTCGAGGATGGTGAGGTCGAGTTCGGAGCAGTCCTGCGCCTCGTCGACGACGATCTCGAAGAAGCGGTGGCGCAGCAGGCGGGTGACGGACGGGTTCCTGACATGGTCGAGCGCGGCGATGCGGACCTCGTGGCCGGTCATGTAGCCGCGGCTCTGCCACAGGTCGTCGCGCCGTCGCTCGGCGAGCCGGAGGTAGTCCGTCTCTGAGAGTTGTGAGTTGACCAGAGATCGGGCTGCGGTCGGCCACTGCACCCGGGTGTGCCGGGTGCCGGGGTCGTAGCTGAAGCGGAAGGACGACAGCGGTATTTTGCGCGGTCCGACGACGGCGGAGGGGACCTGGTCCCAGGACAGGACGTGCTGCCAGGGCGGGGCCGCGGGCAGGAAGGGGCGGACCAGGTAGCGCCACAGGAAGCTGTCGAAAGTGCCGATGAAGTGCGGGAAGGCCGACAGGTCGGGCCGGTTGCCCGAGCAGCGGTCGCGGAGTTCGTCGGCCGCCACGTTGGTGAAGGACAGCAGGGCCCGGCCGGCACGTCGGGGCCCGGGAGGAGTCAGGCAGTGACGGTCGACCAGGACTCGGGTTTTGCCAGCGCCGGGGCAGGCGCGGATGAACAGCGGTGCCGGGGCGTGGACAGCCTGGTGCTGACGCTGCTCGGCCTGAGCGCGGCGGGCTTCGATGAGGTGCATCAGCGGCCACCGTCCGCTTGTGTGATCCATCGGATCGCGGCGGCCAGGTGTTCGGGTACGACGAAGCCGTCGGGTTGGGTGGCCAGCCGCTCCGCGAGGCGGTAGGCGTAGTCGCCCTTGGGGAGTTTGTTGCCTGTGGTGAACAGGCTGCCGAAGGCGGCCGCTTGTTCTTCAGGCGTTCGGGCATCGTCGACGGCCTCCCAGCGGTGTCCTGAGTTGGGGCGCAGGTCGAAGAAGACATCGGCGAGCAGCGCCCGGTTCTCGGGCCGCATCAGCTCCGGTTCGAGGGTGGGTCTGCTTTCGGCGATGTGGAAGAAGCTCTGGGGCACATTCCAGTCCTGCAGATGCTTTTTGAGGAAGATGGCCCGGTTGAAGCCGGCCTCCTCGGCCTCGGTCTGGGTTTCTGCGCTTGCCGGGGACGTGCCGTGAGCGGGTGTGCTGGTGTCCGTGCTGGCCGGTGCGGCGTCATCGTCGTCCGGCTCAGCCGTCTTCTTGATGGGGTCCTGGTCGGTGATGACGACCACCCGGTCAGCGATGCGTACGCCGCCCACGTCGGCGAGCAGGGCCCGCAGGTAGGGGGTGAAGTCCACGCCGTCGACGGCCACGATGCAGCTGCCTTTGAAAACCGCCTTGGCTCGTGTGCGTGCCCGCTCGTCGGTGATGGTGTCCAGGACCAGACGGGCGAAGGCCGGCATCAGCAGCGCCTCGGCAAGCCCCTCGACGAGAATCACCCGGGTTCCGAAGAGCATGGCGCTCTTGGTGATGTCCAGGTAACGGTCGAGTTTGGCGGGCTCGTGCTGGGCGAAAGCGATGGAGTCGACGGGCACGGCTGCCGTGGTGAAGCCGAAGGCCGGCTCTGCCGCTGTTGCCGGGAGTGCGGCTGCCGACTCCGCGGAGGTGATGGTCGCGGCAGGAGCGGGGTCCTGGGCCGCGGGAGCCGTCGAGACGGAGGCCCGGCGGCGTTTGAGGACCACCAGATCCTTAACGGTTGTGGCTGCGGCCAGGACCGGCGAATGCGTGGTGATGACCACCTGGATGCGACCCAGCGGTGCGCCCTCGGTTTCCGGCTCGGTCTTCTGCGATTGCAGCGCCCGGGCCTTGAGGTGTTCCAGCAGCAGGTTCTGCAGCTGCGGGTGCAGATGGGCCTCGGGCTCCTCGACGAGGAACAGGGTCAGGTCGGCGCCGCGTGCAGCCTCGAGTTCGGCCAGAACGGTGGCGATGTACAAGAGGTTGGCGTAGCCCAGACCGGAGCGGGCGATGTCCTCGACGTCCAAGCCCTCATCGCCCATGCGGGTCCGCAGCGCCCGGGCGATGGACACCAGAGTTGGATCAGCGAACGACAGCCCCATGTGCTGGGGGTGAGCGCCGGCAGTGAGCAGGTTCAGCGGATCATTGATCCGGCCGCGGACGGCTTGGATCTTGTCGTGTCGCTCCAGGTCACGGAAGTGGTCGGCTTGTTCCTTCTCGAATGCCTTGATCGCTTTATCACCGCCCAGTTCGGCGGCGAGGATCAGCCGCAGCCGGTTTCCCGAGCTGGAGGCCAGCTCCTGCTGGGCGTTGCGCATGGGCGGCAGGTACACGTGTCGGACGGCACGGCGTGCTTCAGGCTCAGGGTCGTCCAGCAGTCGCCCGGCCGACCAGGCCGGCCGCTGGGCGCGTTCGCCCTCGGCTGTACGGGCGAAATCAACGGAATAACGGGCGAGGTGCCCCTGCCCGAGGTCCGGCTCTTCGGTTGCGGAAACGAGTGCTTGCAGGTGCGTTCCTGCCTCGACGTCCTCCAACCCGGTGTAGACGGCGGTCAGCTGTGCGCTGTCCGCCCAGGGGTGGACGTCTTCGGGTTCCCACCATCGGTTGCGCCGCCCGTCGAGCGGGTCGGTCAGCAACCGCAGTGCATCGATGAAGTTCGACTTGCCGGCGTTGTTCTCCCCCACGATGACCGTGACGCCTGGCCGCAGCGGAACGTCCGTGTCCAGCAGCGACTTGAAACCCTTGGCTCTGATTCTGCCCAGATACAACTTCTCCCCCACTTTCCTCAGAAGTGGGAGCGTACCTGCCAAGTCACGCTTTGGTGCGTGATTCATGTATGCCTGTGGCATCCCGGCACTTTGCTGAGGTTTCCAGTCTGACTGCGGCGCGATGTGGGGCACGTGCCGAGGGCCCACCTGCTCAGCTGATCCTGCTGGCGGGAGTTCGGTGATCACATTGGTGGCGGTCGGCGCGTGCTGCGTGTGGCAGGCATTCGTCGCCGCTCGGCGAGGGGAGTCTCGGGGTCTGCCGGGCAGGCTGCTCAGCCGGTCGCTGCGGGCAGAGCCGGCTGGTGCTGTAGAGCTGCCCGTATCCGTCGCCGTACGGTCGCGGTGGGCCTTGCGGCCCTGGTGCATTCTGCCGCCACCTTGTGCAGGGCGCGGGAGACCAGCGGGCCCTGGCCTGAGCGTTGTTCATCCGCGGGTGTGGGGTGAGTCCTGTGCGCAGGCTGGGGCAGCGCTTTGGCTAAGGTGCGCAGGGCGCGGTGTTGCAGTGTCTTGATCGCTCCTTGGTTCTTGCCCATGATGCGGGCGGTCTCGGCGACGGACAGGCCCTGCAGGAAACGCAGTGCGATGCACTCCTGCTGCGGCGGGCTCAGGAGTCGGATCGCTTCCAGGAGATCGGCATTGTCCGGCAGTTCGCGCGGGTGCCTTGTGCCCTGGGTGGTGGCGGGGGCGAGCATGTCCTGAACCGACAGGCCAAGCTGGAAGCTGTTGGACTCGAGATAGTCGGTGGTCAGGGCACGGGCGATAGTGAGCAGCCAGGCGTTGAAGTCTCGGCCCTGCCAGGTGAAGAGGTGGATTCTGCGCATGGCGCGCAGGAAGGTCTTGGCCGTCAGCTCCTCGGCCGGGCTGCGTTCACCGATTCTCAGGTAGATGTAGCCGTAGACGCGGTCGGCGTACTTGTCGTAGAGGGTACCGAAAGCTTCGGGATTACCCGCTTGTGTGCGGGCGACCAGTGTTGCGACTGCGTCGGGAGCTGAATCAGCGTCGCTCACAGCCGGGTTGGACTCCGCCTGCAGGGCTCGCGTCGTGGTGGCGGAGTGGGCGGCAGGTACAGAGGGCTGTTGTGCGGGGGTGGCGGCGATGGGCTGGTCGGGTGGAGAGGTCAGCAGTTGTTTCAGGCGACGGCGTCCGTGCACGAGGTGGGCGCGTACCGTGCTTTCGGTGACGCCAAGAAGGCTGGCTACGTCCTGGGTCGGCAGGCCCTCGAAGTAGTGCAGCACGATGGCCGAGCGCTGCATGTTCGGCAAGTCCCGCAGAGCCGACAGGAGCGTGACGTGGTGCACCACGGCTTCGCTGGAATCGTCCAAGGCCGGGCTATGTTCGGAAAGGGCTGTGTTCAGCGGGGTGGTGCGGGCATGCCAGCGGTGACTCGCCCAGGCGTTGCGGCGCGCAGCTGTGCTGACATAGGCGATCGGGTTTTCGATGGTGTTCCAGCGGCGCCAGGCGTCGAGGAGAGCATCCTGTACGGCGTCCATGGCTGTGTCGTGGCTGTCGCTGTGAGGCCGGACCACGGCGACCAATTGCTGGAGGTAGGTGGCGCAGAACTCCTCGAAGTCTGTAACTGCGGGGGTCTGCGTACGGTCAGGGGAAGGCCCCCCGCCGGCGCGGGGAGCCGTGTCCGGCTGGGGAACCCGAGTCACTGCTTGCCGTCCTCCTGGATCGCGGTCGGTGTGGGCGGGAAGTAGGCGTGGCTGTCGCCGGTCAGGCCGTTCTGGGCGATGCTCAGGGCAAGGGTCAGCACGGCGGCCGCGAAAAGGCCGAGGGTGAGCTTGGTCATGGTGTCCATCGACCGCCACCAACCGATGGGTTCGGCGGAGGCGATCCGTACTCGCGAGCGGCGTACGATGCGACCAGCGGCCAGCCAGCACGCAGCCGGAACTAGGCAGGCGAGCACCGCTAAGGTGATCCGGCCTGCTGTCGAGCCCAGAAGTCCTTGAGGGGACACGGCGAAGAGCACTGCGGTACCGAGTACGTCCAGGCCGATTCCGAAGGTGATGAAGTCGCGGCGCTCGAAGCTGGCCTTGAGCGGCCACGGGCGGCGCCCGGGGGTGAAGACCATGCGGAAGTCGCGGGCTCGGCCCTGGACCCAGTCCTGGTCAACGCTCGCGATATCGATGTCCACGCCGTCGACCGCGATGATGATCCGTACGGTGCGCGCGGCATTCTGCGCGGCGATGGTCAGGTTGGTGAGCTCGACCGTGGCGTTGAGCGGAACGGCTTCCGTGAGGGCGTCACTGGACAGGAGATCGTCCAGGGTGCTCGCGCTGACGCCGATGCTGCCGTCCTCGTCGTCCTGGGTCGCGCGCACCACGTAGTTCGTGCGCAGGTCGGCGATTTCGTGGGATTCGAAGCTCCGGCGGATGACACGGCACGCCTCGTCGGTGGTCTGCCTGGTTACCCGACGCGGCCGGAGCTGCAGTCTTTGGGAATAGGGCAGGGCTACTGCTGTCATGTCCTCGTAATCCTTGTGGCTTCTCGATGCTGGTACCGAATTCACTGCTGCGACGACTCCAACCCGGCCAGAGACTCGAGACGTCGGAGGAAAGGAATATCAGCACGAGAAGCCCTCGTCCACTCGGACTCAACGGGAACCCGACTGAACAGCGCTCAGGAATAGTTGAAGCCAGCAGTGGCCCACAAGAATGCACCCTACGACAACAGCAGGCCATGCATATATTCATACTTTAAGGATGCAGTCGGCCGCCGCCACTAACCGATGACCAAGTGTCACGTGATGGCCAATGGTTGGCGGTTCAACATCTGGGCGGGGGGGGGCGGGGGGGGGGGGGGGGGGGGGGGGGGGGGGGGGGGGGGGGGGGGGGGCGGGGGGGGGGGGGGGGGGGGGGGGGGGGGGGGGGGCGACGT
>NZ_JBIRPZ010000008.1:16750-513200 GCF_044332925.1 Streptomyces sp. NPDC021212
GCATATATTCATAATTTAAGGTTGCATTGGGCCGCCGCCACTAACCGCTGACCAATGGTCACGTTTTGGCCAATGGTTGGGGGTTAAAAAACCCCCCCCCCCCCCCCCCCCCCAGAGGGGCATGCGCATCACTTCACCGGCACGCCCCACTCCACCACTTAGGGGCAGAGCACTACGAGGAGTTAATCGCAAACCGATAATCGTCCGCCATAAGGAGCAGAATCAAGCAGCCCTCCCCCATTCCTCTATTACCTCCGCTTTCCCCCCGACCACAGTCGGCCTGCACGCAGCCGACCGGACTCCAACCGGACAGCGATCCCACTTCCTGCCCAGATTCGGGTGAGACGCTCATTCCGATTGACTGTGCGAATTCCGTTCATTCGCACACGCGCGGGGCAGGGGCCAGCAGCACCAGCACGTTCACTGCCCGTTCTCCCCCGCTCAATGACCGGATGCGGCGCGCAAAGAATCCCGGGCGGGAGGACAGAGCCTCCCGCCCAGGTACCTGCCTCGAGTCTCTGGCCTGAGAAGGCAGGTATTCAGCAGATGCGGTACCAACGCATCGAGGACCACGTGGAACGAGCCCTCGCGAGTATGAGTACCACCCAGCGGTGAACGCTGAACTCTTCCCGACTTTTCTGGTTACGCACCCCGCTCGCGTGACAGCCGGGCCGACTTCCCAGCAGGCCGGGATGCCGCGTCCTCTCCAACTGGCGCCCGAGCATGTCCGTCGGCCGGACCCAGGCGCGATAGATCAAAAACTAGCCGAATCCGGTCGGATCTGATCAAAGGACATCTCGGCGGTCAGAGCGGACGCTACTGTCCCTGTTGCAGGCAACATGCCTGAGCCAGAACGCTCTAGGGGGGAAGTTGGCGGGGGACGTCACCGGGGACAAAGATCAGGCCCCTGAAGCACCCTCAGAACGGCTGAGCCTCTTCCGGTACCTGACAGCCGAGAACTCTGGCGACTACCTCGCCATCATGCGCCTGTTCTCCTCCACGCTGCTGGCCGACCTCTCGGCAGCGGAGGTGGTCAACCTCCTACGAGAGGAGGGCCGCAATCTCGACACCGACGCCGTCGAAGAGCGGTGTCGCATGCTGGTGCGCTGGGGCAATCTCATCCGGTCGCTGCGCGACGCGCGGGTCCCCACCATCGCCGACTACCGCAATTCGCGAGCCCGGTTCCAGATGTCCACGCTCGGCGGACGCGTGCAGCGCCAGGTCGAGGATCTGTTCCGGGCGACCGACGGCGCCCGGGAAGTGGCCCGGGAAGTGCTCGGGCACACCGTCGGCGTCCTCGATCGCATCCATGAGCGGCTGTCTGGTACCGCACCCGACGCCGAGGCCCTGGCCGCCGAAGTCACTACCGTCTTCAACAATCAGGCCCTGTTCAGCGAAAGTGCCCGCGACTTCTACAGCTACCTCGGGTCCGTGCTGACCCGCTATGACCTGGTCGGCGAAGAGTACGCGACCCTCAAAGGCCTGCTGCTGGAGTACGTCGAGCTGATCAGCAACGATGTCGCCCGCCACTCCCCCGCCATCGTCGAGCGGCTGGCCAGGCTCGATCCGCTCCTCCCCTCGCTCGTGGATCTGCTGTCGGCGCTGCCCGGTCTGGAAGCCGGCGGCGGGCCCGTGGAACGGCTGCCGGGCCGGTCTCTCTCCGACTGGGCCCAACTGTCCGCCTGGTACACCGGCAGCACGGGCAGATCGGGCCCGGCTCAGCTGCGGGCGGCGGCCGAGCAGGCCCTGGGCCAGCTGATCACGAACGCCAAACGCATGTTGTCTGCCGGCGGTACGGGAGCGTCACGGCGGGCCGATCTTCTGCGTCTGGCCGCCCTGCTCGCCACGGCCGACGCCGAACAGGCCGAGCGGGCCTTCGCCTCGGCCTTCGGCGCCTACGGAATGAGGCATCTGAGCGGCGGCGCGGAGGAGCCGGATACACAGGTCTCCCCGACGACATCCTGGTGGCACGCTCCGCCGATCGAGGTGCCGCTCTCGCTGCGTGAGCGGGGCGATCGTACTGCCCGGGGCCGCTCGTCCCGGGTCCCCGACCCCGGTACGGACCGGATCTGGCTGACGGCCCAGGCCGAGCAAGAAGCCGGACGGCTGCGCGCGGCGGTGGCCGAACTGATAGCGGCCAGGACGATGCACGGGGCCCAGGTGTCCGAGTACGCCCGTGAAGTGCTCCTGGACTACGTCGGGGACTTCATGGCGAGACACCAGGTACTCCCGCCGGACGAGCCCGTCACGATGCCTTTCGAGGATGTGGGAATGAGCCTGGTCGTGACCTACAGCAAGGGACGGAACACGGTAGTGCGTTCCCCCGACGGGACATGCTGTGTGATCCACGGCTTGATAGTCCGGGTGGAGCAGATCGCAGGTCAGCAGGCATCGGGGGGGATGTCGTGAGTTCACTGGTATCCGCCACGACAGCAGCCCATGACGCCTTGGAGCGGCGCCAAGCGGCACGGCTCCTGCTCGCCAGTCCGGTGCTGACGGCACACCGAAATCCCGGCGAACTGGCGCTGGTCCGCCGCCATGCGCCCGCGCTTCGATCCGTGTTCTCCCGGATGCTGGGCTACCAGTTGGTGGTCGAGTCCTCGTTCGCCCGCCTGGTCAAAGTGCCTGTGAGGGGCGATGCACCCGCCCGGCATAGCAGCGGCACCGGCTTCACCCCTCAGATTCGTGCCCTGTTCTGTCTAGCCTGCGCTGCTCTGCTCGCCCCGGGGACCGGCGAACAGATTCTGATCTCCTCATTCATCGAGCAGATCAGGGCCGACGCTGCCGCGGCCGGAGTCGCGCTGGATGACAGTCGGAGCCAGCGCCGTTACCTGGTGACGGCCATCGGCCTGCTGATCGAGTGGGGGGTGCTGACCGAGACAGACGGCACTCTGGCGGGATGGAGTGAACGCCACGAGGAGGCGCTGCTGAGTATTCACCGTCCGCTGCTGCCACACCTGCTGGCCAGGCCCTTGGGCTGTGTGGAACGCCTGGAAGACCTGTGGACCCCACCGGGTCCGGAGTCCGACGAACCGCGAAGGTCGCTGCGACGGAAACTGGTCGAGAACCCGCTGGTGCGTCGCGAGCAGCTCAGCGAATCGGAGCGCGATGTGCTGTCGCGTGAACGAAGTGACCTGACCCGACTGCTGGAAGAGCATTTCGGGCTGGTGCTGGAAGTGCGGGCCGAAGGCACCCTCGCCTATGCGAGCGACGGCCCGGCCAGCGACATCGAGTTCCCCGGTCCCGGCACGGTGCGGCAGGCCGCACTGCTGCTGATCGATGTGCTGCTGCAGCACAGGTCGGAGAGCACCCTGCCGACAGGGCCGGAACCGAGCCTGCGATGCACCTGGTCCGAGGTGGATGCCGCGCTCCAGGAACTGGCCGCGGCCCACGCCAAAGCGTGGTCGTCCCTTTACACCAGTGATCCCGACCGGCTGCGCAGCGACGTGATGCGCCTGCTACTGGCCATGTCGCTAGCTGAGGCCGACGACGAGGGGCTGCTGCTGCATCCGGTGGCAGCCCGCTACCGGCCCGTGGTCCGCGCCGGTACCCCTACACGTGCCGCAGCCCGGCTCAACACCGACAGCCCTGCTCCCGCCACCCTGTTCAAGGACACGTGGACCACCGCAACGGAGACCGCCTCGTGACCACTGCCACTCTCCCCGCGCCGCGTTGGCATCAGGATGCCACGCCCCACACCCCCCTGGGCCGCTGGCGACTGCGCCGTGCCGGGATCGTCAATGTCTGGCACTACCTCGACCAGGAGTTCGACATACAGGGAGGCCGGTTGGTGCTACGTGGCACCAACGGCTCCGGCAAGTCGCGAGCGCTGGAGATGCTGCTGCCCTTCCTCCTGGATGCCGACCGGCGACGGATGGACGCCACCGGCTCCGGGAAGGTCCGGCTGGAAGAACTCATGCGTGTCGGCGGCGGGGAACAGGGCAACCGGTTGGGCTATCTGTGGCTGGAAGTGGTTCGCTTCCCCCAAGGGGCCCAGGACGACCGATCCAGTGCGCGGCACGAGAAGGCGCAGTACCTCACGATCGGGGCCCTGGTGCGCTTCGCCCGCAGCACCGCCGAGGCCAAGGTTTGGTACTTCACCACACCTCAGCGCGTCGGGCATGAGCTGATGCTGATGGACGAGACCCGTACTCCCCTCTCCCGTGATCAGTTGGTCACAACGATCGGTGCAGACCGGATCACCGACCGCGCCGAAGTCCACCGGGAGAAGGTGCGCACCCAGGTGTTCGGGCTGACCGGAGAGGCAGGACGTCAGCGCTATGCGGGGCTGCTGCAACTGCTGCACACCCTGCGCTCCCCCGACGTGGGCAACCGCATCGACGAGGGACGGCTGCCTCAGATCCTCTCCGCCGCACTGCCACCCCTGTCCGACCAGGCACTGGCGGCCGCGGGTGAGGAACTCGACGGTCTCGAAGAAACCAGGGCGGCCCTGGCCCGACTCGAAGATGCCTGGCAGCGCGTCACCGACTTCCACAAGGTGTACTCCCGCTACGCCACCGGCGTCCTGGTCGACAGCGTGAGCGAGGCTCGTGAAGCAGCCCGCCAGGCACTAGCAATGGAACAACAGGAGTCCGAACAGGCAAGAGCCTACGAGCAGTTGGTGCAAGAGCACGCCCAGGCCCTGGCCGCGCAGGAAGAAGCCGAGAGCTACGTCAGGGAGCTCGCGGCCACAGCCGCGGGCCTTAAGGATTCCCGCGCCTACCGCGAGGCCCGCGAGCTGTCGGAACGTCTGGGCAGGCTTGAAGCCCTGGCGAGTGCCACCGACCACGCCCTACAGGCTGCGGCCGCCACCCGCCGGGAAGAGACCACGGTCGCATCCGCCAGCGCGCACGCCGGAGCCGAGACACAGACCGCCGTTCGCGCCGGCGCTGACCTCCTCACGCAGCTTCATAGCGCAGTGAGCCAGGCCCGGTTCACCACCCGCGTGCCCAGCGACTACGCCGCTGAACTGCGGCAGCCGACCGCGGCCTCCGAGCCTGTGCGCATCCGGCGTGACGCGGACCCGGTCGCCGTCACACGGCCCGACCCCACCCTTCTGGCCCCGGCGCCCGACACGCTGCGCGAGCAGCTTGCCGCACTGCTGCAGGCGTCAGCTGAAACCGGCGAGGCCGCCCATCTGCGCCGCGACCAGGCCATGGCCCGGGCTAGGGACGCGGTCGAGCTGGACGCCGGACTGCGTGGCGTGCAGCGTGCCGAGGAGCGGGCGGAAGAGAGCACGCAGGAGGCCCGGCTTCTCGAGGAATCCGCTACCGAGGCCTTCCAGCGCCGGGACGACTGCGCCGTCCTTCTCGCCGAAGCATGGCGCAGCTGGATCACGGTCCCGGACGGCCGCACCTTGCTGCCTGGCGTCGACTGGGCGGACAGTGCCGCCGCCGCGCTTCTCCTTGACGTCCACGCGCTAGCCGGCGAGGACGAAGAAGGCCGCGAGCAGGGTACCGATCTGAAGGCCTTGGACGTGCTGCCCAACCAGGCTGCCGGCCCAGCCCGTGCCGCGCATGCACGGGAACTGGCCGCGCTCGACGCCGCCGAGCAGCAAGCAGCCAGCCGACGCGCCGAGCTGGAGGCCGAAGCGGCTGCTCTGCGGCAGGCACGCGATGTACCGCCACCGGCCCCCGTCTGGGCCGACAACCCACCTGCCAACGGCATCGCACTGTGGCGGCTGCTCGACTTCAAAGACGGGCTCAGCGCCCGTGAGCAGGCGGGGCTGGAAGCAGCCCTGCTGGCCTCCGGCCTGCTCACTGCGCATGTCACTGCCGACGGCGTCGTCACCGAGTCGGGACAGCTCCTCGTGTCCAGTGACGCCTCCGTGGTCGTCCCCTCGCTGCGCTCCGTGCTGACGGCCTCGTCCGGCCACCAACCCGTTCGGGACACTCAGGTCCTGGCCGTCTTGGACCGGATCGCACTCGATGTGTCCGGGCACGCCACATGGATCAGCCGTGACGGGTCGTTCGGCATCGGCGCGCTGCGCGGACGGCACGCCCTGCCTGCCGCTCGCTACATCGGTGCCACGGCCCGGGCGGCTGCCCGGGCCGAGCGGCTGCGGCAGATCACACAAGAGTTGAGCACCCTGCACAGCGCCACGGAAGTCCGTGAGCGAGAACGCTCGGACGTCCTGGCGCGACAGGAGGCACTGGAGGCGCACCTGGCCGCCGCCCCGCGCTCACATGAACTGGCGGCCCTGCGCCTACAGGCGGTTTCTGCTCGCCGTAGCGCAGTGGCCAAGCAGCGACAGGCTGCGGAGCTGACACGGACAGCCGAACGGGAACGTCGCCAATGGGCGGCTGCCGAACGCGCTCACCGCGAGCGGTGCGCCGCGTTCAACCTCCCTGTTGCCGAAGGTGAGTTGAACACCGTGGCCGAGGCCGCAGGCCACGCGGCCTCCCTTTGCCGGAACCTGACTGCAGCCGGCGCATCCGTCACCTCCCGGCTCTCCGAAATGGAGAAGGCCCAGCAGACACTGGCCGAGACCGCCGACCGGCGGCGTCAGGCAGAAGCCACAGCAGGCATGCAGTGGGCCCTGTGGGCGGCGCAAGCAGCGGAGCTGGCCGCCCTGCAGGACAGCATCGGAGCCTCGGCCGAACAGGTGCACGCCCAGCTGGCCGAGGTGGAGGCCGCCACCGTGCAGGCAGAGGAAGAACGCAGCCGACACAGCAGGACCGTCACTGATCTAGTCGGTCGTCTCGGCACTGCCGAAGCCACCCTCGCCGCCTCACGGCAGTCCGTACAGGAAGCCCACGTACATCTGCACCGGGCCGCTGCCGTGCTCGCCACACGTGCGAGCCACCCCGCGCTGGCCCCCGCGGCCACCGGCCGGCCAGCCGCGCCGCTCCTGCCCGGCAGCAGCCCTGCCGATATCGCACAGGCCGCTCAGAAGGTGCAGGACATGCTCGCCCGCCCCTCGGCACGCGCTGACGTCACCGCGCTGCTGAGAGCCCTGTCCGCACTGGAACGTGAGGTGACGGGCACCTTCGACGTCCTGATCACCGTGGAGGATGAGCTGCACGTGGTGGAACTCGCTGACGCTGACGGCCGTCGGCACGTCCACGAGGCGGTCCATGACCTCAAAGAGCAGCGTGACCGCGGCCGCGAGGCCCTCACCAGCCGCGAGCGAGCCGCATTCGAGCACTTCGTTCTAGGCGGCATGGCCGAGGAACTACGCCTGCGTATCTCCCAGGCCTCCAAGCTGGTCAAGGACATGAACACCTCGCTGCGGTCCATCGCGACCAGCCACGGCATCGGTGTCCGGCTTCGCTGGCAACTGGCCGAAGACACCGAGCATCCTCTGGCCCGGATCAATGACCTCGTCTCCCACGACACCCGCGTACTCCGCGCTGATCAGCAAGAAGAGCTGATCGAACTCCTCAAGGCCCGGGTCGAGGAACGCTTCCGGGCCGATCCTCAGGCCGGATACACCGTGCACCTGCGCGACACGATGGACTATCGCTCCTGGTACACCCTGGAAGCCATCATCACCGGCCCCGAGCCCGGCCGTGAACGCCGGCTGAGCCGGCGCGCGAAACTCTCCCAGGGCGAGACTCGGTTTGTCTCCTACGTCACTCTGTTCGCCGCAGCCGACGCGTATCTGTCCGGACTGCCCGACGCTGACAGCGCACTGCGGCTGATCCTGCTCGACGACGCCTTCGCCAAGGTCGACAACCGCACCATCGCCGACCTCATGAGGCTGCTGGTACGCCTGGATCTGGATTTCGTGATGACCGGGCACGCGCTGTGGGGTTTCTTCCCCGAGGTGCCATTCGTGGACGCCTACGAGGTCCGCCGGGCCGAAGGCACCTCTGCCATCACCACCCACGTCCACTGGGACGGCCGCACCCGCCACCTGCATCTGGCAGGCCAACGATGACCGCAAAGGCTGAATGCCTGGCCGAACCCCTACGTTCCTACCTGGCCCATCCCAGCCTGCGCCCGGTCTGGACGGCGGCACGCGCCCGCATGGAACGCAACCGTCTCACCCCCGTCGGCAGTGTGCAGCTCACCCTCAATGAGGAGGCCGCTCACCGGTTGGCAGGCCTGCTGGGCACTCCCGCCGAGGCAGGAACCCACCGCTTGTCCCTCAAGCGGCTGGACGAGGCCCTGCGCGTCTCGGCCGCCGCCTGCGGACTTCTGACCGCGCTCGCGGACCTCACCGGTAGTCCGCTGCATGACCGCACCGCCGCCCGCGAACAACGCCAGGCCGAACGCAACAGCGTGTGGCAGTACCTGGACACCGAACTCGCGCGGG
This sequence comes from Streptomyces sp. NPDC021212, assembly GCF_044332925.1. Lineage (NCBI taxonomy): Bacteria > Bacillati > Actinomycetota > Actinomycetes > Kitasatosporales > Streptomycetaceae > Streptomyces > Streptomyces sp. NPDC021212. The sequence continues at coordinate 25,011 of NZ_JBIRPZ010000008.1, forward strand.
CCAGGCTCGCCCACACCACTTGGGCAGGCGACTGGATCGATGCCCTGCGCGCGTCCCGCTTCCTGAGCCGCGCGACTCCCAAGGCCGCGATTAGCGCAGTAACCATGGCTGTCGAGACCCTGCGGACGCTACCCGCCCTCGCCGGCACAGCACCCCAGACCGGCGGGCAGATCCGCGAGCTGGCCGAGCTCGCGGCTGTCGTCACCAATGACGCCCACGGCCTGGACGGCGGCACACTGACCGCCGCTCTGGTCCTGCAAGCAATCGCCACCGCTCTGGATCAGCCCGCTCCCACCACGACCCGCGAACGACGACATCTGTGGGAACAGGCTGGCATCACCACCGACTTACTGTCCGGGACCGTCCTCACATGGCACCTGGACCCGCCGGGGGACGCTCCCTGGCCCACCATGCTGCGCCAGCGCACCAAGCTCGGCCTGGCCACCCACCTCACCGTGCAGGAACTCCGCTCCCCCGCAGCCGCGCAATGTCCTTTGATCCGTCCAGGCCAAAGGGTCTACGCCTGTGAGAACCCCCAAGTTCTCCAGGCGGCCCTGCGGCACACAACAGCGGCACCGTTGGTCTGCACGTCGGGGAATCCTTCACACGCCGCCTGGATCCTGCTCGAGCGGCTGATCGCTGACGGTGTCGACATCGTCTACCACGGCGACTTCGACTGGCCTGGCATTGCCATAGCCACCCGCATCTACACCATTGGCGCCCACCCCTGGCGCATGCACACCAGCGACTACCGAGCCGCGCTCCGCAATCCCACCACAGCCGACCGCCTCCCGCTGGCCGGGACCGCGCTGCCCACGCCATGGGATCCCGCGTTATCGCAGGCGATGCAGAACGCCGACACCGTCGTGCACGAAGAAAGCCAACTCCCCTGTCTCCTAGCCGACATGAACTCCTGACGGGCTCGTGCGCAGTCATGGGACGGAACGGAGATAGTGCATCCATGGGCCCCGTGCTCGTACGCCATCCGCTTCACGCACTGCTCGCCCGCGAGCACACCACCGCCGCCACGTACCTCAAGCGGGTCGCCGACCGGCACCAAGCCCTGGGATACGGGCAGATGGTTGGTCCACCGCAAGGAGAAGCTCTCCCGGTGGACCGGCGGGCACCGAACCGGAAATAACAGCTCAGCTCGCCATGGCTAACCTGCACGGCATCGCCCCCGAGGAAGTCCACCGCCGCGGCTGGCTCGCCAGCTGACGTCTGTGACAGCTGTGCAGGCGAGCGCTGCGGCGCGCGGTTTGGAGGCGACCGCGTCTACTTTGCGCAGGACCTTGGCCAGGTGGCCCTCCTTGGGGTCTGTGCAGTTTTTGATGTGCCAGATCACAGCGTCCGGAGGGAGGCCCAGGGTGGGGGTGCTTGGCCTTCACAACCCAGAGACGGGCAGTTGCCAGATCGGCGATGACAGATGTGTTCCCCGGCAATCTGGGGCCGTGGTTCGCAGCCTGGGTCAAGGTGATGAACGGGAAACTCCCCAAGGCCGACGATGACCTAGACGATGCCGACCTTTCTCATCGGCGAGGCAGCCCGTCAGGAAGACGGAGTTTCCCTGGCGTGCGGTCCAGGTGCCCAGGTCAGTGGTGACAGACCATGTCGGCTGCACGCCGAGCGACTCGTCCGTCCAGCAGGTCTTGCCGGTGACTGTCGCGCGAGGCTCCCCTGTACACGGCGAGGTGAGGGTGACGGTCCATACCGGCACAGGGCCATGACGACCTCCCGTGCGGGTATTGACGTACACGCTGGGGCGGCGGCCTGACAGGTAGACGGCGATTACGATGGCTTCCGCGACAGGACCCGCCTTCTGGCTGATCTGGGTGATCGACGCTTGATTGGGCTTTTGTGATATGTGCCCTTCCGCCCGGATAATCGCCGTTAGCCAGGCCTCTCGCTGCTCGGTCGACATCGCGAGCACTTGCTGGACGCAGTCAGTTTTCGGGCTTCCGGCGCGTTCGGTCAGATCGCGCGCATACGGAGCCGACAGGCGCCACTCCCTGTCATGGCGCAACTCACCGTTGACGTGCCGCTCACGGGTCCGTGTCACTCGACCGTGCCCATCCAGTGCCAGGTCTATGGCTGCCCAGTTCTGCTCCTTCGTCTGGGCGATGAGGTAGGTCATGGGCGTTGAGCCGGACTTGTAGCCCTTCTCTGGGTTCCGACCGCGCGACGGGCGAGGTTTCTGCTGCCAGCCGTCACCCGCGATCCACGCCAGCAGAGCCGCTTCCTTCACAGTGATGGCGAGTTCGCCGACCGTCTCGGCAGGCCGGCTCAGAACGATCTGTTGCCCGCGTTTGAGAGCCTGCTGCTCGACGAAGTACTCGTGAGCGGCATGGGGGTTGCGCCGTCTGCCGCGGGCGTGGTGGCCGTGGAGGTAGAGGTTCGGCATACCCCGCTCGATGCCCTTCTCAGGTACGGGGTTCTTCGCGGGAGTGGTGGTTTTGCCGCATCCGCACTGGCACTTGCCGTACGGGATCGTGCCGGGTGCGGGTGGCGGGGCGCACAGTGCCTCGGTGCGCTCCACCAGCCACCGATGGTCCGGTGCGGCGACAGCAGACCACTTCGAGGTGCCGAAGCGGTGAAGTTCTGCGGCGCCGTGGTGTACAGCGGTGACGCGAGTCCACAGACTCACGCCTCTTTGCATGCTGTAGCCCATGGTCTCGTCACCCACACGTACTTGATCATGCCGCAGCCATCCCCGACGTGTAAGCATCATCGTGCCTAAATCCATATATCAGGGGATACCACAGGCCACCGACAACGGACACGTGGTGACCTCCGCCGCAGAGCCAGTCGCATCTCCGGTTGTCTTGAGAGCACCGTGATTCAGGTGATCGAGCTGCCGAATAGTCTGCACACCCGCCCCAACCTGGATAGGCGACGTCACTGTCGGCATCTACGCCCACGTACGGCTCCGACTCCCACGCCAAACCATCAACACACTTGGCAGCGCCCTTACCGGAATGCGGATAGTAACGACGTTCCGCCCGCTGCGGCCCTCCTCCCGAGATTGTCGTCAAACACCCAGGAGCCCCGGCTGAGTAACAACTCGGCGGGGGCTCCTAGGTGTGCGCATAAGTGAACTCAGAAATCCTCTGCGACTCTCTTATCCAGCGCACCGGCGGAGGTTAGTGCTATGACAGGTTGTGCCAGCCATGACTACAAGTTCCTCGGCACTTCGTTTCTCTTCGTCGCGTGTCAGCCACAGCAAACGTGGACAAGAGAACACGGAAGGACTTCACGTACTCGGCGGGGGGTAGGTTTATGATCTTTCCCATTTGTTCGAGAATTGGTTCTCGAACAATCAACACTGCCGGGGTCATGGTTGGCTTGATGCCTGATCGCAGTAGCCCCTCACGCCCATCGTCCACCGTTGCATGGGCCTGCATGGAGTAGCGAACAACCTCGTGCAGCGCTGCTTTCTGCTCAGCCTGCTCCAACGCAGAGAACCAGGTCACAGCCTCCTCCAAACTGCGGAGGCCTTGGGCAACCTCGTTGATGATTCGCTCTGACGCTCGCAACTGCTCACCTTCTCCGAGGTTCGAATACAAGGTACGGCCTGTTCCTGTCTAGCTCGGCGTAGTCTGGACGGCTGGGGTTGTAATTCTGCCAGAAGTCCCTACCGCGGCCGCTCCCTTCACCGTCACCCATCCCTCTCGGCAGTGAATTCTTGACACTGTGGCGAGTTCTAGACGGGCCAGAGAGGATATAATCCCAGTCCGATGTCGGGTTAGGTGTTCCGTTGGCGCGGCTTCCGACAACAATGATCGGCTGTTCGACCTTATCGGCTGCATTCTGGATTCGCTTGGCGTCATTCGGGCTGATACCAGCCTCAGCTGGTGTTCTATAGCCAGGGCCGCACCACCCATTGGAGTTGTGAACGAGGATCGGAGTCTGCCCGGCCAGCACGTAGTACGTGTGGACCCCGGCGATGGTGAGGTCGTGCGTGCGCTGGTGCTTGGTGAAGTGGCGGGCTTCCTTGACGGTGACGGTGTCGCCGCTGGGCGCATGGAGGGTCATTCCGGGCTTGAGGTCACCGGCCTTGATCCATTTCTGCTCAGAGTCCGCCCAGAAGGGGTGCGTGGAAGTCGATATAAGAGCTGCTGCACGACCCTCCCTTGCATTGACTGTAAGGTCGACGAATTCCTTATCATCCTTAGTGGTGATGGTGCCGACGACTTTGCGTGCGGTGGTCTTTCCCGTCTTCGGGTTAGTTACCTTTACCGTATCGCCTAGCTGGACGTCCTCTATTGGTTTGGTGGTTCCATCCGCAAGGAGAACCTCAGTACCCGGCGTGAAGCTGTGACAGGCGGACTCTGCTTTACTGGAAGGGGAACTCTCTTTGGATTTCTTATTCCTGGCGGCCCATGCTTCTTCCCCTCTTTCGATCACCTTCTGGGCCGCTTGCTTCAGGAGGCGCGCCTTGGTTACACCAATCATATCGAGGCCCGCCGAAGTGCACGTGTCTAAATCCCATTCACCCGGGCACTCCCTTGCATTTTTAGTTGGGTCGAGTATTTCTATCGCCTTAAGCGTAAATTTTGTTATCACGTCCCATGGGTCAAGAAGAGCAGCGTTTTCTTCCATCTTCTTTCTGGCGTGGGCGTCGACGCTGGGGCCGTAGCCGGTAACCGATCCGATGCCGTGCCGATATTGCGCCCTGGCGGCAGCTCCGGTGTTGGCAGGGCTGCTGTAGCCGCCTCCTCCACCACCGTGTCCCCGGCTGCGGTGTCCACCACCTCCGTGCCCACCACCTCCGCCGCCACTTCCGGGCCATCTGGGGCCCATCGGCCCTCTCCCCGCGCATGCCTCCTCCGGGCACATGCCGGTGGGGTCGCTCATCGTGACGGGTGTGTTGTTGGCGTAGGCGTATCCGTTGATCTGCTGGGGGTCGGTCAGGTCCATGACCGGGTCGACGGAGATGAAGCGGCCGGTTGCCGGGTCATATTCGCGGGCGCCGAGGTGAGTGAGGCCGGTGGTGGTGTCGATCGTGCCGCCGACGAAGCCTTTGGTCCCGGGCCAGGTCGAGGGCTGCTCGCCGCGTGGCGCGCCGAAGGGGGTGGTGCGGCGCTGGGTGAGCTTCAGCGACTGGGCGTCGATGGCGAGTTGGGCGGTCCCGTGGTGGTCGGCCAGAGTGAGAGAGACGGTGTTGTCATCGGCACGGACTGCTTGGTTGCCGCCGCCTAAGTCGGTGTAGCGAGTGGCTTTCGGGGTTTTCGTGTCCTTGGCGAGGGTGATTTCGGTGGGACCGAGGTAGAGAGTGGTTTCTGTGGGTGTGCGGCTAATCAGGCGGTTGCCGTCGGCGTCGTAGAGGTACTCGGTGACTTGGTCTGTGCCGCCTTCGCGGGGCTGGCTGACCTTTGCGAGGTGGCCTTCGGCATCCCAGGTGAGTTTCTGGGTGTCGCCGCTCCGGGTGCGGGTGGCAGTGTTGCCGACTTCGTCGTAGCCGTAGGACTCTTCGCTCTGGCCGGTGGGTCCGGTGATGTCTATTGAGGTGAGGGCGTGAGGTTGCCTGCTGGTGGCGCCCGGTGCGGGGTAGTGGTATTCGCGCTTGGTGTCCTTGGCGGAGTCGCCTGTCGGGTCGTGTTGGGTTTCCGTGAGACGATTACCGGATTTGTCGTAGGTGTAGGACTGCCAGTACGGGGCCAGTCCGCCCGTTGTGCCGGCGGACGGGGTGTTCGCGCAGGTCTTGGTCGGCTGTGTCCATGCCTCAGTGAGACGCCGCAGGTGGTCGTAGGTGAAGCACTGGGTGTCGGTGCCGGCTCGGGAGACGTCGGATACCGAGGTAACGTTGCCGACCGGGTCGTAGCCGTAGGTGGCGTACTGGTCGACGCCTGCGACGTCCTGACGGTCCACGCGGGTGGTGGCCAGTCTTTGCGTGCCCCACTCGTAGGTGTTGGTGACGGAGGTGTTCTTCCCTCCGCTGACGCCGGTGAGCTGGTAGGCGTATGGCTTGCCGGTCAGACTGTATGAGGTCGTGGCGGTCATGCCTCGGCCGTCGTAGACCTTGATCGGCCGGAGGGTGTCGTCCTCGTAGGTGTAGTTGCTGCCGCCGCCGGGCAACGAGCCGGCCGCGGAGTAGCTGGTTGCTGCTACGAGGCCGTTGGCGTGGTAGTCGGTGCCCGACTCGTAGGTACCGGCCAGTTCGTGTTCGCGCTCTGGGATGACCGTGGCGGTCTTCATCGGCCGGTAGAGGCGGTCGTACATCGTGATTTTGTTGGTGTAGGCGGCACCGTCGACGTAGCGGGTGGATTCGGCGAGCTGTCCTTTGGCTCCGCTGATGGTGTCGAAGACCCACTTGGCGCGCAGCGGTCCGTCGGTGGTGCCTTCACGGAGTTCGGTGCGGCGGCCGAGGTCGTCGTAGGTGTTCGCGAGGGTGACGCGGCGTGCGTCGGTGGTGGAGGTCAGCTGGCCGCGGTCGTCGTAGGTGCTTTTGGTGGTGCCCTTGTCCGGGTCGCTGGAGTTGATCTGCCGCCCGAGTTGGTCGTAGTCGTACTTCCAGGCGTTGCCTGCGGGGTCTGTGACCTGTGCCAGTTGCCCGGCTGGGGTGTAGCGGTAGTGGGTGGTGTCGGCTGCCGCTTCGGTCGTGCGTGTGCGGTGTTGCTGCAGTTCGGTGGTTTTGCCGCGTGCGTCTGTCACAGTGGTGGTGGCTGTGCCGCCCTCTGGGGGGAGGACCGTGGTCCGGTCGCCGCCGTAGATGGTGCGGGTGGTGGAGAGGACGGTGCCGCCGTCGCCGTTGCCGGCGATCTGCTTGGCTTCGGTCTCGCGTCCCAGGCCGTCATAGGTGTGGCGTGACTGGGTTTCGACGCTGAGTGCGTTGTCCGGTTCGAAGAGTCTGGTTTGGGGTGTGGCTTCGGCGTAGTAGGGGGCGAAGGTCTTGGCTGTGAGGCCGCGTTCGTCGTAGAAGGTGTCGGTGATGATGCGGCCGCCCTCGGGGCCGGGGGCTTGGGTCTGGCGCGCTCTGAGGAGGCCGTCGTAGAGGGTGTAGGAGGCGATCTGTGCGCCGCCTGCGGGGGTGAGGGTTTGGGTGCGGACGGCGACGGCGTCGCCTTCGGTGATGAAGTAGGAGAATTCGTAGGTGGGCAGTTGGCTGGTGCGGCGGTCGGCGAGCCAGACTTTGGTGGACCTGCCCAGGGCGTCGTAGGCGAACTCGGTGCGCTTGTTGTTGGTGTCTACTTCCGCGAGTGGCTGGCCGCGTAGCGGGTCGAGTTCGGTCGTGGTGGTCTGTGCGGTGGTTGCGTCGCCCTTGGTGGCGGGCGGGGTGGTCACGGTGGTTTTGGCGGGGATACCGGTGGCGGGGGTGTAGGTGGTCTTGGTGGTGCGGCCGTCGCTGCGTGTGGAGCGGGAGGGGGGCCCTGTGGTGGCTGCGGTGACGGTTGCGGTCAGGTCGGTGCTGGTCAGCTCGCGGCCGTAGGAGTCATAGGTGGTGCCTGACTCCAGGTAGGTGGCTTTCTTCCCGTCGTGATCTTTGAGGGTCGCGGTTGCGGTGGCGTCGCCCTTGGTGGGGGCGACGTCGTAGGTGCCGCCGTCGTAGGCGGTCCGGACATCGGAGATGACGTCTTTGGAGCGGTCGGGGGTGTCGTCGCACTTGACGGCCACTGTCTCTTCACGGGAGGGCAGCGTCAGGAGGTTCGCGGTGGTGTTGTCGGCGTAGGTCGTGCGGGTGCACTGGTTGTCGTCGGCGGTTGTGAGGTCGCCGAAGTCGTCGACCTGCACAGGGCGTCCGGCGACGGTGTCAAGGCTGGTGGATGAACTGGTCGTGCGCCATTTCTGCCCGTCGCCGTTGTCGAGGGAGGTGAAGTTTTTGGTGTAGGAGGTCCCGATGAGGTTGGCGGTGACGGTGCCCCAGCTTCGGACTCGCTTGGCGGTCTCGTGGTGCCAGGGGCGGTTGACCGTCTTCTCGAGCGCTTTGCCGCCCGGCCCTGAGAAGGTCACCGACTTGTACGTGAAACCGGCAGCCGACTCGTGGTCGGTGATGGGGTCGCCTTCGTCCTCGTCCAAGGTGACCGTGACGTCTCGCGTGCCGCCGGAAGGGGATTTCTTGTCGCCGTCCATGCCGCGCAGGAAGTAGGTCTCTTCCTGCGACTTCATGCTGTCGGTTCCCTGGCCGCCGGTCTCTACGCGCACGCGTCCGTAGCCGCGCCACTGGGACCAGGTCTTGTACTTCTCCTTGGTCAGGCCGTCGTCATCGTCGTAGTGCCAGGCGGCGCCGTCGAGATAGGTGTAGCGGGTGACCTGGTCCGGTGCTCCGCCCGTGCGGTCGGTCGCGGTGACCGAGTCGACCACGTATTTGTTGAACCATTCTTCATCGGGGCCGTCGCTGGAGCTGCCGCCGATGTACTGGGGGAAGCAGCGTGTGGTGTTCGTCTGCGGCGTGGGCAGGGAGCCCTGGACACAGGCCGGCTCGGAATAGTTCACATCGGTCTGGCCGCCGGATTCATCCGCGACGGTGGAGAGGCGGGCCTTGATGAACGGGGCCTTGCCGTCGCCTGTTTTATCGAGGCGGTTGGCCTGCTGGGTGTAGGTGAGGGTCGTCTTCGGCAGAGTGATAGGGGTGGCAGCGCTGTGGCCAGTGTGCTGGATCTCGTCCAGAAGTAGCTGGTAGTCGACGTCTGCTGTGCCCCAGTGGTGGCCGAGTTTCCAGGAGTCGATCTTTGCGTATGTGTCGTCTTTGAGGACGGTGGTGGTGACTTCGGTCAGTCGCTTACGGGTCCAGAAACTAGGCGATAGCCGCCCTTGGTCACATTTGGTGCCGGATTTGCAGTTGAGGTCCCAGGGTGTGTCGTACCAGTAGGGTGCTTTGCTGTCGATGGTGCCGGGGTCGCAGGTGATCTGTTGTTTGGGGTCGGGAATGCAGCGTTCGGAGCTGAAGAAGGTGACCTTCGCCAGGGCTTTACTGGTGTAGACGTTGGTGGACTTCAGGCCGTATTCAATGCGGTCGAGGTAACCGCCGCGTACGTAGGGTGTGTCGTCTGCTTCTTTGAGGTCGCGGCCGTAGGAGTTGGTTTCCTTGTCGTAGTAGTAGGCGACCGCGTTGCCGTGGACGTCGACGATGTAGTCGAGGTTCCATCGCCACGCTTGCTGGCACCATGATGCGGCGAAGGATGAGGCGTGGCAGGGTTCGTCGGCGTCGTCGCCGAAGACAGGGACGTTCCAGGCGGAGTTGGTGGTGTCCTTGCCTGACGCCCAGCCGCTGAGTTTGTTGTAGCCGAAGTAGTAGCTGGTGCCGTCGGGGGTGGTCAGTACCCAGTACTCGCCGTTGTCGTCCCCGTTGTTGCGGTCTTTGTCGCTGACGCGTTTGATCTTGGTGCCGTCGTCCTGCTTCAGCTTCCACTCGTCGTGTCCGGCGGGTACGAGTTCGCCGGCCATGCCGTTGAAGGAGATGGTGGCGTTGTCGTATCCCCAGCACAGGTCGCCTGGTTTGTTGCCGTCGGCGTGCTCGATGCCGTCGTCGGAGCAAGGCTTGTAGCGGCGTTCTATGTAACCGGGCCACATTTCGAAGCCGTCGCCGGCCCATGAGGACTGGTTGTTGGTGCCGCCGGTCCGGCCGTCGATGGCGCCTGAGGTGTAGGAAAGCCCTACGCTCGGTTTCAGTCCTCCGGGGACCTCCGGTGTCGGCATGTCGTAGGACCAGGCGAAATCACCTGTGTTGAGGTTGGTGGTCCAGGTCGCGGACGGTGACAGTGAGGTGGCTTTGTAGTCGCCCTTCTCCCCCTTGTCCGCAGCTGCTGCTGCCAGCAGCGTCGTGGCGCCGCCGTGGAGGGGGACGCCGTCTGTGGTCAGGGTCCGCTTTTCCTCGTCATTGACTGTGTGCATGGGGGTGCCGGAGCGGCACGCGGGCTTGTGGGGGGTGGTCAGAGCGCACGCGGGGAGTTCCAGCAGCTGCAGTCGGGATGCATAGCCGCCGCCGAACATTTCGGAGAAGGCGGAGTAGTCGACCTTCACGGCGGCCCGGTCGCTCTGGTCTCGTCGCTCGGCTTCGGGTGTCAGGGTGAACAGCAGGCCGTTCACACCGGCTTGCTGGGCCTTTTTGTGCTCGAGGACACGAATGCGGACGCTGCGCTCCGCGCTTCCCGGGTCGTCCGCGGCTCGCTTGGCTGCCCCGGTAGGCGGCTGGAGAGTCAGTGCGACGGGAAGGTCTCCCGCCCGGGTAGGCGTGGCAGAGCGTTTCGTGGTCGAGGTTGGGAGGTGGAGGAGAGCCGACCCGCCGTCTGCCCAGCTGGCTTTCGGTGCGCGCGCTGGTGTCCTGGGGCCTTTGAAGAGGGGGCGTGGCTTGGCCTTCCCGGCTGCTTTGCCGGCTACCGGATTCTCCAGGCCGGGCGGCACCGAAGGCTTGCTCCGGCTGCTTGCCGCGCTTGGCGGGGCGCCTGCGCCCTGAAGCAGCGCGCCGACCATGACAGCGGATACGGCGATGGCAACCTGACGGCGTAGTGCTGAACCCATGCGGAGTCTGGGTCTGCCCTTCATACCTGGTTCAATCCCTCACTGCGAGCGCCACGGGGTACGGGCCCGTATGGCGCGGACGTTGTGTGAACCGAGCTGTGTGGCGGGCGGCAGCAGGGTGTGCTGCCGCCCGTGGCGGCGTGGCTACTCGGTCTGTGGGACCTCGGTGGGTACGTCGGTCCAGTGCCCGGCGAGGAAGGCCACTTGTTCGTCGGTGAGTGCGCCTTGGAAGGCCCATGCGTCGTCCACGGCGCCCGGCCAGTACTCGCCCCAGGTACCGGCCGTTTTCGCCCGGCCGATCTGCAGCGACTTGGTGGCTTTGAAGGTGAGCGTGTCCTCCGCCCACGGGATGCGGTCGGCGCAGGTGGTGTCGTCGGCTTCGCCGTCACCGTCGGCGTCGGGGCAGGCGATCTCCTCCAGTTCCCCGTTCACGTACAACCGTGCTTGTTTGCTGAATCCGTCGTAAACGAGCGCGAGGTGGTTCCAGTCCCGCACGTCGTAGAACTGTTCGTTGTCCACGCTCACCAGGGAGGCGCCGGTGGCGTCACGGTCGGGCAGGGTGACCTGCCATCGTCCTAGGCCTTCTGGGTCTTTCTTGTCTGGTTCGAAGCGCACGGCGAACGCGCTTTGCTGGCTGCCTTCTGCGCTGATCAGTGCGGCGCTTGTACTGGGAGTGGCGGCGGCCTGGGCCCAGCCGGTCACGGTGAAGCTGCCGCTGGTGTCTACCGGCACGGTGCCGGTGTCGGCGTAGTCGCCTGCGCCGTCGAGTTGCAGGGCGCCATCGTCGACCATGCCGGTGCCGATGCTTGCGTTGCCGTGGAGAGCCATGGCGTGGCGCTCGGGCGTGGCATCGGGAGAGGTGGCTGGTGTGCCGGAGGCTGTTTCGAAGTTCCAGCGTCCTTGGAGCTGGGGGCGTTGCCGGAAGAGCTGCAGCACTTCGCCTGAAGAGACGGGGCGGTCGTAGAGGCGGACATCGTCAATCTGGCCGGGGAAGAAGTTTCCCGGTTTCTGCTCGTAGGAGCCTGCACCGATGAACATCGGTCCGTCGGCGTACCAGGAGCCGCCGAGTTTGACCGAGTCGGCTTGTTGGCCGTTGACGTACAGGGTGAGGGTGTCGGCGACGGTGTCGTGTACGCCGACGAGGTGGGCCCAGGTGTTGCCGTAGGCGTGCGTGCCTTCGGGCTGCATGGCGCGTACGGCGCCGGCATCGGGTGCGTCGGAGGTGTGCTGGTTGAGCACCCACCGGTCGTAGGTGGCCGAGTAGTAGAGCTCGAAGCCAGCTTTGTGGGCGCCGCCCTGGGCGATGGCGGTGACCGAACGGCTGGGTTTGGCCTGTGGCAGCTTGGCCCACATGGAGACGGCGAAGCTGCGGGAGGTGTTGAGGTGAGGGGCGCCGACGCGAGCGTAGTCGTCCACGCCGTCGAGGGTGAGGGCCTTGCCGGCGATGCCTGGGGCTCCTGGTTTGGTGCCGCCCTGCAGGCGGGCGGGCAGAACATCGCCGTGGCCGGTCACGGTGGTGGACCCGAGTTCTTCATCGAGGCTGAAGATGGCGATGGCGGGGCGGCCGGGATCGCCGATGCGTTCCTTGGCGTAGAGCCGGGTGACCTCGTCATCGCTGATTCTTTTGTCGAAGATCTGCAGATCGTCGATGGTGCCGGGGAAGAAGGCGTCGGACTGACCGTCGTAGGAGCCGGCGCCGATCTGCAGTCCGCGGCGGGCGTTCCACGCGGAGGTGTAGGTGGTCTCCCCTACCTGTTTGCCGTTGACGAACAGGTGCAGGCGTTCTTCGACGGAGTCGAAGGAGCCGACCAGGTGGGTCCACTCCCCTGCTTTTACTCCGCCGGGCTTGTTTGCCATGGCGCGGGCGATGCCTGCGTCCGCGCTGTCGGAGGTGTACTGGTTGAAGACCCAGCGGTCGTAGGTGGAGGAGTAGTACAGCTCGAAGCCGGGCCGGTGGTTCCCGGGCTGGGTGGCGATGACGGCCGCGTGGTCGGGGACCTGGGAGAGCTGCACCCAGGCTGAGACGGTGAAGCCTCGATCGGTGTCGACCACCGGGATGTCGGTGTCGGCGTAGCCGGTGGTCCCGTCCAGTTGCAGCGCCGAGCCCGTCACACCGGTGGCGCCGGTCTGGGCGCCACCGTGGAGCTGTGCGAGGCGGGGAGGTGCTGTGCCCTTTTCCTCGGTGGCGTCCGTGTCTTCGTCCATCTGCCACATGGCGCGCTCGGGTTGTCCGGCCTTGACGCGGAATTGGTAGGTCCGGATCTCAGATGCGTTTCCGGCCTTGTCGAAGGCTTGGGCAGTGACGAAGTTCAGCCCGGGTTTCGAGGGGAGGATTTTCGCCACCTTGGCGGCGCCGTTGGAGGTGGTGATCTCGTGCTTGGCTGACGGGCTGCCGTTGACGCCGTAGCGGTAGCGGTTGACGTCGGTGGAGGTGGAGTCGAGGGTGAAGTCGCCGTACTGTCCTACGCCGTCGAACCAGGGGTCGTCCGGGTTCTCCGGGTCGGAGGCCGGATACTCCCCCGAGGACACCCCGGGGGCTTTGGGGATGCTTGTGTCGTAGAGGAAGTAGCAGCTGGTGGCCGATCCTGCGGATGACCACGGGGAGTACTGGGCGCCGTCGTAGGAGCGGACGTACCAGGAAATGGTCTTGTTCGACGGAAGGGAGGAGGGCAAGGAGATCCGGAAGTCCGAACCGGACTTCTTGGCTGTGGTGCGGCCCGGTTTCCAGCGGGCGATGGTGCCCTTGCCGTCGCCGGAGTCCCATGCTGCCTGGAACTGCACAGATATGGCGTCACGGTCGGGGTCGGTGACGTTGTTCGCGTAGATCTGGCCCCGAGTGCGGACCCGCGGGGCATCGCCGGGTCTCTTGCACTGGCCTCCGTACTCCATGAGGAGCTGGTTCATCTTGATCTGCGGGGGCGGACGGTTGTACTTCACCCGCAGGAAGGCCTTGTCCGAGAAGCGCTTCCAGGCATACCGATCGGACTCGCTCCCGGCCCGCAACCCGAAGGTCATCGTCGACCACTTCTTCGACGCCGCCTCCTGTACCGCGCTCCTCACATCGAACTCGGCATCTCCGGCGGCGCAGCCCTCATAGCCGTAGGCGAAGGAGTACGTCTTCAGATGGTCGACCCAGAAGCCGGAGGCGTTCTGTGAATTCCAGGTCGTCGATGAGCTGATGTCCTTGGTCCGCCACAGCTCCACCTCCCGCTTCGAGCAGGACGCCGACCAGGTGTTGCGCACGACGAACTCGGCTGACAGGACCGCCTTGCCGGCGAAGGCGGAGGTCGGGATGCGGTAGAAGAGCCGTTTGGTGTCATACGGGTTGCAGTAGTTCCACTCGCAGTACCCCAGGCCCTCGGTGGATTTGCCGTTGAACTTCCACTGCGGTGAGCTCGCCCAGTACTTCGACGCCATCGTCCATGCCGACGAGCGGGGCGAGTGCCACTGGGGGTCGATGAAGACCGGGTACACGGTGTCCCCGCCGCGCAGGACATCACGGTCCGGGGTCAGCACCAGCTCCTGACCGTCGGTGGGCACATGCACACCGATAGGGGCGAGCTTCCCCGACTCCCCCGCGCCCGGCTCGTCCTCCGCAGTCCCTTGGAGCGCCTGCTGCGAGGTGTCCGGGTTCTTCAGCGATCCCTTGCGGGGCGCGGCCGGTTTCCTCGCTGTGGTCTGGGACGTTGCATCGCTGGAGTCCCACATCAGGGGTGTGGATGCCTCGAAGACCGCGGACTTCGCTCCGTTATCGACGGCTTCCAGTCCGCCGTCGGTGGTCTGCTGTACCTGGATGTTCTGTGTCCGCAGCTTGAGGCGCAGTTGCTCCAGCTCCGGGCTTGCCGCAGCTTTGGCTGACTTCACCACGAGGAGCTGTGAGAATCCGTCGGTGTCTGACGAGAGTCTGAGATCTACCTCGGGCAGCACGTCGCGGTAGGTGGCTGTGTTGCCTTCCAGGACCGGTGCGGGCAGCGCGGTGGGCCAGGACAGGGCCAGCTCCCGGCCGGCGCGGCGCATCCGCACCATCGGGCCATCGCCACCGCCGGAAAACGCCACATCGAGGGCCGCCGCTTTCGGCGCGACCGTGCCGTCGCTGGTACGCGCCAGGTCCGTGTCGATCGGCTTCCACTCGCTGCCCGCCCGCGTCCGCACCGGTCGCAGGTACTCGTTGGCCTCGAGGTAGCCGTCCGGCGTGGCGAACACATCGCGTGTCTCGCCTCGCAGGGAAACGACTTCCACTTTGCTGTCTGAACGCTTCGCCTTGGCTAAGGCCTCAGCCTCAGAGACGGCTGCCTTGCTCTTGTGCAGGCCCGCGGCGGACATCGCCTGGTGAGACGTCGCGCCTTGCGCTGCGGCCAACGCCTGTGGAACTGCAGCAGGCATCAGCCCCAAGCACAGGGCCACGGCTAACCCACCCGTGACCACCCCACCCCGGCCGCGCCTGCGCGCACGACGAAACATCCCCCGGCCCCCAGCCAAAGACATAAAGATCACGTGAATAAGACGAGACGAGAACGTAGAGCAACAAAACAAGACGGTCTATGCCATCAAAGTGCACTTAAAGGGACAGAACCAGTCTCTGACGAGATGAAGGGAGGCATGACTTGAACTGCTTTTTGCCAAGGAGGCCAACTCTCAGAGGATCTTCCGGCTCTACACCGCTCTTTCTCGATGAGTCCTCTACCAAGACTTGAGCCCACATTCACCCAGAAGCAGAGGAGTTGGAGCGCCCGCCATCGCCAACAGCGTCCCGGACCGGACGGCAGCACCCGCAGGCAGCGCGTGAGCGCCGCTAGGGAACCTCCCGTGCACCCGGGTCACTGCGCACAGAAGTCAACGAGTCTCGCGAGCCCGATCTCAGTCAGCTGGCTTACCACCTCCTTCTCGGGCTGAGTAGCCTGGTCGAGTGGACTGGAGCGAACGGGCAGCCGGCGCGGTCGTTGGCGCGGCGGTGGGTGACGCGCTGGGAGCCCCGTTCGAGTTCGGCCCCGCAGGAGCGTTCTCTGCCCGCTTCCCGGCATGCGGCGTCGGCGGCGAGATGTGCGGTGGAGGCGGCTGGGATCCGGGTGAGGCGACGGACGACACGCAGATGGCGGTCCTGGTCGCTGAGTCTTTGATCGAGCAGGCCGGGCTGGATCTGCCAGACATCTTCACCCGCTTTCAGCGGTGGGCCACCTCCGAGCCGAAGGACATCGGTCTGCAGACCGAGGACGTGCTCACCAACGGCATGCCCTGGGACTTGGCCGCCGCCATCCACTTCCAGGTCAACCTTCGGGCGGCCGGCAACGGATCGCTGATGCGGGCCTCCACAGCAGCGGTCTATTTCGCCCCTGACGGTCAGCAGACCACCATGGATGCGGCGCGGCGCATCGCTGCCCTCACTCATGGCGATCGCGCCGCCTGGGAGGGCACCGCTGTCTTCCACGAACTCCTGCGCCTCGCGCTCCACGGCGACGATCCTCTTGCCGCGCTCCCGGACATCCTGGATCTGGTGCACCCCGATCACCGGGACCGGTACGCAGCCGTCCTCGCTCCCGGCTGGCACCCCGACCAGGCCACGGAGTTCAACGGCGCCGTGTGGCCGTGTCTGGGCTCCGCCGTGTGGGCACTACGCGCCACCAGCAGCTACGAAGAGGCGGTACGGGCAGCGATCGACCTCGGCGGCGACACCGACACCGTCGCCGCAGTCACCGGCGGCCTCGCCGGCGCCTGCTACGGGCTGGACACCATTCCCACCCGGTGGACCGAGCCACTCCATGTCCCCCTCCCAGGCTTCGGCAACCGGACACTGCGACTACCGGAACTCCTCCACCTCACACACCATCTCGTGACCTGACCCACGGTTTTGCCCGGATAGGCCTCCCCACCCCAGCCCACCAGATCGGTGTTGCTCCGCGCTCGCCGCTCCCTCCGGCCTGATCGGGAGCGATAGGGCGACCTTGGCCCGGTGACGTCATCTTCGTGAACATCCGCGAGCTTGGCGGGGAGCTGGGGGCGGCACGGATTCCAGCAGGCCCTGCGCACGCGTTCACGCCCCGCTTGCCGACAACCAGTCCGCCGAGACGCAGCTCTCCGAAGGCTTCGCGAACCAGCGAGTGGTGGAGGCCGAGCAGTTCAAGGTGGAGATCACCAGCTCGACCCCCGAGCTGCTGGCCGCCTGCCTTGGGAGCGCGCCGGCCGGGTCGCTCCCTTCCGGCGACGGGTGGATCAGAAACACCACCGAACCGGTCGCGCACCGGAACAAGACCACCAACCCGCCTGGCCCGGCGGGTACCCGGGCGGCCATGGCTCAGGCCTGCCTCGGGAGGAACCTCCTCAAGGGCACCGAAGCCTCGGGGGACATCACCGGCTGGCAGGACGCCCAGGAGTTCGCCCGCCTCAACTCCCCGGGACCGGGCTCGCCCGGTGTCACCTGATCGCCAACATCCTTGGTGGAAAGGGCCAGATACGGGACGGCGGACAGGACAATCTCGTCCCCTGCTGGCAGTCGGGCATGAACACCGGAACACCCAGCATGCGGACCTACGAGTTCGAGGCTCAAAGGGCGGTGAAGGACGCCAACTTCGGGGCGAATGACGCGATCCTCTACGTCGTACCGATGTGGGCCAGTTGGCGAAGCCCTGGGCTGCTGTGGTGGGGATCCTGTTGCTGGCCGCGCTGGTCTGCGGGACGTGGGCGGCGCTCTCCCTGGTCCGTGCTGCCCACGGCAAGCTGGACCTGACCCCACTGCGCGAGGGTCTGGTGCGAAGCGGCATCGAACACACCGAGGCGCGCTCAGCACTGCTGGCGCTTCGCCGTGGTGTCGTGCTGACCCTGGTATGCGCGGCGCTACTGGTGACGGCGGTAGGCACGACTTGGTACGGGCCCGTCGAGAAACCGCCCGGTGTCGAGGTAACCACACCATCCACCGGGAAGGTCTGCGGGCAGCTGGTGCGGGTAAGCTCCGGCACCTTGGTGGTGAAGACGCGTTCAGGCGAAGTCGGCGTCCGGACAGCGGACATCGCGCAGATGGCGGCGGTGGATCAGTGCCCCTGAGATGGATTCTGCTCCGCAGGTACATGCTCAAGGAGGTCGAGCGGGGCGCTGAGGCTGCAGAGACCTGGGACCCCGACCAGTTCGTCGAGCATATCAAGGTGCTCCACCGACTCCTGCAGCATGTGGAGCTATCACCGTTGGACCGGTATACCGGGGAGCGGTACCTGGGAACGCTACTCCTGAGGCTCCACCTGCTGAACACCAATACGGAAGCCCTCGACTGGTGCATCGAGCTCTTTCGCAGCGCCGCGAACTTCGGCACGGGGATCTCCCGGGTTGCGGACCTGTCGGCTCTGGCCGGGGCCCTGATGCAACGCTTCTGGGCCAGCGGTGATGTCGCCGAACTCGACGAAAGCATCTCGCTGCACCGCGCATTGCGGAAGACCGTGCTGAGTGCACCTCTCGAGCCCAAACCCAGTCCACGTGAGTTGGTGTCCTTGCTCCTCAAGAAGCCCGGCCTGTCCCGTAACCGCAGGCTGGAGGCGCTGGACTGGACACTCGAAACAGGCATCGTCTTCGGTGCATCGAGCCTGGCCGACGCCCTCTACATGCGTTTCCTGTTCTTCCGCCAGATCAGTGATCTGGAAGAGGCCATCACCTATGTCGGTGAAGCGATTGACCGCTCCCGCTCCACCCGGTTCGAGCGGGAACGCCCGGGCGAGGCAAAACGTGACCGAGGCAAATTCCTCTCGAACCTCGGGCATTACTACGTGGAACGCTTCGAGACTCTGAGGCGAAGCGAGGACCTCGACGCCGCCGTGGGGTGCGTGCGGGAGGCTGACGCCCTGCTGCCGCCCGGCGACCGGGAGAGCACGATGCTGGCCCGCAACTACGTACGCGCCCTGACCGTCCGCGGCCGGGTCAACTCAACGCTCGCGGACTACGACGAAGCCGCCCGGCTATTGGACAAGCGGGACCCGGAAGGCACCGTCTGGGAGACTGTCGTGCAGCTGCATCTCGGCCGGGCCGCGCTGAACGGTTCGGAGGAGGACCTTGCTGTGGCGGTCGGCCGGCTCCAGGATGTGATGGCGAGCGTGGAGGCCGGCGAGGTCATCGATGGCCCGCACCGCGCGAGGGTGCTCACGTTGCTGGCGGGTGCGTTGGAACAGCAGGTAGCCGCGCTCGGTCAGGCCCCCTCCGCAAGCCGGGAGGCGATGCTCGGCCGGGCCGAGGCGGCCTGGCGTGAGGCGGCTTTGCTGCCGGACGCCGCAGCGTGGTACCGGCTGCGGGCGGCCCAGGGTTGGGCCGCCCTGACCATGCGTGAGCGGCCCGGCTCCGCCGACGCCGTCGACGCATGTGCCGTGGCTGTGGAAATCCTGCCGATCGCTGCGTGGCGCGGCCTGGACCGGGTCAGCCAGGAACGGGTACTCACCGAGGCCGGGGAACACCTGGCCACGGACGCTGCGGCCGCGCTCACTGCCTCCGGTGCCCCGGAACGTGCCATCGAGCTGCTGGAGTTGGGGCGCGGAGTTCTGTGGTCCCACGGCCTGGACACCCAGACCGACCTACAGGCGCTCCGCGCCAGGTACCCGGATCTGGCGGACCAGCTGACCCGCGTACGGGTGCTCCTCGAAGGGGCTTGAGCGCGGCTTTTAGGGTGGGGGTGGGCGGTAGGGGATCGGTTCAGCTTCGCGGTCCTTGAAGCACAGCCCCAACGGCCGTCCAGCTGTCTCAACAAATCAAGATGAGCAGTCGGGTGATCGGCGAGGTTAAAGATCAAGCTCAGTCAACATGAGCGAGCTTTTGCGGGCTATGCGTCGTCGTGCTGGCGGCGAGCGGACCAGAGGCGTCTGAGGGCTTCGAGATCGGTTCGAGGGAAGTGTTCGCCCCATTTGCTGCGGTAGCTGCTCTCACCATAGGACCGAGCCACCTCGTCGAAGCAGCGGATCACAGCTCGGACGAGTGCGCCGAGAGGGAGCTGGGCCGACCAGATCTCGGTGCCCTTGTTGTCGTGATCGCTGCCGTGTCGCAGCTCTAGCACGCGAACCCAGCTGTCGTCGCCTTCGCGATAGAAGATCCAGCGATAGGCCGTCGGCTCGGCTTCGAGGCTGTCCATCCTCCCGTGGCGTTCGGCCAGGGGCGCAACGTCGAGGTCAACCCGGCATGGCCGCCAGCCAGCCCGGCTACGAAGGCCGCAAGATCAGCGTCCCAGATCCAGGCCACAACCTCGTCGACGCGCGCAGTCAGGCCGGGAGCTCAGTCCTCGCCCACATATTGCACGCAGCCCTCGTCGTATGGCTCCTGTCCGCTGAGCCGCACCCCGACGGCCACGTCGTCCAGGGAGCGGATGGTTACGCCGGGCTTGTCGTCTATGCCGTCGTCCGGGGAGGTCATGGGCGAACGCTAGGCCAGCACCACGCGCGACGTCATTCGGATTCATCGGTGGTGGCGTCCGAACTCGTATGAGAATGACTGGCCAGCACCAGATCCACGCCCGAGTTCCCGCCCTTACGCGTCCAGGAATTCGCGAACCTGCGCGCTTCTCCACGTACCGCCCACAAATCCATCGACCAGGACCGTGCCGCGAACGATGTCGTTGGCCGTCATCACGCGGCCCGGAGCCACCTCCCCGAGAATGCGGGACCGGTCGGCATGCGACAGCACCAGGTTGTCGAAGTCCGCGACGAAACGCGCGGAGACCGGGGTATCCGGGTCGGGCAGGCCCGCGTCCGGCAGGTCGTACAGCACTCGTCCCGCAGGTCCAGTCCGGCCACGACCTGGCGCAGCCCCGTCAGCCCGGACCACTTCTGCAGGTCGGCGACGCCCGCCGGGCCGAAGGCGCCGAGATACCGCCTGACGACAGTCTCCGGGTCGGGGCTTTCGACCGCCCGCCCCAGCCACTCCTCCACGGTCGCGTACACCGGCTGCCCGCCCTTGCCCCATACCCCGCGCGGCGGCAGCTGCACGAGGGGCACCCAATTACGCAGCGCGTTCACCAGTGAGCCGGGATCCGCCTCCGGCCACCGTTCGCCCAGCGCCGCCCGCAGCTCCGCAGGATTCCGCGCCCGCTCCCCCACCAGCACCCGCCCGGCAGCCACCAGCTCCTCCCGGTCCACACCCCGCACTCCGGGCGCCCAGGTACTGCTACGGAACTGGCGCTCCAGCATCGGCTGCACCACCGGCCGCAACGCCAGCACGTCCGACGCACTCACCAGATGCACCGTCCCCGCATCAGCACAAGCCGCACCGCGCGGCGCTCGGTTCCAGGGCATCTCGTCCCCGTGAGCGGGAACAGGCACCGCGGTCACGCGGTCCTGTCCCTGAGACACGCAGGAGCGCATGTTCCAGCGTCCACGGCCCTGGTCACATCTCTCTTCTCTGGTGATGACTCGCACCATGCTGGCACAGGCCCACGAAGGAGGCGGCGGAACTGGGCGCCGTGGTGGAGGCGTTCGCCCCGGGGAGGACAGAAGGTCCTCTACGCACGCTTCAGGCGTGCAACGCGGCTGTGCCGCCGCCCGAGTCGTGCGAGTGCCTGCCTGTAGATGGGGCCCTGGTGTCCAGTGCCTCAGAAGAAGGCAACCTTCGGAGCAGGCCAGCCGTGCAGCAGTGAGTGACACCTACCCTACGCCGGAACCGCCTGCGAGACACCGGTGAGCTACCTCCGTCAGCCTGCCTGGCGCTCCACCGGTATGCCGTCACAGGTGCGCGCTGACCATCACCAGACTTCAGATGCGCTGCGTCTGGCGTCGCACGGCGGAGCAAACCACATGCCCTTTCCGTGCTATCCCTACGACATTACCGTGCGGGAGTACCTGCTCCTGCACACGTGGCAGCATGCCCTGACAGCACACGCATGAGATTCGCACACGCCGCGAGCTTCGCCCCGTCGGCCGTGGCACCCGGAAAGGGATGTAAACACATGTCGAAAACCACTACGCCGCCCACCCAGTTGACCTCGGAGTACAGCACGAAGGTGGCGGATGACCTCGAGCTCAACGGCAAGGAACAGGAACGCATCAGCGGTGAACTCGAAGCGCTGAAGGCACAGTTGGTCGCTCTGGAGCAGGACCACACCGTCCTGGTGAACGTCCAGCAGGCCCTCGGGGCGTCGGCAGCACCCGCTGTATCCAAGTCCACCACAGCAGCCCACGCACCCCGCAAGAAGAAGACTGCCGCATCGAAGACCGACAAGCAGCCGCAGGCCAAGAAGCCCGCCACCCCGGCCCCCAAGCAGTCCCGCAAGAAGAACACGCCCAAGGCATCCGCCGTACCATCGGCCCAGCCCACCCTCGTAGATCTGGTCCGCGAACACCTCACAGGCCAGGGCGAGCCTCGCTCCGCAGCCGAAATCACCGCCGCGCTCGACAAGCAGCACCCCGAGCGCAACCTCAAGACCACCGTCGTGCGCACCACACTCGAAAACCTCGTGGCCAAGAACCAGGCACAGCGCACCAAGCAGGGCGCGTCCGTCTTCTACACCGCCCCGGAGACCGCAGGAGCCGCCACACAGAGCGATTCGGCAGAGCAGCAGGCTGCGGGCTCTGACAGCTGAACCCCGGTGACGGTGTCGTCGTTGATATCCAGCAGGTCGGACGCCTTGAGGTCGGGGCCGATGGCTCCCGGGTCATGTCCTATGGGCAGCGGCCCGGCTGCTGGACAACGGCACCACACTGACGTGGTGTCCCCGCGTGGATTAACGAACGACTGGTCGATGGACCTCGGTCGCCGGGGAGCCAGTCACACGCAGCGTGTCCGGTGAGTGCGTGATCGCCTTGTTCGGGTTGACTTTCTTGCGCACGACGGGCTCCGGGAGCATGCACGGCACGAAGCTTCAAACCATGGGCGTGCGATAGCGTCCCACGGGCGGGCAGGAGGGTGGCTCTCGTCGCTGCAGGAGTATCAGGTGCGACGGTCTCCGCGTGCCCGGGAGATCTTGGCCGTCAAGTGACTGGCTTCCTGGCTGGGCTGGTCGATACCCGTTTCCCGTGGGCGGCAGCTTCACTGCCGGAGTCGACCAGCCGTACTGGAAAGACGTACTCGGCGGCCTGGTGAGTCGACGCCTCGATGCGGCCCTCAAGCAGGGCTATCCGCAGTGCCAGCAGATGCCGGTTAGTCAACCGATCCCGGACAGATGAGTTCACCCAGTTCGTTTTCCAGAGCGTCCAATGTTCCTCGGAGATGGAGTGGCTCCGTGCCCGTGGCGCAAAGGCAGCGTGTTTGGTCGAGGTAGTCCTTCAATTGGCTGCGGGAGACGGACAACAAGGCGGTTCCCTCTGGCGAGCTCAGTCGGATGAAAGTGCGGTGTCCGATGTCCCAGATGCGTCCGGCAGAACTCCAGACGATGACATCGCCTTCTCCCGCACTGTGGTTGAGTCCTTCGATCAGCAGATCGCGGGCGAAGGTCCACACCACCGGCTCGCCTGGCCCGTCAGGGCGGAAGGCTGCTTCGACTGCGTAGGGATCGGCGACTCGGTAGGTGAGCCCGACCGGGAGTTCTTCGCCTTGGTCTCCTTCCTCTTGGTGCACCGTCACCTTCAAACGAGCGTGCAGAACCGAACCGTCCGGTCCCTTGCTGATCCACGCGCCCGTTCCAGGCTGCTTGGTTGGGGGCCTGCTGCTGCCTGGCGAATGGTTCTGACCGCCAACGGCGGGGTGCGCTTCAGGAGTCTCCTTACTGGAGAGATCGGATTCTGTCCGCCCCACCTCGGCCAATGCCGGCGACCACAGGTCGGGTAGGTGACTGACGAGGAGCAGACTCGTGCCCCATGACTGGTCGGAGGGGGGTGGCGCAGGATGCACGTTGCCGAAGGTCGCCACCATGCCGTTCGGCAGAGAGGTTCGGGGCAGTGCGCACGTGCGCCTGAAGAGCGCAAGGCTCCCTTCGGGCGGCCTGGATGCGGCCTGGTCGCGGCAGGCCGTCAGTCCGATCCACACACGTGCCGTAGACGGCGGCTGGCCCTCGGTTCCCTTCGGTCCCGTCCATGCCAGCGGTGCCTGTCCCGGAGTGAGGGCTGTGCGTTCGTGCTCAGGCCGAGCCAGTGTCATCGGCTCGTGGCATCGGTACTGCTGGCGACAAACCCACAGCGTGCCCGTGTCCCCTCGCACAAAGGTCTGTCCGGAGACGAGCAGCTCAACCATGCGTGCAGGCCGAAGGCTGGATTCACTCGGTGCAGTCATGCGCTCCGATGCCGCGTCACACGCATCAAGCATCATGCGCAGACGGGTAACAGCTGCGGATGCGTGGAAGGTAAGGGTGCAGGTGTCCTCGTCAATACTGGCAATGAGCTCGAGCCACCTCAGGGTGACATCTAGTTTGCCCATCAACTCGTCGGCAAAGCAGACCATGTGTTGCGCCGAGCAATTCCGCAGCTGGCCAATCTGCCCCAGTTGTGGATACAGCTGCAGCTTTCCGTGGTTCGAGCGGGCAGACAGCGTCTCCCTCAGGAAGCGCCTGCGCAGCAGGTACAGCGCATGTGTTTTGCCGACGCCGTCGCCGCACACCATAGTAACTCTGGGGCGGTCTGCCTCCGCCAGGTCCCTGAGACGGAACGGGAAGGAGAGCACGTCGTCGTGCACCCAGTCGTCGAGGGCGTAGGGATGCAGGGAAGGGCCGGCCGCACACTCGTTCTCGTCCTGTGCCGGAGGCTCGGCGGCCGGGCGGGCGGGGCCAGCCGCCGCCTGAGACAGACGGCGGTAGACATCAGCGGGAATGGGCTCGGTCTCGGCCAGAACGTGGGGGGCTCCGAGGCTGGAGGCCTTGAGCAGGGCGTCGAAGTCGTCGCCCTCGGTCGCAGTGACGTTGCCCATGTCAGTGTCCTTCCGGACGCTCACCGTGCTCCCTCCTCTCCGAGTTCGGACGCATGCACGTAGGCAATCTGGATCTTGGTGCGGGCCCGGCTGATGCGGCGCTCCAGGGCCTTTTCTGTCAGGCCGATCCGCGCCGCGGCCTCAGCCTGGGTATAGCCCAGGGCCCGCCAGCCGAGTCCTTCGCGCACTTGCGAGTCGGTGATGTGAGGCAGGATCTGGGCGAGCTCATCGCTGGTGGCTGCGGCGTAGTAGGGGTCGATGGCCCGCTGGTCGGGGATGTCACGCTGCGGTTCGTCGCCGATTCCGTCGTCGGTGCGTGCCTGCAGCTCAGCTTGCCCCATCTGTTGGCCGCGGAACCAGCTCATGTAGGCGGGTCGGAAAGAGCGGATGGTGGCACCGGCGACGTAGGTGGTGAGGCTGGCGCCACCCTGCGGTTTCCACTGTGCCTGGACCAGTCCGCGCTCGCGGAACAGCTCCATGCCGGCGATGACGGAGTCGGTGGCCACTTGGTAACGGTCGTCTTTGCTCCAAGTGCTGGTGATCATGCTGGGCGGAACGGGCCGGCCGGCCTGCTGTGAGCGGACGAAGGCCTCGCCGGTGCCTGTCCACTTGACCATGATGCGCCAGCCGTAGCTCCACCAGCCGGCGGCTGCTTTGTCGTAGCGGGGGCCCTGGAATCCGTCGCGCCGCAGAAAATCTACTAGCCGTTGATCGGCTTCCAGGCGTGCTGCCCTCGCCTTGGCGCTCTCCTGTGCGCCCGCACCGAGAGCGAGTTCGGTCTCCAGGCTCAGTAGATTCATCGAACTGCGCTGCGCCGGGTCGTCGGCACACAACTCATCGTCGGGAGCGAACTCCTCCCTGGCTTTGTCCGGCACGTCCGCTCCCTCACATCACCATGGCCAGCAGGGCCATCGAACCTGACACCCAGGTCTTAGGCAGGCATCGTGGATCTCCCCCCCGCTTCCAACCCGAACTCGCAGTGTGACTCACGCCACACGGGGGGAGGTGGCTGTGCGGCCGCTACAGCATCAACGACGCAACCGCCCGCCGGGACGGCCGCCGCCTTCCCTTTTCGATGACCGGAGTTGATGGTGAATAACCTGAACCCGCAGCCACTCCTCAGCCTGCGCACCGCGATCATCCTGCTGCTCGGCGTGCTCACCGGTCTCGGTGCAGGGATCCTGACCGTGCTCGCCGGTGGGGCCGTCGCCAGCGGTGGCCTGGCCTGCGGTGCTGCCTTCGCGGCCGCACTCCTCTTCTTCCACACGATCATCGCCTGAACGGGCGGGGGCGCCCCACTACCTGACCGTGCACCTGCGGGGTAGCAGAATCTCCCACGTGGCCTGGGGCGGCGCAGTCGGACTCGCTATCGCCGGCGCCTCACGAGACGGCCCTGGTCTGCTATCTCTGCCCCACGGCGCAAAGTAGCCGCCGCTTCCCTCCGTCTTCCCGTTGCTTCGTGTCCGGCTAGTTCGTTAGGCCGAACGAGTAATCGGCGGAGGGACGGGAGCGTTCATGCGCCGGGAGTGGTCGCCCGAGGACGTGGTGGCGTACTGGACGCCAGTCGGCAGTGCCTGGGCCCTGGTCGCGAACAAGTCCGGCCCGGCTCGACTTCGTGCTGATGCTGACGTTCTTCGAGCTGGAGGGCCGGTTCTGCCAGTTCGTGGACGAATCCCCGCAGGCTGCGGTCGACTGCGTGGCCGACGTGGTCAAGGTGCGCCGAGGTATTCGGGGCGCTCACGGAACTGCGTGCGCTGGCAGCCCGGCTGGACGACCTCGACCCGCCACCGGAAGCCGCCTCGGCCAAGCCAACCGGGGTCACGGCACAGACAGGCCAGTTTGGCGCGGAACTCCGAAACCTCCTCACGGAGAAGGTCCGCCGGGAGGCTGCCCCCGAAGGAGCCGTCAGCCGCGCCCGCCTCGGACGTTGCCGACCGTCACCGGCAGCCTCAGCCCTTTCCACCGAAGGGGAAGTTTAAGAAGAAATACACCCAGATCGCGACGAAGCCGAGGAGGACGAATCCACCGCAGCCGATCGCGAAGAACTTCAGGCACCCCGCTTCACCTCGGTCGCTTCTCGGCAGTCCGTGCGCCGCGCGAACTCCGTCCTCGACGGCGTCTCGCATCTCCCACGGCTCCATGTTTTCCAGCCCCTTCTGCTTCAATATCCGATGATGCCTAATCAAGTCCGATATGCACCAGAACCGTATTGGATTCACGGCGTCTTGCTAGCGGCCTGGGGGCCCACCGTGCGGCGGGCCCCCAGGCCGGGCAGGGGTGCTGCGAGTCGGCCAGCCGCGTCCGTCACACGCCTTGCAGTCGCCGCTGCCCTTGCAACTGGAGCAGGTGAACAGCTCCCCGGGATCCGGAGCCGTCGCAGGTGGTGCACTGCCGTTGCCCTTGCATCACTGGCACATGCTGATCGCTGCTTACTTGTGGTGGATCGGGGTAAAGGTGTGGGGCTTCTCCCAGCCTCGGGCGTACTTGGTCAGGACCGGCCCGAAGTAGGAGTTGGGCGGGGTGCCGCCGCCATTGGGCAGATGGGCGCGGCTCAGGGCCGGGCTGTACTTGCGGAAGATTGCGACGGCCTTGGTGAGGCAGTTGTTGTACGCGATCTGATAGCCGTTGTCCCTCATGGCCCTGAAGGTGCGCTGCGCGGCGGCGACGTCGCCGCCTGCGGTGTTGATGCACCGGTAGGCGTCGTAGAGGTCCTTGTGGTGGCCGGGGTCCGGCTTGAGGTTCTCTCGGATCTTGTTCCAGCTGCCGCTCCTCATCCAGCTGCCGTTGTCCTTTGCCCGCCGGGGTGTAGCTGTCTCCCTGGGCGTTGTCGGTCGAGCCCCAGATCCAGCGGCTGCTGTTCCTGGGGTCCCGGATCGCCCAGGCCACGTGCCCGTAGGTCCTGCCGGCGAAGCGCGCGCCCTCCTTGTCCAGGAAGAGGCAGGCCCGGCCGGGCGGGGCGGCCTCGGCCTTGGTGGGCGGGATGGTCACGGTTGCGACTCCCAGTACGACGGTGGCCAGAGCGGCCATCGACACACCTCCATACATTCGGGCAATTGTTCGATACATGGTTTGTTCCTCTCTCACGCTTCGGGTGGTTGCGGGATTCGGCGGCGACGTGAACGCGCCGCCAGAACCGACACTGCCCCAAAGGTTCAGGAGAGAGCACAGATGTAGGGGCGGTACATGTTGCAGTGCAACTTTCACCGTACTGACCTGCGGAATTCGGTGTCGGCGTGCAAGCGGGAAGGGCCTGCCGGGTGGGAAGTACCAACGAAGAACTGATCGACGAGTTCGGTGATGCACTCGATAAGTGGGCCAGCGAGGTCAAGGAGGTCTGCCGTGCGTTAGGCGTGCAGCAGCAGCAGCTCGCCAGCAGACTCACCGAGCTGAGCAAACTGGGGGGCGTCAGCCCGAGCCGGGTCTCCAAGTGGCTGAGCGGCCGCAAGATCATCACGACCGGCGGTGCGGCTCTGCCGGGCAAGGGCCTGTCCCAGGACATCGTTCGAGCCCTGGGGCTACAGGGAGCACAAGCCCGGCGAGTAATGCAGCTCGGCGAGAGGGTCGATCTCGTGCAGGTCCAGCTGGAGCGCAGGTATCCGACTGGCTGGAGAGTTGCCGCACAAGCTCACTTCCGCAATTCGTCTGTGGCAGCGCTCCATTCGAGTTCTTCGGCCGATGCCGAAGCTGCCCCTTCTGCGTGCGAAGCACCCCCTCCTTCTCCGTCGGCGGCCGGCCATCGCCAGAACACCCCCGAAGCCCCCGGGCCACCGCTCGCCCGCACGACGACCACCGCGCCTGCTGCTGCGGCTGACGAGGAAACCTCGGCCCGGCCACCGCTGGTCACAGGGGACGGATCGCCCGGCACCCCTCGTCGCAGCTGGAGGCGACGGCTGCAGCCTGACCGGCCTGGGTGGATCAAGGCTTGGGGAAGCGTGACGGCTGCGGCTGCCGCGCTGGCCATCGTCACCGCGGCGGTGGTGGGAGCCGACGGTGACGAGGAGACCAGGAGCGGTTCCGAGGGGGGTACCCCCCAGACGTCGGCTCCGGCCAGCCAGGCTCCTTCCCCGCAGGAAGGCCCGGGAACAGTCCCCTCGGAGTCTCCAGGCCTGGAGAAGGGGACCCTGGGGGAGGACAGCCGATGCAGCGTCCCGTTCGCGGGACCGGGCGCGACAGCATGGAGAGTTTGTGCACGCGTCGAAACGGAGCGCGTTTCCTTCGCCCTCAAGATCACTAACCATGCGAGCAGGACAACAACCGTCAGGATTCGCCTGGAGTACGCACAGGCCAACAAGTTCCATCCGTGCCCGAAGACGCCGAGCACCCATCCTCTCGACATCGCGGCAGGAAAGACCGTCATCACGGCCCCCCGGCAGTGCACTGTACCCCGGGAGGAAGCGCCTTCCGCCTACCAGGGAGTGGGCTGGGTGGTTGCCGAGGACGCCAACGCGGGCTCGTACAAACTGTCCCCCACAGCGAACGTCTATCCCGACCGCGACCGGGTCATCTGGCAGCCCGACCTGGTGTGATCGGTAGCTCTGACCCCGCAAGGGGGTGCGAGCGGGGCTCTCGCGTCGGGCCGTGAACGAGGAGCGTGAGGAGGCGAGGCAGGCAGGAGTGATCCATCCGGTGCTGCGGCACAGCGCCGTCCTGCCCGTGTCCGTAGACCGACAGGCGGCTCGTTGTGCACTGCCCGGAATGCGGCTGGGCCCGGGTCCTCGACGAAGACCTGGACGAGGAGCGGGAGGACGCGCTGCTGGCCTGGACGGAGCACCCGGACGGCGCGGTCGAGCACCTCGCACCGCCGGCCGGTCCGTCTGGCCGTCGTACGTGCGCTGACGCAAGACCGGCGGGCGCGTGGCCGTCGGCGACGAACGCACGGACGAGGCGAGGCGGTGCTGTTCAACCACGGGTGCCTGGCGATCCTCCGGCCAGTCGCGGCCGACGGCACACTGGACGGCGCGGTCACTGCCAACGCCCGACCCTGGACCACGGACCTCGTCTGTCTGTCCAGATCGACCTCTGTGGCGCCTTGCCGACTGGACCTGGAGTTGACGGTGGCCGCAGGAGGCGGCGCCTGGGACTTGGGACTGGCCCCTAAGGCGCGGCGAGCGACTATCACGGCGATCATCGTCGGCGCACGTCGACAACCCGCCGGACTCGCGCAATCTTCGCCCCTCGCGCGACTCTGCCCGTGTGTGCAAGAGGTGTCCGGCAAAGGCTCTGATCGGATCTAAGGCTCTCCAACGGCCTGGTCCGGCAAGCGAAGAGTGTCCGGAAAGAATTGAGTGTCCGATCAAGTTGCCGGACGCAGGGTGAAAACCCAAGAGTGGGTCGCACGAGCCCGGCAGTGATGCCGGAACCCCATGTCTTCTGTGGTCCAGATCGTCAAGGGGAAGTGGGTCGCCAACTGTTGCAGCAGAGGGCGGCACAAGCCACAACTTCAGAACTAGGCCCCTCACAAAAGTGAGGGGCCTGCTTCCGTTTCGGCGGGAACTTGCCGCCAACGCCGTTCGTATGCACCATCAAGGTTCACGGACGGCCGTCGGCTAAGGGGCTGCAACTCCTTGGTGCTGAAGGCGGCCTGACGAGGGATCTGGACCACAACCGCATTGACAAGACATAGGGGTAGAGATGACTCGATGGACTCGGCGGACAGGCAAGGCCGCATGCGTGGTGCCCGAGAAGGACACTACAGACCGCACCACCAAGCCCTCGAAGAAGGTGTTCGTTGTCGTGATCCTGGTCATCACCACGGCGATTGGCGGCCTTACCGCGGTCGACATGCCCGTGGCGACCAGCGTCGAGGTGGTCGCGGCAAGCCTCACGGCCGTTGAGGCCGCCAGGCGCCTGACCGCTGCGAAGGCTGCGGTCCCGGTGACGGGCACTGCGGACTAACTGCACGGCTGTGAGCAACCAGCACATGGGCTCGGAGGTCGCGAAGCTCGCAGCTCAGCTTCGCGACCTCCGGGCCAGGCGGGGAAACCCCACCTACGAGTCGCTCGGCCGCATGGCCGGGATGTCGCAAGCCACGATTTCCCGCATGCTTTCTGGGCGGGTCCTGCCCTCCTGGGACGTCGTGGCGCTTTTCATCCGCGCCCTCGACCGTGAAGCGGACGTTGGTCCGTGGCGTCGACAGTACTCGGCCGCATTGGCGGAACGTGAGGAGAAGAGGGAGGAGGCCAGACTGCGCCTGGAGCTGTCTTCTCCGCAAGAGTCCTCACAACTGCTGGCAGCGGCTACCGACCTGTCAGGCTTCCAACGCGCCCTGCGTGAGTTGATCCGCGAGTCCGGGCTCTCTCTGCGGGAGGCCGCAGTGCAAGCTGGAGTAGCGCGAAGCACCGTATCTGACGCCCTCAACGGCACAAGGGTGCCCAGCCGTGACGTGGTTGCGGCGCTTGCCCGAGCCTGTGGCCACCCGAGCGACGATTGGGTGAACGCTGCTGACTGGCTCCGAGACGCGCAAGGGAAGCCCCCTGCCCGTGATGTCTCGGCGGTGTCGTCTGATACTCGCGTCCTCGCTTCGCAAGTCGCTGAAGCGGGTCCCGCTGACGCCATGTATGCGCTGATGGCGGGTGCTGCTACCCGGACGCCGGCCGAGATCGCCGCCTTGGCCCTTCGTTTGAGGGAACAGGGACATGCCGAGGCGGCCGATTCTCTTCTCGCCGCGGTGGCGAGGGTCCGTGCGGTCGATGAGGTCGCTGCCGTGGCAGTAGCTCTCCTCGAAGCAGCGCGGCCCGTTGATGTTGGGGCCGCCGAGGCAGATGAGGCGGCGAAGGCGGAGCCAGCACGCTTTTGGCGGCTGGGGCGGCGAAACAGCACCGCCTGAGTCGCCCCCCCGCCCGCCGTCAGTCATGGCGCAGGCACCGGGTAGGGCCGCCTAAGCTCCGTCATGGGGAAGCCCAGCCAGGGCTCGGGGCCTTGTCCTACGAGGTGCGCTGGCGCGGGTATAGGGTCGGCGGCTTATCGGTCGGGTTGACGAGCAGCTGACGGACAGTCTCTGGATGCCAGCGCTCCCCGCGCTTGGATCGGATGCCCTCGGCCTTGAGTACCGCGGCGATTTCATGGAAGGACAGTTCGTCCTCGTCTCGGAGCTGGCAGGTGCGGTCGCCTTGCTCCATCTCTTCCTAGATCAGCTCGTTCTTGTGGGCCTGCCACCCGACGGCGGGGCGCCGTACGCATACTCGGCCTTCTCCCCCTTGATGCGGCGACCGCGGCGGAGCTTGATCGCTCCCTCCGGCTGGCCGTAAGGAAAGCACAGGATAATCACGGTTATCCTGTGCGTATGCTGACGCCGAATCAGAATGCCAGGGAATCGGGTGAATCATCCGACATGCCGGGGGTGCAGCTGGACTTCCCGCCGATCCCCAACGGCATGGACTACCTCGTCGGCGTCGTGAACCACCTCACCGCCGACAAGGTCGGGCCGCGTGAACTCAAGTACGCGGTGCTCCACCTCCACGCAGCCGCCGAAGTACTCCTCAAGGCCCGACTTCAGCAAGAACACTGGAGCCTGGTCTTCGACGATCCGCGCAAAGCCACCCGCAGGGCCTTCGAGTCGGGCAACTTCCAAAGCTGCGGTATCACCGACACCGTTACCCGGCTCAACGAGATCGCCGGGGTCACCCTCACCGCCACCGAGCAGAAGGCGCTCAAGAGCCTGGGCCGGGACCGCAACGCCCTCCAGCACTACGGCCTCACCCACAACGCCCGCGCCGTAGAGGCCCGAGCCGGGCAGGTCCTGGACTTCCTCGTCCGCTTCCTCGACAACGAACTCCAGCCACAGCTGAGCGACGACGCGGTGAAATGGGTCCGGCAGGACATGCTCAGGAAGCTCAGGACGGGGCTGCGGAACATCCACGCCTACCGCACCGAACGCAGAAAGCGACTGCTCGGCACCTTGAAGGACGTGGCGCACCGCACGCTCGAATGCCAAGAGTGCGGCGAACTGGCCCTCATCACCCGAGACCGCTGCCACTTCTGCAACTACCCCTTTGGCAGCTTCGATCCCGAGTACGCGGCAGACCAGTACATGTCGTACCGCCACTTCGAGCCGCAGGAACTGATCAGCGACTGCCCCCGCTGCAGGCGACGCACCATGGCCCAGGAGGTCGTCACCGCTGCCAGCGCCGACCCGGTGGACTTCTGCTTCAACTGCGACGCCCCCATCCCCAGCACGGAGATCGGCGAGCTGACGGCTAGGCCACAGGGCCGACCGTGACCACGATCGAACCTGCCCCGCAGGCCACCCTCGGCACCCCTCCACCGCCACCGTACCGCCCAGGTCCTGCCGTGACCGGCGCAGCGCCGGAGAGCCCTGTGCCGCTCGAAAAGTCATCGCTGCATGTCATGTCGCATATCTGTACTCGTTGATGACGCCGCCGAGGATCCGGGTGCACAGGACTTTGCTGGTGCTGAGGGCATGCGCCGCGGCGGGTTGTTCGTGGGCGTCGGGTGGTAGCTGGTTGCGGGTTTGGTGGGGTCGGTGTTCGTTGTAGTGCCGCTCGTAGGCCGCGAGGACGTGGCGGGCGTGGGCCTCGTTCATGATGAGGACGTGGTCAAGGGCTTCGCGCCGGATGCCGCCGATGATGCGTTCGCAGTGCGCGTTCATACGGGGAGCGCGGGGCGCACTTTTGAGGATCTCCATCTCCTCAGCTTGGAAGACAGCGTCGAATGCCTCCCCGTACTTGCCATCGCGGTCGCGTAACAAGAAGCGCAGGGTCTCAATGCGCATGCCCAGGTCGGCGGTGAGATTCCGCGCCTGCTGCACCGCCCAGTCCCGGGTCGGGTGGGCGGTGACCCCAGTGATGTGCAGCCGCCGGGTGTCGTGCTCAAGGAACACCAGCGCGTACAACCGCCTGCCGAGTGCGGTGTCAATGTGAAAGAAGTCTGCCGCGATGATGCCCTCGGCTTGCGCGGTCAGGAACTCGCGCCAGGTGGGGCCTGAGCGACGTGGCGCGGGGTCGACGCCGGCCTCGTTGAGGATCTCCCACACCGTCGAGGCGGCGATCCGATACCCGAGTCGGGCCAGCTCCCCTTGGACCCGCCGGTGCCCCCACGTCGGATTCTCCCTCGCCAGCCGCACGACGAGCTTCTTGATCGCTGCCGGGGTGGGTGGGCGACCGGTGCCCCGACGCGCGGTGTAATCCCATTTCACGGCGATGAACCTGCGGTGCCAGGCAAGCAGGGTGCCAGGGGCGACAGGGAAGATCTTGAGCCAGTGGCGCCGGGGTATCAGCCCGGACATGGCGGCGAACCAGAATCGGTCGGCAGGCTCATAACGGCCGGTCCGGCCAACTGGCGACGCAGGAGCGCGTTCTCGTGCCGCAGCACCAGCAGTTCCGCCT
Organism: Streptomyces sp. NPDC021212; assembly: GCF_044332925.1. Taxonomy (NCBI): domain Bacteria; kingdom Bacillati; phylum Actinomycetota; class Actinomycetes; order Kitasatosporales; family Streptomycetaceae; genus Streptomyces; species Streptomyces sp. NPDC021212. The sequence goes on from NZ_JBIRPZ010000008.1 coordinate 58,595, forward strand.
CCTTCGCCATCCCGCGACGCAGGAGCACCGATGGAACAGTCAGCAGCTTCCGGGTCACCTTGTACAGCAAGGACACGATCACGGAGGACATGATCCCAGCGGACTGACCGCATCCCGCTCACCTGCGGCGATGACTTTTCGAGCGGCACAGGCCGCTGAGGCGGGCCGCTGAACGGTTCCAGGTCAGCCACCCCACCGCCGCCCGCTGGGCCCAGCGCTACCGCCGCCATGGGGCAGCAGGCATGACCGACCGCTCCAGCCGCCCCCACCACTCACCCCACCAGACACCCGCCTCCGTAGAAGAGCGAGTGCTGCGGATGCGCCGTGAACACCACATCGGCCCACTGCGGCTGGCCGCCCGTGCCCCCATCGCCGCCTCCACCGCCCACCGCATCCTCCAACGCCACGGCCTGCCACCACTGACCGCCTGCGACCGAGCCACTGGCGAACCCGTCCGCCGCTACGAACGCGCCCGGCCCGGCGAGCTGGTCCACATTGACGTCAAGAAGCTCGGCCGCATCCCCGACGGCGGCGGCCACAAAGCCCTGGGCCGCGCAGCCGGACGCAAGAACAAGAGCGGGGCCGGCTATGCCTTCCTGCACACCGCGCTGGATGACCACTCCCGCCTGGCCTACACCGAAGACCTGCCCGACGAGAAGGCCGCCACCTGCGCGGCCTTCCTGCGACGAGCTGCCGCCTGGTTCGCCGCACGCGGCGTGACCGTCGAGCGCGTGCTGACCGACAACGCTTGGTCCTACAGCAAGAACACCTGGCGGCAGACCTGCCGTGAGCTGGGTATCAGCCCCCGCTGGACCCGCCCCTGGCGCCCGCAGACCAATGGGAAGGTCGAACGCTTCCACCGCACCCTGCTGGACGAATGGGCCTACCAGCAGCCCTACACCTCAGAACATGAGCGTCAGGCAGCGTTTCCCGACTGGCTGGACTGGTACAACTACCACCGACCCCACACCGGAATCAGCGGCCACACCCCAGCCAGCCGCGTCACCAACCTCTCCGGACAGCACAGCTAGGGCGGACCGGCTCCCGGGATATACAGACCTCCGGTCTCCAGGGCGCGCAGCCGGTGGTAGTCCGCTTCCAGGCGGGAGGGATCGGGCGAGGTGAGGTACACGTATCCGGCGGAGGTCACCAGGTCGACTGTCTCGGGGGCCGGGCTGCCGGAGGAGATGGTCAGCACCATGTCCGTATAGGACTCCAGGGCTCGCACGGGCGCCCAGCCCTCGTGGTCCGGGACCACGCCGTCACGCGGGGTGATCAGGTTGACGTAGCGCAAGTACCGCTCGATGCGGCTGGTGCGCAGGGTCCCGTCCAGGACACGCTCGGGATGGGCGATCGACTGTGCCAGGCACTCGATCTGATCGGTACCCAGACAGGCCCGCACCACGTCTGGCAGTTGGGCGCCACCGGGACGCGCAGCGCACTCGACCAGGACGGGCCCGGCCTCGGTGAGCATCACCTCGGTATGGGCGGCCCCGTTGCGGACCTCAAGCGCGTCCAGCACCTGCCAGGTGTACGCGGACAGGGCGTCGTAGGCGGGACTGCCGGGCGGCAGCGGTTCATCGAAGTCGTTGATGGACCGGCCACCGGATGCCGGACGCTTGTTGTACCGCCAGATCTCCACAGTACGGTGCACGCCGTCGACACTCACCGTGTTGACGAAGTGCTCGGCGCCCACAAGGCATTCCTGGACCAGGACGGCGGTGTCGCGACTGCGGTAGCGGTTCTTCCCGGACATGATCAACGCGTGCGCGCGACGGATCTCATCGTCGGTCTCGCAGAAGAACACCCGGTCCGTACCCGCGCTCGCCACGGGCTTGAGGACGACCGGTCGCAGCACCTTCGGCTCCCGCGCCCAGGCCACGGCCACCTCCGCATCGGTGGAGAGCAGCGTACGCGCCGTGGCCAGACCGGCCCCGGCCACAGCCTCGGTCATCTCGTGCTTGTCACGCCGGGCGGCCGGCCGCGTCATACCGTTGCCACGGGTGCCCAGTTCGGCGGAAAGCCCGTCGGCCAGCAGGACGCCCGACTCCGTACCCGCGATGACGATGGTGACACCGTGGTCACGCAGCGACCGTGCCGTGGCGGCCACATCACCACAGTGCTCGATATCGACATCGAAGTCCTGGGGCCGGTAGGTGAGGTGGATGTCCGGGTTCTGAGACCGTACGTGGACGTACTCGACGCCGTATCGGCGCAGTGCCCGGGGAAGGTACCGGGCGATGCCGTACGCCTCGACGATGGCGCAGATCACAGTGGGCGAGACCTTTCGTGCTCGGGGTGGGCGGGCCGATGGCGTGCGGGGCCGCCGGGGGCATGGGCCGACGGCTGAGTCGGCTGTTCGTGGTGGTGTCGGGCCAGTATGCCCGCGCCGATCAACAGCGTGATCGAGACCACGCACACCAGAGTGAGCGGAGCAACCAACAGGCGGTCGTCGGTCAGCTGGAGCAGGAAGGCCAGCGGTGGTGACAGCGCGGAGAACAGCGACGCGGTGATGGGCTCGGTATGGCGAATGCCCACCTGGATCAGGTAGAGGGGCAGGCCGACGCCCAGCACGGCCAGCACGGCGGCCGACGGCAGGGCGGCACGGAGCTCGCTCGCCCGCCCGCTCAGCAGGGCCACGGCCCAGGAGATCACCAGCGTCATCGGAAACCGAACCGACATCACAGCACGCGGTTCGAACCCCGCGTCGCTCAGCCGCTTCGAGAAGATGACGTTGCCTGTGGACGCGACGCCCGACACCAGGGTCAGCAGCAGACCCATCACGGCGTCTTCAGTGTCCAGTTCGCCCACGGCGCTGCGCCCGACGCAGCTCGCCCAAACCAGGACGGCGAGGAAGCCGGTGATGGTGAAGGAGATGATGGTTTCGGCCCGCAGGGGCCGCGCGCCGCGCCGCAGGACCGGTTCGAACAGCACGGTGAGGGCCGGGCCCACGGCGAGGCCCACCACGTTGACGACGGCCGGCTCCAGACGGACCAGGGCATAGAGCATGGTCAGCCAGCCGATGGCGGTGGTGGCGTTGAGGGCGAGGATGTCCGAACAGCGGGCGCGCGCCGGGCGCAGCACCTCAGCTGGCCCCTGTGTCACGAGGCTCCAGCCGAGGAAGACCACGGTGACCAGTGCGAACGACACAGCAGCCAGGGTCATCGGGCTGTACTGCTGTACGCGTTCCCCGGCGTACACGTCGAATCCCGCGCTGAGCGCGGCATACGCGCCCAGCGCGGCCATCCCGCGTGTCGCCGGAGCCCGGCGCGGTACCGGGTTGGCAGTGTCGGGCACGGGGTGCGGACTCTCAGTTGTCCTGCGTGGCGGTGGCCGACAGCGGGTTCCAGCGCTCCGCGGTGATGTTGATGTCCTGATCGACGCTGTCGAAGATCCCATAGGCCTCGTCGAGGAGGATCTCCATGCCGCGCTGTCCCAGTGCGATGCCGTACCACAGGTCGGCGCGGTCGGCCTCGGGCAGCGCGTCGACGGCTTCGTACAGGGCAGCCACGTGGTGATCGTCGACCTCGATGTGCAGATCAAAGAAGTTGGTGCCCAAGGCGGGGTGGTACTTGGTCAGCGCCTGCTTGGCAGCCGTGTAGGTGACGGGCGTCATGGCCTCGTTGACCAGCATGTATCCGATCGAGCGGCCGGTGTTGCATCCGCGGGCGATGTTGAAGGCCAGCTGGAGCGCGAGCTTGATGCCGGCGCGCTCCTGGTAGTCGTTGAACTCCTGGCGCGGCACGCCCAGGTCGTCGAGCAGGTGCAGGTAGTGCAGGAAGTGAGCGTGGGAGGGGTCGCCGGAGCCCAGTTCGTCGTCCAGGTTCTCCTGCAAGATGCGACGGATCTTCTCGTTCTCGGTCCATCTCAGAAGGTCCTGGAGGATCCAGGGGAAGCTACGGCTCTCGCGGCCCGCGCAGAAGACCCAGCGTATGGCGTTCTCCAGCGGCAGGAGACCGTCGGCGGCGGCCCGCACCAAGGAGTGAGCACGCACCGCATCAAGCGCGGTGTCGACCTGCTTGCGGATGTCATCGGTGAACACGTCAGGAACCCTTCGGAACTTCGGGACAATGGTCTTCGAAGTCTCCTGACGGCCCCCGAAGTACCGCTCCCCCGTGTCAACAGGACGGTGGCGCTGTTCAAGCAGAACTCTGCACGTGACGGGCCCCGCCAACAATCCGGCTCTCCCCAAGTGGCCTGATACGTCGCCCTTATTGACCAGATCTCATAGGGCGTTAACGGCTAAAAACCGATCTTCGCTGTTGAGTGGTCATTTATCACTCGAGATCAGGCAACCCTCCAAAGCAACCCGGGGTCAGTGACTTTTGATGTCACTCGGCCGACGCGGGGGCCACTCCGTCCGGTTCCAGGCTTCTTTGGACCAGACCGTCGCTCTGGCTTGCAGGAGTCGTCTCGGACCGCTGCTTCGCGTTCGGCTCTTGCTGCGGTGAGTGAGGTTCTTGACCCTCACGTGGCGTCAGGCTGCTTAGTCGGTGCCGTGGAGGATCACTGGACCGTGGGACGCGTAGCCGAGCTGGCCGACGTGCGCGTCCGCACGCTGCATCACTATGACGAGATCGGGCTCGTTCGGCCGTCGGCGCGGACCGCGGCCGGGTACCGGGCCTATTCGGCGGGCGATGTGGAGCGGCTGCGGGAGGTGCTGGCCTATCGGCGGTTGGGCTTCGGGTTGCGGGAGGTGGCGGAACTGGTCGGCGACCCGTCCACCGACGCGGTCGCGCACCTGCGCCGACTGCGCGGCCTTCTGCTGGAGCGGCGTGATCGCGCTGACGCCATGGTGGCGGCCATTGACAGGGAACTTGAGGCACGGGCGGTGGGACTGCTGGTGACACCGGAGGAGCAGCTGGCGATGCGCGGTGCACAGCTGTACGACGCGATCGGCGGTGCTTACACCGCGACACGGCGTACCGAGCCGCGGGTCGCCGCGCGGATCTGGGACGCGCTCGGGGACGCGCGGACGGTGCTGAACGTCGCGGCCGGCTCCGGCTCCTATGAGCCGGCTGATCACGATGTGACCGCGGTGGAGCCGTCGGAGGTCATGCGGGGGCAGCGGCCTCCCGGCTCGGCGCGGTGCGTGGCCGCCGCCGCCGCGGAGAGTCTGCCGTTCGAGGCAGTCCTTCGACGTCGCGATGGCCGTCTCCCCTGTTCACCATTGAGGGGACCCGATAGCGGGGCTGCGCGAGATGCGGCGCGTGGCCCGCCGCGTGGTGGTGCTGACGCGCCAGGACGTAGCGTCCTGCCTTCGACACCGACGAGCCCGGATGGCAGGACCGGTTCTGGCTTACCCGCGACTACCTGCCCCGCGTTCGCCGCCGTCCTCGCAGAGTTTCCCTCGCTTGCTGGGACGGCCGGCGCGATTGGCGCCCGCGCTGAGCCGGTGCCCATCCCGTGGGACTGCGCTGACGGCCTGTTCGAGGCGTACTGGCGCCGACCGGGGGCGTATCTGGAGGATCACGTGCGCCGTGCGATGTCGGTGTGGACGAGGGTCGGGTCGGAGGCCGAGCAGCGTGCGGTGCGAAGCCTCAGCGACGACCTCGACTCCGGCCAGCGGGCCGAGCGCAACAGCGACCTCGCCGACCTCGACGCGGCGGATCTCGGCCTCCGCCTGCTCATAACTTGACCCACGTCGCAGGTTCACTGGCCCCTTTATGGCCACAGCCCGGGCGGCTGCCAGTTCCGGACGGCGGGCGCCTCACCACGCAGCAGCTGCACCAGGACGTGACAGCCAGGGCATGGGCCCGCGAGCGTTGTGCTTGGTCCCGGTCAGGCCGACCGGGACCAAGCACCGCTTCGCCGGTCCCGCGGAAGGCTGTTTGACGAAGCTGACCTTCCCTGGGCAGATCAGGCAGAAGGCGAACTGCCGGTGATCGGCCCGGGGTAAGCACCGACTCGGCATTGCCAGGTACCTGATTCATGAGGGTCTTCCCAGATGACTTCGTTGTGCGTCAGGCGAGGTCTGGCTGGCCGGTGACTACCAGGAACCACTGGAAGGCCCACGAAGCAGAGTTGGACGTACGCCTCCGGGATTCTGTCGGCGAGCTGGTAGAGGATGCTCGCATCCGTTCCACGGACGTCGACGGCGAACCCGAGACCCATCCCCGAGCTGTCGGAGACCAGTACGTCCACGTACCCTTCCCCTTCCCTGCTCGACTCGGAGTATGTAGTAGTTGGTTCCTCTGCGACGCCTGCCCAATGAAGGTCGTGCAGCCCTTCTCGGCGAGCCCTTCGATGCGGGACATCTCGTCTCCCTTTCATGTTGGTACCACACCATCTTCACGTGGCCGGGACACGGTCGTCCCAAGGATCGAGTGCGTGACCGCCGATTGGTCAGATCAGCGTGATCGTGAATTCGAACTCTGTGTGGATGGTGCGCGTTCGGTTGCCGGCCATGGGGAATTTATCGGTCGACTTGAGAACATAGTGCGCGGTCTTTGCCTTGAAGGATGAATGGGCCAGGTAATTGGCCGCGATGTCTGGATGCGTGTCATGGCAGCCGAAACGCTGGCCGTTCTGCGTCGCCGTGGCGACTTCATCCATCAGATCGGTAGCAGTGGCTGCTGTCCTACGGTTGAGCTTGTGACTCCACATGAACCGGATGCTGGAGGACCCGTACTTCACCTGCGCAGTGAAATGGCCATACTGGCTGTTCGCCCTGTAATCGGGGTCCTGTGGAGTGAAGAAATGAGTTGCCGCGCTTGTCGACTTCGTTGGGGTATCGGTCTTTCCCTTCGAAGTCACCCAGCTCTTGGAATGCTCGGCGATGGTCACTTGGTAAGCCCTGAGCGGGGAATGCTTGGACGACTCGGAAGCGGACGCAGTGCCGGTCAGCGGCAGTAACGTGAGCGTGGCGAGAGCGATGTTGGAAATGACTCGAACGTGCTTCATGGTTCCCCTTGCGTGTTGCGGTCAAATGTCTCGTTCCTTGATTCACCCGACCGCAGGCGGGGAGTGGAGGGGATCTTCCCGGGTACTCAGATCCCCTAGGTAGCCGGGCTTACCCAACGTCGAGGAACGGCCGTCCAATCCGGTGATCCGGCGCAGCACCGCGCGGGCCCTGGGCATCAGCGAGGCGATCTCGGGTGCTGTGGGCCCGGTCGGTGGACGGGCCCACAGCGGGGTATCTCAGGCGTCCGGGATGAGGAGGGAGTCGTCATCGAGTCGCACCCGCATCGTCATGAAGGGCATGAAGGGAAAGGACGTGAAGCAGATCCAATGCCTGCTGAACCACGCCTACGGCTACCCCCTGGAAATCGACGGCGCATTCGGTCCTGACACACTCAAAGCCGTGGAGACCATGCAGAAATGCGCCGGGATCGAGGCGGACGGCCAGGTGGGCCACCGTGGTCAAGGTTCGTGGTTGGGCCGACACCACAGTGGACAAGGGGTCCGAGTTATCCCTTACGCACCCGCAGCGCGTCCAGGCCCTGCGTCACTCCGTAGATGAGGGCGATTGCCAGGCTGGTCTTGCCCGTTCGTGGGGTGCCGGTGATGCGACTGCACCCCGGCGAACTTTCCGCCGGGGTGCAGCTTGCTCAGGTCTGGGTCACATCCAGTGCTGGACCCATGTGGTGAGCAGGGTGATGGCGCTACCGTCGGCCGCGTACAGGGCGCCGCGAAGCGGTTCCTGCCACATCGGGCGTGGACGCTGTTCGCGGGTTCGTCGGCTTAAGCGCAGGTGGCGGGCCCGGCGCAGCCCGGGCCTGTCCACGGGTGGGGTGGTACCGTCGTTTTCCATAGATGTGCCTCCAGAAGCTGGGTCTTCGCGGTCCTGATCTGTGGTGCATCGCGTAGAGAGCCCTCCTGACCAGTGGCCTAGGAAACCGGGTCGGGGACGGGCTCTCTGTCGCGTTGTGACGATGGTATCGAGCGCGAGCAGGAACACCTTTTGGGTGGGACCTCGTGGTCCGCGGTCCCGCTCACAACGGTCACAGGTCGGCCAGCTGGCGATCGCGAGCACGACGTGGCCCGCTCTTCGTCGGCACCGTAGCCTCGAGCCATGCACGACATCTCGGTGGCACGCTTCTACGACGAACTGGCCGACGACTACCACCTGATCTACGCAGACTGGGACGCGAGCATACGTCGGCAAGGCGAGGCTCTGGACGCCCTCATCGGTCAGGACCGCGCGGCAGTGCTCGATTGCTCCTGCGGCATCGGCACACCGGCCACCGGCCTGGCGCTGCGCGGGCACCGCGTGACTGGAACTGATCTCAGTCCCCGCGCTGCTGTCCGTGCCGCGCGAGAGGCTGCCCACCGGAAGGTAACGCTGCGTACGAGCGCCGCCGACATGCGTCGCCGCCCATTCCCTGACGCCCAGTTCGATGCCGTCGTCTGCGCCGACAACTCCCTGCCTCATCTTCTGACAGAGCAGGATGTCCACGTTGCTCTGGCCGATGCCGCGTGCTGCGTCCCGGCGGCGTGCTGCTGGTGAGCACGCGTCCCTACGACGAGCTGCTGCGCAACCGGCCCACTTCGACGCCTCCACAGGTCCACCGGCTGACGAACGGGGGCGAACGGGCCGTCACCTTCCAGCTCTGGCACTGGTACGAGGACGGCGAGCACTACGACTTGGAGCACTTCCAACTCCTGCCGACTGGCGGAGAATGGCACGTCCAGGTCCGCCAGACCTCCTACTGGGCACTCGGCCAAGACCGGCTGGCCGGCCTCGTGGCCGAGGCCGGGTTTGTGGACCTCCGGTGGCAGATGCCGCAGGAGACAGACTTCTTCCAGCCGCTGGTCGTGGCGCACGCCGACAGGTAGACGGCCGCGGTCAAGGGGAAATCGTGCTGGGCGCTGTGCTGGCCGCCCCCGCAGTGATGCTGGCTCTTCCCGTCTTCCCGTCTTCCCGTCTTCCCGTCTTCCCGGCCGCAGCCGCGGCCGCGCCGGGCGATGTCGTCACCGCTCCGTTGTCCGAGCTGACCGCCGCTCTGCCCGTCCAGGACGAGGGCGCCCGTGACGGCTACAGCCGTGAGCAGTTCCGGCACTGGATCGACGCCGACCGCGACGGCTGTAACACCCGCAACGAGGTCCTGCTGAGGGACGCGGTGGTGGCGCCGGAGATCACCGGCCGGTGCACCATCACCGCGAACACGGGCGTGTGGTGGTCCTGGTACGACGAGACCACCCAGACCGACAAGTTCGACGTCGACATCGACCACATGGTCCCTCTCCGCAAGGCGTGGAACTCGGGCGCTGCGGGGTGGACCGCCGCCGAGCGCCAGGCCTACGCCAACGACCTCGACGACGAACGCTCCCTCCTCGCCGTCCACGACAGCGCCAACCAGTCCAAAGCCGCGACCCTGCCCAATGGATGCCACCCGCCCAGGACGCCACCTGCCGCTACATCACCGACTGGGTCGTGGTCAAAACCTGCTGGGGCCTGGCCACCGACCCCGCCGAACACACCGCCATCGAACGAATCGCCGCCGCCTGCAACGACCCCACCATCACCGTCACCCTCGCCCGATAGCAGCCACACGCCGAAGGGGCACCTCGTTCTCTTCGACGCGATCTTCTTCGCCTCACTGGAGCGGATCACCAATGTCGTCCTCATCGACGCCACGGACCTCGCCGACTGGGCGGTGCGCCTCTACGACGAGCGCCTCAGCCGCCCCGATCTGATCCGGCTCGCGACCTGGGCGCGCCTGGAGCGGCGCCCGACCGGGTATCTCGTGGCGACCACGACCGCTACGACGACCACAAACTCCGCGCCATCGCAGAGGCCCAGGCCGCCGGGCGCATCAGACAGGGAGACCCCTTCGACGTCATGGCCATGGTCATCGCCATGTCCATGGCCTGGTCTCCGGTGAGCAACGTCTACGCTGCCTCCACCCAGGAACCCACGAGCGTGCACGACCAGCGGCGCACCCTGCTCCGAGACTGCGTAAGCCGCGCCGTCGCCCCCGACCGGGGAGCCTGAGCACACCACGACGGTTCGGTGCGGCAAGCACACCCCACGAGCGTGCGGGCCCAGCCTTCACCTGCGAGGCGCTCGTCTTCGCTCCCCACTCGGTTGAGGGGCGAAGCGAGTGGGACGACGCGTAGCCCTGGCCGATTCCAGAGATCCTCATCACGGCTTGGGTGAGGCGCCCCAAGCGTCCGTACAGCACCCGCACCCACGCACTGGACGGTTGCTTCCAGCGGGACGGACAGCCGCTGCTCGGCCTGGTCCAGGAAGACTTCGGCGAGGGCTCGGCGGCCGGGTCCACCACAGGGCGCCGAGTACTCGGTCACGGCGGCCCTCCGCCCCTAGGGTTTCGGCGACGTCACGTACCTGGGGGAAGTGTCCTACGTCGGTGCCCGTCGCCGTCAGGGGTGTAGAAGGCGTTGACCGCCGCGTGCGGCTTCCACAGCATCAGCACCGTCTCCTGCCACACCGCAGGCTCCAGCTCCCACTCCCCCGCCGCCATCGCCTCGAACGCATCCCTACGTGATGACTCGTCGGCGCTCCGGGCCCGGGCGTACAGCGAGGGCCACAGGGCTTCGGCTCCGGGCAGCAGGCGGTCACCAGCGCCGTGTTGGTGTCGGCGGTGATCCGCAACGTCTGCTTGCTCCGCACCCGGCCCAGATAGACATCGCGCCGTACGACCGTCGCCCCCACCTCAAAGCTCCCCACCGTCTCTCCTCCTCCCCCACCGGCCGAAGGCCCGGGCCCGCCCAGCGATTGTTCACCCCAACGTCGGAATCGTCAGCTTCCCCGCTTGAGCATGGGCGTGGGCCCCGCGTGGTGAGGCGCGCCGGGCAGCTTGCGGTCCTCTGGACGGCGGTGACGGGTCCTGCCATCTTGCTCTCATGACGCCAGGGGGACTGATCATGAGACGTTGACTCAATGCGCTGTTGGTCTTGTTGGCTGTCGCGGCTCCGGCCTATGCAGCTGCTCCCGATGCGGACATGCACGGCGCAGCGGCGCTGATCAGTCTGCTGGCGGGTGTCGTCCTCGCTGGGGCGTATGGTCGCTGGTCACGCGTTGCCAAAACGTCCTCGCGTTAGCTCGGGTGACTGGTCATCGATGCGCAGTTCCCGGATGTACCAGTCGAGCCGTGTCCCGTCCTCGCCGTGCGTGTGCTTGCCGTGGGTGAATCCCGCCCGTTGGGCGACTGCCGCAGATGCGGTGTTCTCGGGCTCTACCCGGATCACCGCCTCCTTCCCGCCCTCCGTTGCCGCGTATCGGGAGACCAAGCCCACGGCGCGGGTAGACAGGCCGTGCCCCCTCCAGGGCGGGTAGAGGCCATAGGCGACATTCACCTGCCCGGGAGCCAAGCCTTCTGCTGCGAACCGCAGGTCGATGGTCCCCGCGAGCGCCTCGTCGGCGCCTGCCCGGATGCCGAAAGCGCGCAGTGGCCCGGCGGTGTCCCACTGTTCCTGGCAGTGCCGGATGTAAGCCTCGACGCCTTCGCGTGTGCCGGGACCGCCGCTGAGCCAGCGAACCAGCAGCTCATCCTCCCCTGCGAGGTGCGCCTCCGCATCGTCCAGGCGCAGCGGGGACAGGGTGATGATCCCGTCGGACAGCTTCACTTCCTGCATCTGGCGATTCTTGGGGCCAAGGCTGGGTAGTGCCATCGAATTCTGCAAGGCATCACGCAAAGCCACTCCATCACAGGGGGATGGTCTCAGGGTGGCTGGCGCTCCTTGGCCGCAGGCCCGAGGCCCAGGACGCTTGGTGGTGGGCGCCCTCCGAGAAACGCCGAAGCCGTACCGGATTTCTGCCATGCCCGTTTCCGCGGCTTTCCGCGGCCCGCGCAGCGCTAGCATCGGGTCCCGTGATCGTATGGCTCAACGGCACCCACGGGGCAGGCAAGACAACGACCAGTGCACTCGTGCAGCCGCTGATCCCGGATTCACGGGTGTTCGACGCCGAGAAGGTCGGCGAGACGCTCATGGACATCACGCCAGGACTGCCTGGGACGGACAACTTCCAGCACTGGCCGCCGTGGCGGCCGCTCGTGGTCGAGACCGCCCGCCGCGTACTGGACTACACCGGCGGCACTCTGGTGATGCCCATGACGGTCCTGGTCGAGCAGTACTGGCGCGAGATCAGCACGGGCCTCGCCCGACATGCCATCCCGGTACGGCACTTCGTCCTCCACGCTGACCAGGACACCCTCCGCGGGCGCATCGAGGGGGACACGCTGCTTGGCCCCTCGCCCTTCCGTCTCAAATACCTCGAGCCCTACGCCGAAGCGGCCCGCGCCTGGCTACACGACGAAGCCGAGGTCATCGACACCACACACCTCACGCCCGCCCAGGCCGCCCTGCAGATCGCAGAGGCCGTCAACAGCTGAGGCTTGATCCGCCCGCCACGTGCAGGTGGCAACAAAGAACGACCTTCCGGTGTCGAGCAGTGCGAACAGACCCAACCAGGGGCCCAGGTCAGTCCAACACCGCGGTGTCCTCTACCCCGAAAAGTCGCAGGGATTCGTCGGCGTAGAAATACACCACCCGTTCACCCACAAACCGAACCGCCTCCGGCACGCAAGCCCCCTGACCTGCACGGGCAGCTGCGCCACGTGCAGCGACAGTGGCGTCCTTCGCGACGTTGGCACGGGAGGCGCCCTTGGACGCAGCGATCGCGGAGTTGTAGGCGCGGGACGCGGCGAGGCCGGCGGTGGCGGCTGCCTGGGAAGCAGCCGTTGCCGCCCCAGGCCGCGCGGCGGATGCCCCCACTGCGGTATTGGAGGCCCTAATGGCTGTCCGGGCGGCATCCGCCGCGCCTCGAGCGGCTTTGGCTGCCTTGCGCGCTGGCCGTGACGTGGTCCTTGCCCGCCTGGCCACCCCGGTATGGAGGCCCCACGGGGCGCGAAGACTTTGTCAGCCGCAGTCGTTGCGGTTGATACGCAGGGAGCGGGTCTGGTCGTTGAGGTTGTAGCCGCGCAGGTCGTGGATCGACCCGCCGCTCTTGGTGACGCATACCCACAGGCCGGAGTAGTTGCGCTTCTCGTAGACGCGTGCAGTGCGGCCGGAGTTGTTCCGCACTGAGCTGCCGCGGTCGCGGATGGCGGAGGGCAGTTCCTTCACGCTGCCGTCGACGGCCCGCTTCACCCACGGCTGCCCGCCGAAGTTGATCTCGGGGTAGATGCACACGTAGCCATCGGGACAGTCGATCTCTGCCGGCCTGGCGGTCGCCGACGCGGCAGCGGGAGCCACGGCGGTCAAAAGGGGCGCGGTCAGCGCGGCGGCCACGAGGCCGCGGGAGAGATGGTTCATGCCCGCGTTGAAAGGCCACGGCAGCACTCGCGAGAGCGTCGGGAGACAAAACCACAAGATCGGGCGGAAACGGCGCATAGTTCCTGGAAGAGCTGGGATGTGAGAACCGACGCTGGCGCCGGGCCGCCCTGGGTGACATACGATCAGGCTCCCTTCGCGCTGGAAGGTGGCCTGTCCATGCCCGTGCCGAGCCTACTCGCGGTTTTCGCTCACCCGGACGACGAGTCGTTGTCGGCGGGTGGGGTGCTGGCCCGCCACGCGGCAGCGGGCGCGCGGACCGCAGTCGTCACAGCGACATGGGCCGCGGGGACCGAGCGGGCTGCCGAATTGGCCGAGGCGCTGCGGATCCTCGGCGCCGGCACTCCGCGGTTGCTCGGCTACGCCGATGCACGTGTACCGCAATCGGCTCCGGGCTGCGTGCGGTTCTGCGATGCACCGCTGGACGAGGCGGTGCGACGGTTGGTGTCGCATATCCGTGAGTTCCGCCCGGACATCATGGTCACCCATGACGCCTACGGCGGGCTGACCGGTCACCCGGATCACCTGCACACCCATCGCGTGACCATGCTCGCCGCCCAAGCGGCCGGGCTCGAGCAGCTCTACCCGAGCGCCGGCGCCCCCTGGCAGCCGCGCGCCCTGTACCTGGCCACACACCCGCACTCCGCCGTGCCGGTTCTGAGAGACGTGATCGGTGCGCGCAAGGCGGTGTACAGCGTTCCCGACGCACAGGTCACCGCAACCATCGATGTCAGCTTGTGGATGGAGCAGAAGAGCGCCGCGGTACTGGCGCACCGCTCCGAGGTGGAACGGGGTGCCCTGCCAGGGGTGATCGCCAGCCTTCCGCCAGATGCGCGGGAGCGGCTGTTCGCCATCGAGTGGTACATCCGCCACGCCCCCATCACCGAAGCGATGGCCCAGACGGAGCTGACCGCTTGACCGCGTGGTCCCATCGGCGGGGAGGGCTGCCCGCGCGCCCAAAATCATGGCTATTGATCACGCGAGTGGTCCCGGAGCGACTCCCACCGATCACTGGCATGCGGGACGCTCAAGGACGTTCTATGCCTTGCGAGGGGGCCGCATGTCGATAGCTCCGGACGATGGTGGAGCGCCTTGCCATACTGGCCCGGGGGTGGTCGGAGATGCCGGAGCAGCGGCTGTCGCGGCAGGAGTTGGTCCGGCGTAAGCGGCGGCGCGGTTTCGTGGGGCGGCGCGGCGAGCTGAGCGTTTTCCGGGAGAATTTCGGTCGGGATCCGGAGGCCGACAGCTATCAGTTCCTTTTCCACGTGCGCGGCAACGCTGGTGTAGGTAAGACCTCTCTGGTGCGGCAGTGGGATGCGGTCGCTGTCGAACAGGGTGCGGCGACGGTGTATCTCGATCACAGTGTGCACAGCGCCGTGGAGGCTATGGAGGCGCTCAGTGAGGGGTTGGGCCGTCAAGGGTTGGAGCTGCGGCGGTTCGACAAGCTGCTGGCGACATTCCGGCAGCGTGCCCACGAGGTGCAGTCGGTACTGGGAGCGCAGGCCGCGGAGGAGAGTGGTGTCGCTCAGCCGCCCTCGCCTTCGCTGTCAGGGTCGGTGGCCACTCAGGTTGGGCTTGCCGGGCTTGGGATGGTGCCGGTCGTGGGTGCGCTCGCCGGGGCTGTTGATCCCCAACAGGTGGCTCAGCGAGTGGATCGGTTGTGGGCGGCGCTCGGGGCTCGGATGCGGTCCCACGATGAGGTGCGGCTGGTCATGGATCCGGTGCGCAGCCTGGCTCCGGTGTTTTTGGAGGATCTGGCCGAGGCAGCGCGGAAACGGGCGTGGGTGGTCCTGTTCTTCGATGTGTATGAGCGAACGGGGCCGGTACTGGATGAGTGGCTGTGTGACATTGCGTTCGGCGAGGTGCATGGTGCGCTGCCGGCCAACGTTCAGTTGGTGCTGTCTGGGCAGGGCCGTCTGGACGTCCGGTTCTGGGGCGACTGGTTGGACCTGATCACTGAGGTACCGCTGGAGGTGTTCACCGAGGAGGAGGCGCGGGCGCTGCTGGGGCTCCAGGGCATCACCAACGAGCAAGCCGTCGAGGTCGTCCTGCGCTTATCGGGCAGACTTCCCCTTTTGGTGCATACCCTGGCACAGACGCGTCCCGGTTCCGCCGAGGCGGTGGACGACCCTTCGGGCACGGCAGTGGAGCGGTTTCTGAAGTGGGAAACGGATCCGTCGCGGCGGGCCGCCGCCCTGGCCTGTGCCCTGCCCCTACAGTTCAACGAGGATGTCTATCGTGTGATCGCCCCGGTGGAGGCCGCTGAGCAGTACCCGTGGGTGCGTCGGCTGGCGTTCGTCACTGAGCAGGCCGGGCAGTGCCGGTATCACGATGTCGTACGCACTTCTATGCTGCGGCTGCAACGCAGCCAGTCTCCCGTCCGGTGGAGTGCCACGCATGAGTCGCTGGCGGAGGCATTCTGCGCCTGGCGGGAAAAGCGGGAGGAGGGCGTGCCGGCCGAGGAGCGCTGGAGTGACGTGGCCTGGCTTGAGTACCGGTCGAACGAGACGTATCACCGCCTGTGTGCCGATCCTCGTGGGGGGCTGGCCGGGGCGCTCGCGGAGGTTGTCCATGCCTGCGATCGTGGGAGCGGCGCGATCAGGCGCTGGGCTCAACTGCTCGTGCAGGCCGGGGCGGACGCAGAAGATGAGGGTCTGGCGGCTTGGGGAGAGCGGTTGACCGCTGTATTCGGGGACGAGGCCTCTGTTGTCGTCACCACCCTTGATGTCCTGCTCCGTCACTCTGGGTTGGCGTCAGCGGAAGAAGTGCGCGCTAGGTTGCTGCGGGGCCGGGTGCACTGGCAGGCCGAGCGGTACGGGCATGCAGTGTCCGACTACACCGCAGCGCTGGTCCTGGACCCGGAGCATGAAAAGGCCTTCGTGTGGCGTGCCCTCACCCATGAGCGGATAGGGAACTTCGAGGAAGCGATTGCCGATTGGGGCGAGGCCATCCGTATCGAGCCCGACAGTTCCTGGAATCACACGTTCCGCGGGCACGCGAGCTTGAGCCTCGGTCGCCGCGACGAAGCACTGGCCGACTTCAACCGAGCCATCGAACTCGACCCTGGGCAGGGCTGGGCACTCGTCCGGCGCGCCGAGGTGTACCGCGAGCTGGGCCGTCACCAGGAGGCGCTAGCGGATCTGGATCGCGCACTCGGAATGGATCCGGAGTACACCATGGCGTATGCGGAGCGATCGCGATGCTTGTGGCAGATGGAGCGATGGGATGAGGCGGTCCGTGACATGGCGCGGGCAGCGGATCTCGAGGCTCACAGGTCGTGGTACCGAGTTCAGCTCGCTGACATGCTCCTGAACCTTGGTATGCACGCGGAGGCATTGGAAGAGGTCAGCCGCGCCTTGTCCGATCTCGACGAGGACGGGCCGCGCGGCCATGCCTGGCCCCACGAGCTCCGTGGCTGGGCACTGCACGGCCTGGGCCAGGACGTCGAGGCATTGTCCGACCTGCATCATGCGGTGGCCATCGACAGCTCGAGCTCGATTGCATTCGCGAGGCGTGGATGGCTGCTGTGGGAGGCAGGGCAGCTCGCTGAGGCGGAGCAGGATTTTGACCGGGTCCTGTCCGAGAACCATGGGTGGACGTGGTGCCTGGTCGGTCGTGGCATGGTGCGCCTCTACGGGCAGCGCTACGAGGAAGCGGCCGATGATCTCGCCCAGGCGTTTAGCATCCAGTTTGGGCTCACCGAGGCAGAACATGAGATCGCTTGGCCACTCGTGGACTTGCTGCGGGAACATCTGACAGGAAACCGCATTCCCGTCACCGCCGCGATCCGGCTTGCCGCGCTCCTCTCCCACCAGGAGCAGCGACCAGGCCTGGCTAAACAACTGGCTTCTGTGCTTGCCCTCCGTCCAAGTCCGCGGCTGCTGATCGAGAGCCTCAGAATGCTACGCCGCGTTGTCACCGCCCTACGCAACCAGCCCGCGAGCGAGGATGCCAAGCGAGTGGACTGGTCTTTGAAGCTCCTGTCCCCCATCCTCCTCGTCCTGGGCCGCGGCCGCGGAAGTCAACGATCAATCGAATGACGCGCGCGGAAGAGCGGCCAGCGTATGCGTAGCGAAAGTCGTCCCCCGTACTGAAGTCCACCAGGCGCCGGTGGGATAGGAGTCCTCCGACACCTGACGGTCTACCGGTGCGACTTCCTCGTGCAGCGCGGCGAGGGTGGTTAAGGCAATCTCTACTTCCAGGCGAGTTGCCCGACTGGGTGGGCGACGCGCGAGCGGGGCGTGGCTGTGGTGTGGTGACCGATGCGGTGTTCGAGTGCGGTGAATCGGCGGCGTGGGTGGGTGTTGGCCAGGGATCGGTGGACGGCGGAGGGCTGGCCGATGAGCATGACGCCTTGGCGTGCTCGAGTGATGGCGGTGTAGAGCAGGTTGCGTTGGCAGAGTTGGCCGGCGGAGGTGGTCATGGGGATGACTCAGTGATGGTTCCGGTGGATCCGTTGAAGACGCCGTTGGTTCCGCGGTGGGGTTGGTTGCGGGTCTACAGGACGCGGTCGCCGAGGCGGAAGATGTGTCCTTCGTGGACCGCGCTGAAGCCATGGCTGGCGCAGTGCAGAACGCCATGGCCGCGACGGAGAAGGGGCGGGCGGACGACCGGCTGAAGGAGCTCGCCGGCACCAGCGTCATGTCATTGTTCGAGCCGGGCGCCGACCAGACCACGGTCGCCATCGACGACATCGTCACGCACACAGGCATCGATGTGGAACGTCAGAGCCGTTGTCGAACGGTTCCCCCTCGACCTCGGGACGGCCGATCCTGCGGAGGTCATCGACGCGTTCACGACCGGCAAAAACCCGATGCGTGCCCGTCCGCTCATCGTCAGCACCAGCGGACGCCTCATGCTGCCACACCCTGCGCTGAACGTGATCGCCGTCCGGGAGAACCTCGAAGAGCACCTGAAGACGTCGCAGTCCGTGTGGGACCAATACTCCAAGCATCGCGGAGACCTCCTGGAGTCCCGCACGCACGACGCGCTGAACCGCGTACTTCCCGGGGCCCGCTTCCGGGACGCCTTCGAGTACTACCTGCCCGCGAACGCCCAGGAAGCCGAGACCGCTGATCCGGCGAAGTACACCAAGCGCGTCGAGGGCGACCACCTCATCGTCCTCGACGACGTCGCCATCATCGTGGAGGACAAGGCCGTCGCACTGAGCACCCTGGCCCGCGGAGGAAAGACGACACGGCTCCGCACCGACCTGACCCGCATCATCACGAAAGCGGCCGAACAGTCCGGCCGCATGCGGGATGCCATCCAGCGAGACGGGGGCCTACGCATCGAGGACGAGGACTGGTCGATCTCAGCCATATCCGCGAGATCCACACCATCGCCGTCAGCCTCGACGACATCTCGGCCGTCCTCACCGCGACCGCCGAGATGGTACGGGCCGGCCTGCTCTCCCCCGACAACATTCCCTGGACAGTGTCCCTGCACGACCTCGAGTTGATCACTGAGCTCGTCGCACGCCCGGCCGAGTTCCTCCTCTACCTGCGCCGACGCCGCGACCCCGATGTCACCGTCATGTTCCGCGCCCCGGACGAACTGGACCTGTTCCTGTACTTCTTCGAGGCGGGCCTGTGGGTCGAACCCGAGCCTGCGCAGGTACGTGCCGCCTTCCTGTTCCTTTCCGAGCCGACCACAGCCGGGCTGCGGCGCGACCGCGCGCAGGAGCCGGTATACCTGAGCAGCCGGACCGACGCGCCGGACAGGTGGTTCTACGCCAAGCAACGTGACGACGAGGGGCCTGAGTCCGTGCCCAAGCCGGCGATGGTGCCTGCACCACTCGCCCCCTTCATCGGCGAACTGCAGTCGCGGCAGGTCCGCGGGTGGCTCAGTATCGGTGCAACGTTGCTGTCTATGGCAGCGGCCGTCCAGCACCTGTTCGCGCGCCACGGTGAGCAGCTCCTCAACCACCCGGCCCCCCACGGCCGCGGCCGCAGCATGACGGTGCCTGTCACGGCCAGCATCGATCCAGCCGAGGGGTGGCTGTTCGTTTGGGCTACTCGCCCGGCCGGACAGCCCCCCCACGACGCCGAGATGAGCCTCCGTCTACCTGCGGGCCAAGAAGCACCAGCTCGGCCTGCCGCGAGGCGTCGTCTTTCTCTACGACGAACCGACCCGCGATCTCATTGGGGTGTTCTATGACGGACACATCGGGCTCCTCGACGCCGCGCTGACGGCCGGCCTGCAGTCTTTGCAGCCTGCAGCGAAACTTCAGCGCGCGATCCACCCGAACGCCAAGCGGCCACCGCGCGGCGCGAAAAGCGCCCCGAAGCAGAAGCGGTAGCCCCGCCTCCAGCGCCCCTCGATGACAGCAACCGGCGGCCTCAGCAGAACAGGCAACAGCTCGGCGGAGTCAATGACACCCGGCTACACGGCGGTACGTCGGCACCTCTTCTCCAGCTCCGCCCAGAACTCGGAGGCGCGTCGTCTGCTGCTCTGGGGGATCCGACGGAATCTTGACGTGCGGTTTCATGCAACGTGGCGAGAGCCAGTTCCCAGCGGTCGGTGATCATGTCCCAGACTGTTCAGCCTCTACGGTGACTGGCCTGTTGTCCGACTCTGTTGTGGAGCGGAGTGTGACGGCTCGGTATATGTCCTGAAGGGGCTTGAAGAGCTGCTCGTCGCCGTCCTGCAGGTCCGGGTGCCAGCGGGCGGCGGCCATCCGGTAGAGGGCCGTCGGGCTGGCAGTGCTGTGAGGGCTGGCGCCGGCGAGTTCAGGCAGAAGAGCAACGGCATGGGGCCTGGCCAGGGGATGGCGTGCACCGATGACACGGTAGATCGCGTGATACCGCACCAGGAGCAGTCGCCGACGGCGCGCAGCTTCGGTGCGGCGTCGGCGCTCGGCGAGCGCTTCAGGGCCGAGCCGGTGGCGCCATGCGGCCTGTTTGCAGGCGTCCGAACACCACCGCGGCGCCGGCCCACGCCGCAGCGGCCGGTTCCACTGCATGCCACACCAGCCGCATGTCAACCGCTTCACCGGCGCCCCTGTGCGGGCACCGACCGCTCCGCTCTCGCCAGCCCGCTCCCCTCGCTTCGGCCACCTTGTTATGCGTAACGCGCCAGGCGCCTGCCAGGTCGCGTAGGCCGCAGGAGAGTCCCCCGATCGTGTTACGGATTCCGACCTCTGCCACCGCGCACACCCCGAGGGGCTGAACTGCGTTTCTACCCCAAGAAACAGGCATTGACAGGCGCACACCGCGTTACGGGATCTTTGGGAAGACAAGGCGATCAGAGGCGTCCGTCCATCCTGCGGAAACCCGTAACACGGGTCGCACCTGCCATGCGCAGGCCAGCGCCACGCTGCGGCTCAGGCAACAATGCGGTCATGGCCCCAAGCTGGAGGGCATGGAACGGATGCCGTACTCAACAGACTTGTCCGACAGGCAGTGGGCCTTGATCGAGCCGCTGGTCACCGCCTGGAAGCAAGAGCGGGTGTCGCGCTCGGCGACCGGGGACCCGGGCTCCTGTGACCTGCGCGAGGTCGTGAATGCCCTGCTCTACCAGAACCGGACGGGCTGTCAGTGGCGTCTCCTGCCACATGGCTTACCGGCCTGGTCGGCGGTGTTCCACTACTTCACCCTGTGGCGCCAAGACGGTCTTGACCAGCGGATCCAGGAGATCCTGCGCTGCCAGGTGCGGGAGCGGGCCCGGCGATTAGAGGACCCGTCCCTGGTCATCATCGACACCCAGTCCGTCCGCGCGGCGGCGGGGGTGCCGAAGACGACGACGGGACTGGACGCGAACAAGAAGACGCCCGGCCGGAAGCGGGGACTTGCCGTCGACGTGCTGGGCCTGGTCATCGGCATGGTTGTCCTCGCCGCCAGCGCGCACGACAACGAGGCCGGCATCGCCCTGCTGGACCAGGCGGCCGAACGGTGCGGGATGCGCCTGGAGAAAGTCCTGGTCGACCCGGGCTTCAAGGACGCCGTGATCATCCACGGGGCGGTGAAGGACTTCACTGTCGAGGTTGTCCGCCGCAACCCCGAGGACCAGGGCAAGGGCTTCGTTCCGCAACCGAAGCGATGGGTAATGGAGCAGGTCAACGGCACCCTTATGCTCCACCGGCGCCTCGCCCGGGACTACGACCATCGTCCCGACAACGCCGCCTCCCGCGTCTACTGGGCCTCCACCGCGGGCATGCTCCGCCGCCTCACCACGCCCAGCCCCGCCTGGCGCGACGAGGTGGAGCTGGCCGCGCGAACGTCACCGAACTCGTGCGGCTGTTGCAGGCCGAACACGACGAGACCGCCGCGCGGGCCGACAGCCTGCGCGAGCAGATCGATCGGCTGACCACCGCACTCGTCGAGACCGAGGCCCGCCGGGCCGAGCTCACCGCGACCCGCAAGGTCATCGACGCCCTGACCCCGCCCGGCGACGAACCGGCCCTCGCGGAGGCCGCCACGGTCTACCAGCGCATCGTGACCACCTTCACCGAGCACCCCAGGCGGGTCTTCCGCGTCCGCGACCTACACGAACTCCTCAAGCTGCCTACCGACGAGCCCTCGATCAACGTCACCCGCTCCCGCCTGGGAGGACTTGTCCGCCAGGGACTCCTCGACCAACCCGGACGCGGCCAATACCAGAAACGGAATTAACGTCCACTGAGTGGTGCGGGTCGTGGTGGCGGGGGATGGCGGTGCCGGTCAGGCGGGCAGCTGGTTCAGCTTGCGGATCTGCCGGTCGAAGGCACGAGCGGGGACCAGGCGGCGCAGGGTGCTGACGCGTCCGGCGGTCGGTCCGGCGGGGTAGCGCAGCTTCGGCTTCGGGTCGGTCGCCGCGGCGACGATCGCCTTGGCGACGGTGGCGGGATCGTCGCCGTCCTTCATCGCCGCGGCCATCACGCGCTCGAAGACCTGCCGCTGCTGCTCGTAGACCGGCAGAGGCGTGGCGGGTTTCGGGGAGTTGGCCTCGAACGCGGTCCTGGTCACGGCGGGCTCGACGAGCAGTACGCGGACGCCGTGCTGGCGGACCTCGTGGTCCATGGACTCAGAGTAGCCCTCGACGGCGTGCTTGGACGCGGCGTAGGCGGCCATGTAGGGCGCGGGGACGAACCCGAGGACGGACGAGATGTTGATGATCCGGCCGCCACCCTGGGCGCGCATGTGCGGCAGGACGGCCTTGGTCATGCGGATCAGGCCGAAGACATTGATGTCGAACAGCTGCTGGTCCTGGGCAAGGGGGCGTTCCTCCCCGGCGCCGGCGGAGCCGATGCCGGCGTTGTTGACCAGGACGTCGATCCGCCCGAACTTCTCGATCACGCGGTCGACCGCGCGGGCGACCGAGGTGTCGCTGGCCACGTCGAGGTCGAGGAACGTCACGCCCTCGCGGCGGTCGTCCCCGGAGGCTCGGCGGCTCGTGCCGACGACCTCGAATCCCGCATCGACGAGCGCGAAGGCGGCCGCCTTGCCGATGCCTGACGATGCTCCGGTCACGAGTGCTACCGGCCGGTTCGTGGTCATGATGGGCCTCCTCATTGATTGAATTATGACCGTAATGCAATTACTCTAGGGCGGGAGTCGGAGAGTGGCAAGCGGCCTCTCCGCCGGACGAGGAGGAGCGCGTGGCGCGCTACGCGAAAGAGCACAAGCAGGCGACGCGGCAGCGGATCATCGAGGCCGCCGGCCGCCGGTTCAAGAAGGACGGCATCGACGGCTCCGGAGTCTCCACGCTGATGTCGGACGCGGGGCTGACCAACGGCGCCTTCTACGCCCACTTCGACTCCAAGGAGGACCTCGTCGCGAACGCCGTCGCCGACCAGCTGGGCACGCAGAACGCGAGCCTTGAAGCACTCGCGCCCGGCCGCGCCGGGCTCGAACAGTTCGTCCGCGCCTACCTGTCCGCCGAGCACCGTGACGACCCCGAGAACGGCTGCCCCACGGCCGCTCTCCTCGACGAGATCGGGCGATGCACGGACGCGACCAAGCAGGCATTCACCGACGGCCTGCTGACTGTCATCGACGACATCGCCGCCCGCCTGGCACCCGACAGCCCGCCCTCGGCACACGCACAGGCGCTCGGCGTGTTCGCCATGATGGTCGGGACGCTCCAACTCGCCCGCGCCCTGGCCGATCCCAAGCTCGCCGACGACGTCCTCGACCAGGGTGTCCACAACGCCCTCGCGCTGCTGGACGCCGGACCTGTCCGGCAGCGCCGCGTCCGACGGCCTTCGTGAGGGCGCGCCGTCCGGCGTTCGTGAATGCCTCCGACCAGGCGTTCCGGGCACGCGAGCTGCACGAACTCCTCGGCATGCCCACTGACGAGGCGTCCGTCAACATCACCCGCAGCCGCCTCGGACGCCTCGCCCGTCCAGGCTTCCTCACCCAACCCGGACGAGGCCGCTACCAGAAACGGACTTAACGTCCACTCAGACGGCGCTCAAACCACACGGGCGATGTCGGGAGCGCTTGCTGAACACCGGAGAAGGACGGGCTGCCGGTCATCTGGCAACCCGCCCCTCCAAGAATCCGCCCGGCGGGCCCGTCAGGGGCCCGTCTACAAGGCAGAAGCAGCCTCGTTGAGCGACAGGGCGAAGTCCCCGATCGCGGCGGATCGGGGACTTCCGCCTTTACGGGCCCGGCCGGAGGGGATCTGGGCGGGGCCCGGTTGCCGCTCCGGGTGCCGGGTGCTTGTTTACGCGGCGGGGGTGAGTTCGGCGCGGCCGAACAGCAGCGCGTAGCCGGAGGGGAGCCGGTGCAGGATGCGGGTCAGGAGGTCGGGACCGGCACAGGCCGCGACAGCGGAGAAGACGGAACCGGTGTCCCACCGGGTGGTGGCGAGGGAGGCGCCGGTGCGGGCAGCGAGATCCTTGACGAAAGCCCAGCCGGTCAGCGGCTGCGTGTCGGGGATCTGCGCGGTCAGGACACGTGCGGCCTCCAGGGGCAGCCGGGCGGCCAGGTCGACGCGCTCATCGCCGGTCAGCTGGCGCCCCAGCCCCGCCAGGACCAGGCGGACGGCCTCCTCGGCCTTCTCGCGGGTGGGGTAGGCGCCTTCGTAGCGGACCTTCTCCAGCATCTGCTCATACGCCGTCCCGTATGACTGCTGGTGCTCAAGCGGTGCGCGCACGTCGGTGATCACTACAGTGCATGCCTTTCATGAAGCAGGGTGGGGTGGTGCCGCTGTGCGGCACCGAGCCAGTGGTCAGGTGGGCTGGGGGCGACCGAAGAGGAGGTCGTAGCCGGCGGGAAGCTGAAGCAGGATCTGCCCCAGCAGATCGTCGCCGGCTGTGTCGGCGACGGTGGACAGTACGGCGCTGACGTCCCAGGTCGCGGTCTGCTCGGTGGCGCCCTCGATCCAGGCCGCGGTCGCCCGCACGAACCGCTCCGGCGACAGCGGTTCGGCGCTCTGGAGCGGGTTGAGGAGGATCAGGGCGAAGTCCTCCGACAGGCGTGCCGCGAGCTGGGCGCGGACTTCGCCGACCAGGTGCGCACCGAGCAGAGCCAGCACCACGCGAGCCGCGCGCTCGGCTTCCTTCACCGTGCCGTACTCGCCGCGTTCCTTCACGTGGTCGAGGAACGCCTCGCGTCGCAGAGTCATCTCAGGCCGCCACCCCTTCGTGTCCTTCGGTCTGCCCACGGGGTGCGGAGGGCGGGGTGAGGGGGAGATCAGGTGCCCTCCGCACCCTCCGGCCGGTGTCAGCCGGAGATCTCCTTGCGTCCGGATCCGACGCCGATGGAGATCTTGCGGGGCTTGGCGCGCTCGGCGATCGGGATGCGCAGGGTGAGCACGCCCGCGTCGTAGTCGGCCTGGATGTGCTCGGTGTCGAGGGTGTCGGCGAGCACGATCTGGCGGGAGAAGACGCCCAGCGGCCGCTCGGACAGCTCCATCTTCACATCGTCGGCCTTCGCCACCGGCCGCCGCTCGGCCTTGACGGTCAGCATGTTCCGCTCGACGTCGATGTCGATCGCGTCCGCGGTGACGCCAGGCAGGTCGAAGGCCACCACGTACTCGTCGCCCTCGCGGTAGGCGTCCATCGCCATCGCCGACGGCTTCGACCAGGTACCCGGGCCCACCAGCTGCTGCGCCAGCCGGTCCAGCTCACGGAAGGGGTCAGTGCGCATCAACATCGTGAAAACACCTCCAGCAGGTTCAGGCAGTTACTGCCAATGCGCCTCACTGACACCGTTGTAACATGTCATCCAATGGATGACAAACACGATGTCGTCAGCCCGACGACAAACCGAGGGAGGCGCGCCGTGACCCCGGCCGACCAGCCGTCTGTGTCCCGCACCGACGCCCACAGCCCGGTGTCGTTCCTTGCCGCCGCGGCTGCTCTTCACGCCATAGACGCCGCCCTGCGCGAGGCCCAGCACAAGACCCCGAACGCCCCCGCCCCCCGTCCGGAACAGGCGCTGGCCTCCTTGTCGCTGCTGCGGCAGGTACGCGAGCAGCTCGCCGGATGGGAGACCGGCCTGATCGAAACGGCCCGCGACGCGGGCGCCAGCTGGGCCGACCTCGCCCACCCCCTCGGCGTCGCCAGCCGCCAGGCCGCCGAACGCCGCTACCTGCGCGGCCGTCCCGGCCCAGCCGGGACCACCGGCGAGCAGCGTGTCCAGGCCACCCGTCAGGCCCGGGCCGCCGACCGCAGCACCGCCGCTTGGGCCCGCCGCAACGCGGCCGACCTGCGCCGCCTCGCCGGCCAGATCACCGCACTCACCGACCTTCCCCCCGCCGCCCGCCGCCCTATCAGCGAGCTCCACGCGGCCCTCGCCCACGACGATCCCGCCGGCCTCATCGCCCCCCTGACCGCTGCCCGCCCGCACCTGGCCGCCGCCCACCCCGACCTCACCACCCGGATCGACACCCTCACACCGCCCTGACCCCACCCGGCGCACCGCAACAGCAACCCGGTCACCATCGGCCCCCGGGCAAACGAGGGGAGACCTGGGAGACCAACGCGGCCGATAGCGAAGGAGCTGCACGGTGTGTGCGTGCCACGCGGGTGCAATGCGGTAGCAGCGTCGGCTCGGCAACCTCTACACGGACGCCGTCTCTCCGGAGAGCCGGCCCCGGGACGGCGGCCAGGGCCGCCCCCTCGGGCGGCCCGGCAGTCGCCCAGCGCCCAGTGGCCGCCGCCAAGGGCGAGCCACCGGCCCGAACCGAACCGCATCGCGCACTCCATCAGGCAGAACCAGTCGGGGGGCCGGCCAGGCGCATCGGCCTCATGCGACGCGCCGGGCGTCGCCGGTGACCACCGATCTGTCGAACTCCGCGTTGTACACGCAGAGACACGGTTTTTGGTGACCTACGAGAGGTCATCCGGTGCCTCAAGCGCTATGTGGCGCGGGAGATCTACCACCTCATTCTGGTCGCACCGCTGCCCGAGCCCAGGGTCCGGGCCGGTTGACACAACATAGGGGCATCAACCTCAACGTCCACAAGGCCGCCGACCTGCAAAAGTTCGCCGAGGCCCGGACCTGGCCGACCATCTACTGTCTGCCGCCCTACGCACCCGACCTCAACCCCGTCGAGGGGATCTGATCCCTCCTGCGACGCGGCCGGCTCCCCAACGTCGCCTTCAGCACCCCCGAACACCTCGTCCAGCGCATCCGGCGCGGCCTACGGCACATCCAGTACCGCAGCGAACTCATAGACGGCTGCCTCGCCGAGACCGGACCGACAATCAGACTCACCTGAGCAACCCGGCCACATCACGAGTCCAACCTCAGTAGGCGAACGGATCGCATGGTGCAAGCGGGGCTGCTGCGACTGGAAACCCAGGAACGTGATCATTCCCAAGTCCACCGTGGTGAACTTGGCCCGGAGTCCGCCTGCCATCAGGCTTCGGGCGGCTGTAGCCGTACCAGCCGGTGTCCTCGCTCCAGTAGGTGCAGACGCCAGTGGACTTGACGCAGGCGCTCGTGCGAGTGACGCTGCTGGCCGGTGCCGCTTGGGTGGTGGTGGCCGGGGGCCGTGATGGCCAGAGCGGCGCCCCCGGCACATCGCCTATGTCGGCACCGACCACAAGGTCCAGGAGCTCTTCCACTTTCATTCGGTAGGCGGCTCGGTCTGGCGGCGGCCGCGCCGCCCCTGGCCTACTGCGCCGCCTCAGCGACGGCGAACGCTGGAGGGTCCGCCAGCGTGGTGCCTGTGCGTCAGGGACGGGCGTCGAGCGGTCGTTGTCGCACTCGATGACCACCCACTCCATCTCGCCCCCGAGTCCCGTGCCTTCTGGGACCGCATCGGCACCCGCTACGTCAACGTCGTCGAATTGCGCTCCGGTCGCTCCCGCGCCGAGCGGCACCCCCTCCGGCACGGACACAGTCATGGTGGAGGACCTCGACGGCTCCCTGCGCGACTGGTTCGCGCGACAGCCCGGCACCGTGGCCGTGTTCCGTCCCGATCGCCATGTGGCGGCGATGGCCGAACCGCTCGAACTCAGCACCGCGAGCGATGAGTTCCAGCGTCGGCCCCCGCCCGCAGATTGCCTCACCCCGTCACGAAGGTCGTCACACTACGAGCGGGAAGCTCGCCCCTGAAGAGGCCGTTCGACACGTTGACCGTTCCCCCGGGCGCGATGTTCCTGCTCGCGTCCGTCAGCCAGGACGACACACTGGACGAGGTGTTGTTCACCAGGGTGAAGGGCTGACTCACCGGCGATGTCCCCTTGTTGATGGCGATGATGACCACCTTCGAGACGCCACCCTTGTACGCCGAGACGTAGAGGTTCGCCTGGGGATTCGAGGTCGCGTCGATCCGCACATATCCCGGGCGGACGAACTTCGAGAAGTGCGCCATGCTGGCACCGCGCTTGCTGATGCGCCCGTCTTCCCTCATCGGACCATAGCTGCGCCGGATGTACCACCACACGTATGCCTGGAACCCGGCATCCACCAGGGCATGGTGCATGTGTTCCCCCACGTCGAGCGCTTGGGGCCAGAGGTCCGCCGAGTCGCTGCTGTTGGGGTAGTAGACCTCCGTCATCCAGAGTTCTCTTCCCCTGCCCTTTTCCCTGAAGAGGGGGTAGGGAAAGTTCTGGTACGGCGTGCCATAGAGGTGAGCCCCCAGAATGTCCAGGTTGGCGAGCGCTCCCGAGTCGTTGAGAATCGGGTCCGAGAAGCTTTTCACATACTGGAAGGACTCGGGCGCGATGACCTTGGTGCCGATCGACCCGGCGTTCTCCCGCAGGAACCGGATCATCTCGTTCGGAGTCCACCACGTCCAGTCATGGGCGTAATCGGGCTCGTTCTGCACCGAGATCGCGTACAGGTTCACACCGTTGTCGCTCATGAACCTGTAGAAGTCGTCCAGGTGCCGCGCGTAAGCGCCGTACATGTCGTACCGGAGCCGTCTCGCGTTGGCCTGATTCCCGTGCACGAAGGTCTCGACCATCTGCGCGGGGGGATTCCAGGGCGAGGCGATGACGGTCGCCCCGTGCTCGATCGCACGTCTGGCCGTTGCCACCTCGCGACTCCAGTCGGCCCGGTTCTCGTGCACGGGGATTCTCAGCACGGAGAACCCGAGTTGCCCCTCGCCGTTGCCGAACGCCGCATCTCTCTGGGCAGGTGTCAGGTCGTTGATCCAGAGCGTGTGGTTCATGCCACCGAAGCCCCGTATGGTCTGCCGCTCCGCCGCCGGGTCGATGGTCACGTTGGCGGCCGCCGTCGCGGATGCCCCTGCGGACGGTGTCGCGGACACAAGGACCGGTAGGGCACTCATCGTAGCCAGAACAGATCTCCGGCTCGGTAATCGCTGCTCCCGTTCCGGGGGTTCGCTCCGACGCGGCATCATCGTTTTCCCCTCCTGAATGCTGGTGTCGATCTGCGCTGCCCCGGAAGCCGCTGATCACGACGGTGCTCACGGCGCCGGCCCTGGCAACCGTGGAACCGTCCGGGAGTGGGCGAATTCGTGCCCGCCTCTCCTGACCTCTTGTGTGAACGGTCACACCACCGCATGATTGTGGCGCTGGGAGTGGAAGTGTCAATAGCCATCGCAGCGCGGATTTCTCCGGGCCTGTCGTGCCCCATCGGAGGCCGGGCGTCACCGCAGGGTGATCACTGCCCGTGCGCCCCAGCAGAGAGCAGGTGGGCGACCGGTCACATGCGCCCCGCCCCGACGACGAACCAGCCGGCGTCCATTCGCGCACGAGCCGCCGTTTCCCATCGCGATCTCACGCTCGGGACCTGCACGGGCTGATGCGCACTCCTCCTCACAGCGCCGGAGCCCCCCACCGTGACCATCCGCGACGTCGCGCGGGTAGCCGGCGTCTCCCACCAGACCGTCTCCCGCGTCATCAACGGGCACGCCTCGGTGGCCAATGCCACCCGTCACCGGGTCGAGGACGCCATCGACGCGCTCGGCTTCCGGACCCATCGCGCGGCCCCCGCGCTCGTAGGCAAGGCGGCCCGCTCACTGACCGTCCTCACCAGCGTCACCAGCCTGTACGGGGCGGCCGCGACACTGCGTGGCATCGAAGAAGCCGCCCGAGCCGCTTCCTTCGCCGTAGCGTGAGTGTGCTGGACCGCCATGCCGTTTTGGACCGGAAGGAGTTGCGCCCGCCTGGCGCGGCCGGGTGAACCCGTCGTCGTCATCGCGTTCGACGCTCCCGGAGCGCACGCCCTGCGACTGCTGCCCCGCGGACACAGCAGTGGTAGCCGCGGTGGAGCGCCCCTGCGGCAGCGAGCCGGTCTCGACCCTGTCGCAGGCCTGGCTGGACGACCGGATCGCCGCCGACCGCGCCACCCGCCATCTCCTCAGGCCGGGACACCGCACCGTGCACTACCTGACACTGCCGACCTCCACCGCTCAGGTGGCCCAGCGCACGCGGGGCTGGCTGGACGCGCTGCGCGCGGCCGACGCTCCGGAGCCACCGGCGCTGGAAGGCGGCTGGACTCCGCGCACGGGCTACCTCGCCGCCCGGGAGCTGGTCGCGAACCCGTCGGTGACCGCCGTGTTGTGCTGCAACGACTACGTGGCCGCCGGGGTGATGCGGGCCGCCCGCGAAGCCGGTCGGCACATCCCCGGTGATGAGCGTGGTCGGCTTCGACGACGTCACCGTCGCGGCCTTCCTCGCGCCCGCGCTGACCACGGTCCGCCTCGACTTCGAAGGGCTCGGCCGCACCTGCTTCGGGCTGCTGCGCCGGTTGCTCGATCCGGCGGCACCCGCCCCTGGCGCCCTGCGACGAACCCACCCTCATCGTCCGCGAAAGCACCGGCGCGCGGCGAGGCGCAGAGGTATTGACGTCTCTCACCACCCGTCTATCATCCATGGTTGTCCGAGTAGCCGATTACCGTTCGATATTTCGAGCATTGTCGGTCGGCCAGGTCTGTGTCGGCCCCCACAGACCAGCGCCGAAAGCCGTATCCGGACCGCCGGCACGTCGTCGCTCCTGTGGCAATTCCGACCACCACGAAGGAGAACGATCCTCCATGTCCTGGCTCTCTCACGAGCACAGTCGCCGCAAGGCACTGGTAACGGCCACCGGACTGGTGGCCGGGGCCGCCCTGCCCGTCTCCGCCGCGGCCCGTGCCACCGCCTCGCCCCACGGCTCCGGCGCGGCCGCTCACACAGCCGCCGCCCCGTACACGAATCCGGTGATCTGGCAGGACTTCGCGGACATCGACATCATTCGCGTCGGAAACGCCTACTATTACTCGGCCTCCACCATGCACTACTCACCGGGGGCGCCGATCCTCCGCTCGTACGACTTGGTCAACTGGGAGTTGGTCGGCCACTCGGTGCCTGTACTGGACTTCGGCTCCAAGTACGACCTCAATGGCTCCCGTGGCTATGTCAGGGGCATCTGGGCCTCCTCGCTCGCCTACCGTCCGAGCAACCGGACGTTCTACTGGCTCGGCCAGATCGACTTCGCCAAAACGTACATCTACACCGCCACCTCCGTGGAAGGGACCTGGAGCAGGCTCACCACGATCAACAACGCCTACTACGACGCGGGTCTGCTCATCGACAGCGACGACACCATGTACGTGTCGTACGGAAACACCACCATCAGCGTGGCCCAGCTCTCCCCCGACGGGCGCGACCAGGTCCGTACGCAGCAAGTGTTCACCACCCCGTCGAGCGTCGGGACACTGGAGGGTTCACGCTTCTACAAGATCAACGGAAACTACTACATCTTCCTCACCCGGCCGGCGAACGGTCAGTACATCCTGAAGTCGACGAGTGGTCCGTTCGGTCCCTACACGATGCGGCAGGTCCTGCTGGATCTGCGCGGTCCGGTCTCCGGTGGCGGGGTGCCGCACCAAGGCGGGCTGGTACAGACTCCTGGCGGCGCCTGGTATTACATGGCTTTCGTGGACGCCTACCCCGGTGGCCGGATCCCCGTACTGGCCCCGGTCGCCTGGACCTCCGACGGCTGGCCGGTGGTGCAACTGGTGAACGGCGCCTGGGGCGCGTCGTACCCCGGCCCGGCCGCCGGCCCGGCCGCCCTGGCCACACCCCGCCAGGTCGCCCCGCTGACCGGCGTCGACACCTTCGACGGCACGTCCCTGAAACCGACATGGGAGTGGAACCACAACCCCGACAACACCAAGTGGTCGGTGAACAACGGGCTGACCCTGCGCACCGCGACGGTCACGAACGACCTGTACTGGGCCCGCAACACCCTCACCCACCGCATCCAAGGGCCCACCTCCACCGCGACCATCCAGCTCGACCACTCTGCGATGAGAGACGGCGACCGGGCCGGACTGGCACTGCTGCGCGATTCATCCGCGTGGATCGGTGTGAAACGCGACAGTGGCGCGACACGGGTGGCGATGGTGAGCGGGCTGACCATGGACAGCAACTGGAACACCACCGGCACCGGAGCGGAGCTGGCGAGCGGCGCTGTCCAGGGCAGCCGCATATGGCTTCGCGTCACCGCCGACATCCGCCCCGGCACGGGACGACCGGGAACCTTCTCCTACAGCACCGACGGTACCAACTTCATCCGCCTCGGGCCCTCATTCACCATGGGCAACGACTGGCGGTTCTTCATGGGCTACCGGTACGCCATCTTCAACTACGCCACCCAGGCACTCGGTGGCTCGGTCAACGTCACCCGGTTCGAACTGGCCACGCCGGGGCAGAGCCAAGCTCAAGCCTCGGCGTCAGGAGTGATGTGATGTCAACGCTCAAGTGGTGGCCCGCCGTGATCGCGGGCCTTCTCGCCCCTGGCCATGGGTGGAACGGCGACGCAAGGCGGCTTCAGTGGAAGTGGCAACACGTCGCTCACGGCGGGTGACGCCGCTGCGGCGACCGCCGGATGCGGCAAGACACCCACGCTGACCAGCGGCACGCATACGATGCAGAGCAAACGGAAAGAGCCGCAGCTACACCCTGAAGGTCCCGGACAACTACGACAAGAACCGCGCCTACCGGCTGGTCTTCGGATTCCACTGGGTAGGCGGCACCGCCACCGATGCCGCCACGTGGACGAACGGTGGAAACGGGCACGTGGACCTACTACGGACTCCAGCGGCTGGCCGACAACAACACCATCTTCGTCGCACCCCAGGGACTCAACAACGGCTGGGGCAACTCCGGTGGTGAAGACGTGACCTTCGTCGACAACATGATCAGCCAGATCGAGGGAGCTCTCTGCGTCGACACCTCAGGGACGGAGTGCTCGGCATCTCCGGCGGACGAACCATGCGCGACAAGTTCGTCCTGAACAACGGCTGCGCCGGGCAGAACCCGCCCGAGCCGGCACAGGGGAGCCGTGCCCACTCCTGCTGCCCCTTCCATCTGCCCCAGAATCTGCCGCGTCCCGGGACGCTGCGTCGACCGGATCGGCGTTGCTGTGACGTTTGTGGCCGCGGCGGTGGGGTGCCTCGCGGGACCGCGTCGGCCAGGCCCTCGGCCTCGGCCAGGCGGCGGGCGGCTGGCGGCAGGCGGCAGGCGGCAGGCGGCGGGCGGCTGGCGGCATCGACACCGTGGCGCTTAGCCCACCGTGCGAGGGGTTCCTGGCGCTCGGTAGCCGCCTGACCCAGCGGCTCAGTGGTCCGTTGCCCGCCGGGGCCGTCCTCGGCGGACGAGCGCGGCCCATTCCTGGTGCGTGTCGAGCTTGCTCCCGGCGCACGTGCCCAGTCCAGCGCGGTGGCGGCCCGCCCTCGGCGGCCCCCGGCGGCGGCCGGGCCGAGGAAGGAAGCGGTAAGTTCCAGGGGCCTCCGGATGGGAGATTGCGCGCCATCCGGGTCGAGTTCAGGTGTTTCGCTAAAGATTCGGCGGCGATGACAACCTCCCGGCCCTCATGACCCGTCAAGACGTACGTACCAACTCACTTCGATACTCCGGAGGTTGGAGATGCGACGTTTGGGAACCGCGATCGCCACGATCGTGCTGGCGGGCGCCGGGCTGGCGGGCACGGTGGGGGCGGCCCAGGCCGCGACCACGGGCACGTCGGCGGCGTGCGCGACCGGTTGGGGCAGCGGCGAGAAGACGGAGTCGTCCAGCAGCGCGAAGCCGCTGGTCAACATCAGAACCGGTCAGCACGAGTGCTACGACCGCATGGTCTTCGACATCAAGGGCGCGACGGCCGCCGACAAGGCGTTCGTCTGGGCCGGTTACGTCGATGCCATGTACCAGAACGGCTCCGGTGACCCGATCCCGGTCAACGGCGGCGCGATCCTGGAGATCCACGTGGGCGCGGCCAGCTACTCGCAGAGCGGGGGTACGACGTACCCCGGCAAGGTCGCACAGCAGCTCCCTGGGGTGGACGTCTCGGATTACAAGACCTTCCAGGACACGCGCTTCGGCAGCAGCTTCGAGGGCGAGACCCAGGTCGGGGTGGGGGTGCGGGCGCGGCTGCCGTTCCGCATCTTCCAGCAGGACGGCAAGGTGATCGTGGACGTGGCCCACTCCTGGAACGCCGCGAGCTAAGCCCGCACACCGTGATGGCCCGCCGCGGCTGGCGGTCACGGCCAGGAATGAACGAGCCGGCCACGAGGCGGCGCGCCGCCCCGGGTGGCGCCGCCTCGTGCGTCGCCAGCCCCGGCGGGCGGTCAGCGCAGCCGGGCGTCGACCGCCGCCGTGCGAGCTCGGTGCGGAGCCAGGCGAAGTGCGGCTTCTCGGCGTCGATCTCGGTCGCCGGGGCGGGGCGGGCCTGGCAGGGTGTCCGTCATGAGCTCCGAGCCCCAGCACTCCAACCCGGTCCGCCACCGCGACCACGGCACGTGGCTCGTCCAGTTCACCGGCCGGGTGCTCGTGGTCTGCCCGAGGTGCGGTGGCCGCGCGCTTGTCGTGCCTGCGCCCGGCGTCGCGGCCCCGAAGTACTTCAGCGCCCTGCTCTTCCAGCCCCGCCGTCTCGCCTGCCCCGGCTGCGGCGCTGTCGCCGACTGGACGGCCGAGGAGCGGGGCGCCGGCCTGGTCGGCGCGGTGCCCGGCGGTACCGAGGACCCCTTCTTCCGGCGGCCGCTCTGGCTTCAGACCCGCTGTGCGGGACGGGTCCTGTGGGCCTATGACGAGGAGCACGTCGACGCCCTCGACGCCTACGTGGGCGCCCAACTGCGTGAGCGTCGCGCCTCCCCCACGATGGCGATGTTCGCCCGGCTGCCGACCTGGATGAAGTCGGCCAAGCGTCGTGACGAGGTGCTGGCCGGCCTGGCAACCCTCCGGGCTCTTGCCCGGCTCTCGACCCCCGCGGACCGCTCCGACGCAGCCCACGAACGTGGCGACCGCCCGCGCCACCAAGGCAGCGTGCTCTTCCGCGGCGGCCCGTACTAGAGCGTTTCCTCCGGATTGTCCTGCTTCCCAGGCCGCCCAACGCCTGCCGACGGCACGCTTCCGTCATCGTCCAGGCCCGCCTCGCTGACCGTCCGGTGAACCCAGTGAGACCGGTGCAGTCCTGTGACATCGGACCTTGAACGTGTGACACCGCCCACCTGCTCATGGCCATCGCCGTCTCGGCCGCCGTCACCTGGGCGCTTCGCGCCCTGCCCTTCACCGTCCTCACCCCCCTACGCGCCGGCAGGACCGTCCAGTACCTCAGCGCCCGCATGCCCCGCGACCGTGCCCCTGACGGCTCTGGTCGTCACCATCGGGCTGCACCTGTGGCGCCGGGGCGCCCTGCTGAGCATCCTCCGCGGCACCGCAGTGAGAATGGCCCTGGCCAGCACCCTTTTCGCCCACTGAGCCTTTTCCAGCTCACTCGCCCACGCTGACGTAGCGCTGAATGATGCCGTCGTCGCCCTCGTCCCACTCGACGTCGCCCTGGCCGAGGTCCACCTCGACACCCGCGGGTTCGAGCATCGCGCGTATGCGCTGCCGGATGGGGTCGCTCAGGTAGTTGTGGTGCAGGTCCAGCTTCTTGAGGTGGGTGAGCGGCCGGCCGCCGAGGAGGGCGACGGCGCCGTCGTCGCTCAGAGTGCTCATGGACAGGTCGAGCACCTCGAGTTAGGAGACCACCGGAGCGGACGCCACAGATGCGGCGATCTCATCCTGGATCTCGCTGTTGCGCAGGGCCAGGTGCCGCAGCCGGGGCAACCGGGCGCCGGACAGGATCGGCTCCAGGTCGGCGGCGTTGCAGTCGGCTCCGTACTCCGAGGTGCCCAGCCACAGGTCGAGGTGGACCAGCGCGGGCAGTTCGCTCGCCCCCACACCACGGACGACGTTCACCGGCAGACCACCGCTTTGCACGGTCAGCCTGCGCAGCGCGTCGTGGCGCAGGGCGGGGAACTCCAGCCTCAGTGTTTCTCCTATGCTGATGCCCTCTCCCGCGCGCACGCCGAACTCCTCCAGTGCGGGAAAGCCCGCCAGCAGCCGTGTGGCGTCGGTCTGGCTGATCCGGGAGATTTCGCACTCCTCGGCCACGATGTCCCCGAGGAAGACAGACCGCAGGGCGGGCAGCCGGTCGCGCGCGGTCAGCAGCGCTTCGATGACGTCGGAGGGGTCGGTGTCTTCCGGGTCGTCCCAGAGACCGACGATCAGGGCACGGACCCGCGTGCTGTCGACCTCGGCGCAGAAGCGACCGAAGGCGCTGTCCCACGCCTCCTCGGCTTCGTACCGCTGGTTGGCGATCCGCCAGGCCACGGCGTCGGGTTCGGGCAGCGTCATCGTCTCGCCGGGTGCGGGAAACGTGAAGGCAGGAAGGCCGTACAACTCCTCGATGTGGTCATGGAAACTCATCCGGGCTGCTCCTGTCATGCGTTGCGTCAGGGGGGATGCGGTGCAGCGGTTCTACCAGCAGCGACTGACAACGGTCCCGTGACACAGCGGC
The DNA here is from genome assembly GCF_044332925.1 of Streptomyces sp. NPDC021212. Taxonomy (NCBI): domain Bacteria; kingdom Bacillati; phylum Actinomycetota; class Actinomycetes; order Kitasatosporales; family Streptomycetaceae; genus Streptomyces; species Streptomyces sp. NPDC021212. Next base: position 95,005 of record NZ_JBIRPZ010000008.1, read on the forward strand.
GCCCCCGGTCCGGGATCGCGGACCGAGGGGCGCCGGTGGCTTCGCCCGCCGTCAGCGGAAGCTGAGTCCGGTGGCGGTGGACAGGTCGCCCAGGTCCACGTACTGGTAGTTGGAGCCCTCCCGGGCTTCACCGTCGTCGCCGGTCACGGTGGGGGTGTCCGGGGCGTCCTGGAGCACGGCGAGCCCACGCGGGTATGCCGAACCGAACGACTGGTTGACGATGTCCAGGCTGTCGGTACCGTCGGCCCTGTCGATCCCGTCCTTGCCCGCGACGAGCCGGAAGCCCTTCACGGACGGGTTGCCCTTGGCCGGGTCACGGTCATACATCGCGAAGGTGCTGTCGCTCTGGCTGGAGACACGGGAAGGCCCGGGCCGGCCCCTGTGGCCCCGCTGCCGACGGCGTGCTCATTCTGGCCGGGCCGCACCGCCGACGGTGTGCATGTACCGCAGCCCTTGCCGGTAGGAGTCGAGCAGCCCGGTCTCGGCGTACGGGAGCCCGAGGTTGTGGCAGTGTTCCCGGACCAGAGGCTGGACGAGCCTGAGGTGGGGCCTGGGCATGTTCGGGAAGAGGTGATGCTCGATCTGGTAGTTCAGCCCGCCGAGGAGCCAGTCCGTGACCGGCCCGCCCCGGACGTTCCGCGAGGTCAGGACCTGGCGGCGCAGATGGCCCCAGCGCTCGCCCGCCGGGTCGGGCATGTCCATGCCCTTGTGGTTGGGCGCGAAGGCCATTCCCAGATTGAGCCCGAAGAGCGCCTGATGGAGCAGTGCGAACGCGACGGCCTTGCCCACCGGCAGGCAGGTGAGCAGCAGAGCACCGTAACCGGCCGCGTGCAGCGCCAGCAGTACGCCCTCGACGGCCCGCTCGCGCGCCGGCTGCCGCCGCAGGTCCCGGACACTGCTCACCTTCAGGGCGATGCCTTCGAGTAGCAGCATCGGGAAGAACAGCCAGGCCTGGTGGCGGGTTACCCAGCGGGCGAATCCTCGACGCACAGCGGCCTGCTCCGCGGTCCACACCAGTGCGCCGACGCCGACGTCCGGGTCCTTCTCGATGTGGTTGGGGTTGGCATGGTGCCGGTTGTGCTTGTCGTTCCACCACGCGTAACTCATGCCCAGGAGCAGATTGCCGTGGAGGAGTCCGATGGCGCGGTTCGCCCGGCGGCCGACGGCGATCTGGGCGTGCCCGGCGTCGTGGCCAACGTAGGCGGTGCGGGCGGACAGGATGGCGAGCGGCGCGGCGAGCAGCAGCGTCCACCAGGTGTCCCCGGCGAGGACAAACCCTGTCATCACAGAGGCCAGGGCGAGGAGGTTCACGGTGATCATCCGCGCGTACCAGCCCTTGCGACGTTCCAGCAGCCCCTGTCCCCTGACCTTCCGCAGCAGGGGAGTGAACTCACTCCCCTGCTGCGCGGTGACGCCGACGGGTGCGGTGGACACAGACGGCGCGGCGGTCTGAGACATGGAGGACTCCGGTCGGTGAATCGGCCAGCAACGCTCTGACCTGCCTAAACGTACGCACCGAGGACCATGCGGCGCCATGGCGTCAACACCCCGGCCGCACGGGGGCCAGCCCCAGGACCCCGCAGGGGGTCAGCGACACCTCTGTCCCGGCCTCCCGACGACCACTACGCCAAAGCACCCGGGTCATGCCGCAGAGGAACCGCTCCTGCGGCGCCACACCATGATCACCGCTCCGCGCCGACCGCCGTCTACCAACCGGCTGGGAGATGCTGGCCGCCCTCTTCTGCGACGGCATTCCTTTCGCGATCATCGTGCTCGGCGTCAAGCGCGGAAGCTGGACCGACAAGCACATCCGCCACCGCCACCAGCGAGCGATCCCGCTCCTGGCCACGATGGCGTCCGTGCTCACAGGCATCGGCCTCTGGCGCGAGTTCCTGACCACGCAAGCCAAGGGCATCGTCGCGGCAGACTTCTTCCACATCGACACCGCCCTCGGTAGGCAGTTGTATGCGCTGGTGTTCCTCAAGCACAGCACCCGGCGGCTGCACATCACCGGGTCACCGCCCACTGGACCCGGGACTGGGCGGTGCAGCAGGCGCGGAATCCCACCGCCGACCTGGGCATGCGCTTCGAGTCCCTGCGTTTCTTGCTGCGCGACCGCGACGGCAAGTACGGCGAGGCCTTCGACGCCGTCTTCCAGGCCGGAGGAGATGGAGATCCGCAAGAGTGCGCCCCGGGCTCCCCGTATGAGGCCCAGACGGGCCTGACCGCCTGGCTGCTCGGTCCCGTCTGCGGGGAAAGCGGCCCGTGACTCCCCAACTCATCGGTGTTGATCACGCGAAGAGTCCGCGGAGCGACTCCCGAAGTGGTCGATATCGACTCCCGTTGTCGACGGCGCGGCGCTGCGTTCCGATCCTCATCGTCGTAAGGGCTCGGCCCGCAGCGATCCGATCAGCGGCCGTGCCTCGGCCCTCTCAACATCACCGCCGCGCACGGCTCCGCGCACCTCGGCCCCGGCAGCCTCCGCACGCTCATCCCCGGGCCCAACTCACCAGGAACCGACACCGTGAGATTCGGACCGGAGCCCCTTTCACGATCCAGGATCTCGGGCCCACCAGCGGCATCGTGTTGGACAGGCAGCATGCCACCCGCAGTACGCTCCCCGAACGCGCAGAGGAGCCCTGCATCCCCAACTGGTTTCCTAGGCCACGACGTTGGGAGGCCTTCCCGCGCGGTGTTCCGGCACGTCTGCAGACGAAAGGAACTCCGTATGGAGGAGAGTAATCCGAACCAATTGTGGCGTCGCCTGACCCTTCGCGACAGGTCGCGCACGGAGAAGACGGGTCACCTGCGGATATGGGTTGGTCGGCAAGGACGGAGCATGCCGGGCGAGTTCCCGCTTCGGCAGCGTGCAGGGCTACGACGGCTCTCCGTTACCAGCTCCTGAACTCCCTCCGGTACCCCCCAAGCCGCACGGACACACACACTGACCTGGGCTTTTATTGGGGGCGAGCCACCCATGACCGCTTAACCATCCACGGTCGAAGTCCAGCACCCGCGCGACGCGGGCCCGCCACCCGCAGCGGACTACTACCGCACCTTCAGTTCAAATCACATCATCGGGGACGCTCGAACTTGGATGGCCTCAGCCCTGGAACGTGACGGAACGAGACCGTGCACCAGCAGGTCGATACCAGCCAGGTATGGCCGATATCGACCTGCTGGTTGGCCTGATGGCCCCTGGATAATCTTGCCGTTGTCACCGCGCGCTGCCGGCGCGGCGCCTCGGCTCGGAAGGGCCCATTCCGCCTTCCGCCGTCTGATGCACCTCGACTTTCCTGTGCTCCTCTCTGTTCCATCGCACCAATCGGGAATTCTGTGATGGCCATTCACGCTCGTGGAACGGTTCGGCACCTTTTCCGGATCAAGCGAAGACATCCTGGGAGACACACGTGAGAAAACTGAAGCTGGGCAGTAGATCGGCCCGATCAGCCTCCGCGCTGGCCGTCGGCATACTGATGGTGACCGGACTGTCCGCCACGTCGGCCAGCGCCTCGTCGTCCTCGGCCAATGCCTCGCCCGAGCTGGGCGTTCGGTTCTACCCCGACGGGGACGGCCAATGCGACGGGCCGACGAACCCGCCGGAGCGGTGGTTCAGCGCGTCCGACTGGAGCACCCCCATCCGCCTGGACACCGACAACCGCGCGGGCGGATGTCAGCTGTCCTTCGGCCTCTACGACCCGTCGAACTCTCTCGCGGGCCTGAGCGCCACCTACACGTGGGAGGCAGAGCCCGGCAGCGACGACACCCAGTGCGAGAACGGGGGCCCGAAAACGATCCCGATCAACTCCTCCTTCAGGACGTTCGCCGACCCCATCCGGGTGGACACCGACGGCCGAGCGGGCTGGTGCAATCTCACCTTCGCCCTGTCCGGTCGCTCGGACATCATCCTTGAAGTGCAGTGGTACGGCGACGACGGCGGCGACGCCAAGGGGCAGTGCAAGAACACCCGCCCGAAGAACACCTGGCAAACGGTCTCTGACGGGCATCCCGTGAAGGTGGGCGACGACACCGACGGCCGCGCCGGCGGCTGCTACCTGTCGCTCCGCCTGAACCGCCAATTCTAGCTCCTGCCCCACGGGTCCCACAGACGGTTGACTGAGCGGTGTCGTGCTCGCGCCGCCGGCACCAGAGGCAGCTGACATCGCACGCACCCCGCCCTCCGGCCAACGCGGCCGGAGGGCACCCCCGCTGCCTTGGACTCTCTCATTACTGAACGCAGGAAAGTTCCCTCTCATCTCACCGCGGACACATCTTCGGCTCTCACCCCATCAACGGCAGGGGAGATGCGTCGGACGGCAGATCGAACGGCGTGACCACCTGGATCGCCGAGGGCTGAGTCGGACCGTCGTCTGGCAGCGCCTGGTGGGCCGCATGATGGACTGGCAGGCGCGGCGCACGCCCTGGCGCAGGTCGTGGTTCAGCGCTGCGGAGAGACGGTGTTCGCGCAGGAGTCGCGTGTTGTCGTGGTCAAGGTCGTGTGCGATGAAGGCGGCGCACAACCTTCCCAGGGCGTCGAACGCATCCAGGGTGGCGAGGTTGTCCACCTCGAAGCCTCCGGCCTTCAGCGCGCCGGTCGCCTCGTCGTAGTCGATGGCGATGTCCCGGTGCTGACCGGGCTGACCGGGCTGACCGGGCTGCTCAACGCCAACGCCCGCCACCGCGACATCCTGGCGGCCGAATGCAAGGAAGGCGTCAGCATCCGCGGCGAGAAAGACATCCGATGAGGCAGCCGGCCACTCGCCTCGGCCGCATGAGCGCGCCGCCCGGCCCCGCGGCCGCACAACGTCAGGGGCGGAGTGCGACCAAGAGATCAACCACGTAGGTCTCTTCCACCTCCTCGTGAGGAAACATCCTGACCAGCCACTCGCGCTCATCGACGAAAAACGCCTGACGGTCAGCCTCTTCAAGGACGAGGAACGCCGACCGGCTGCCAATGTTGGCGAGATGCACGTCCAAGGAAACAGTACGGCTCCAGCGCACTTGACGGCGCGCAACCCGCAGCCCTGTCAGCCCCGCCAGCCGGATGGCATCGTTGTCCGAAGGGCGCACCGCAGACCTTGGCTTTACCCCGCAGTGGTGCGCGATACGCCCGTGCTGCTCACGGATCCACGGCACGTCGAAGGCCGTGGTGTTCCACCAGATCGCCAGCGCACCGCCCGCTCGCAGGACACGCAATGCCTCCGGGACGGACCGACTGGGGTCGGTCCACTGCCAGGACTGGGCATACGTGATGAGGTCGCAGGAAGCCTCGGACAGCGGCAGAGCATTACCGTCGCCCCTCACGATCGGCACCCCCGGGAACGCTTGGTGGAACTCACCAGCCATGGCCTCACCCGGCTCGACAGCGATCACATCCGCACCTCGCTCCCGCAGCGGTGCGCTGGCGATTCCGGTACCCGCGCCGACATCGGCGACCCGGGCGCCCACCAAGCGACATCCTGCGAACTCCTCGATGCAGTCGAAGAGCGCGGCTGGGTAAGAAGGCCGACTCGCCGCGTACTGAGCAGCGGTTACGTCGAAAGACTGGGCGCGAGAGCAGGCGGTCATACCTTCATCATCGCCTCCCCGCACCAAATATTCGCCGCGCATGAAGCTGGTTCCACCCACCAAGCCCCCTTGGAATCGATCATCCAGGGAACCGGGAGGCGCTCTACCGGCGGACCGCCGAGATCAGTCCGCCGGGCCGCTCCTCGCGCTGCGGCGGGCTGCTCATCGGGCGGCCGTAGACGGAAGCGCACTCGCGCAGAGTGCGGCTATCAGCCTCCCAGCCGTGCCCGGCCAGCCAGCCCACCGCGACCGTCGCAGCGATCCGGCTCTGGCTTCGGGGGTAGATACATTATCCCCATGCAGGGAGGCGTCCGTCACCGTTCTCCGGAATGATCTTTGCACCGATTTGCGCCTCTAGGCTTGCGAGCGGTTACACGGCACAAATCTGACCCGGGAGTTGAGAGTGGCGCACGACGTTGCCGCACTGACGGTGGAACTCACGGACATGGCTGCGGCCGATCATCAGTCCGCGGTCCGCGCGAACAGCGACGACCCCGCCGAGCAGCTGGCCTGGCGGCGGCTGACCGCCCGGCACGGTGACCGGCTCGGCGAGATGATGGATGAGTACGGCTGGCCGACGGCGGAACTCGTCGGCGAGGAGGCCGCACGCGCGGCATGGCTGATCGCCCAGCACGCGGACCGGCAACTTGACGTTCAGCGTCGGGCCCTCCAGTTGATGCAGCAAGCGGTGTCGGCAGGCGCAGCCAGCCCCCGCGAGCTGGCCTTCCTGCGCGACCGCACGCTGGTCAATGAGGGTCGTAAGCAGGTCTATGGCACTCAGATCGCCGGCGTGAAGGACGGGGCACCGGTTCCGTGGCCCTGTGAAGAGCCCGAGCGCATGGACGAACTGCGTGCGGAAGTGGGCATCGAGCCCTTCGACGAGTACGTTGCCCAGTTCTCCATTGCCTGACGCCTCCTCCTCAGTCGCGTCCGGTGGATCACTGCCCGGGCACCCCCATACTCGCCGCGAGCGATGATCCGCAGGGACAGACCTCAGCCGCCCGTCAGGGCGGTGGCGGCAGAGGGCGGCTGGCCTTCGCCGGCTCCTCTGCTCGTGCGCGGGTGCTCGCAAGGCGGTAGGAGTCGGTACCGGTCTCGATGATCGTGCCGATGAAGGTGGGGCGATCGACGAGCGCCGTGCAGAGGCGCGGGTCCATGAACTTGTTCGTCCAGCCGCCGAATGACTCGCTGGCGGTGATGGCGATGCTGTTCTTCTCCTCGCCTTCGGCCAGGACATGGAAGAGGAGATCTGGCCGTAGCGGTCGACCCGCGGGGTGAACAACCGGCCTGACTCGAACGGCTCCTCAGGCAGCGGCATCAGCAGCGGCTGTTCGCGTGCGAAGTACTCGGCGACAGTTTTGAGCCTGGCACCGATGCGGCGTGCGTCGTCCTGCCGGTCCCTCCAGCGCCGGAGAGAAGACAACCTCCGCAGCAGGCCAGCTGTGCAGCAGCGAGTGAGCCAATCACACCCTGCGCCGGAAGCGTCTACGAGACACCGAAGAGCTGCCCCCGTCAGCCTGCCTGGCACCCCACCGGCATCACGTCACAGGTGCGTGGTGACCGTCACCAGACTCCGCATCCGCTGCGTCTGCACCACACGGCAGAGCAAAACACATAACCTTTCCGTACCATCACTACGACATTGCCATGCGGGAGTACCTGCTCCCGCGCACGTGGCAGCAGGCCAGACAGCACACAACTGAGATACGCACGCCGCGAGCTTCACCCCCGTCGGCCGTGGCGCCCAGAAAGGGACATCAATACATGCCGAAAACCACTGCTCCGCCCACCCAGTTGACCTCGCAGTACAGCACGAAGGTGGCGGATGACCTCAAGCTCAACCGCAAGGAACAGGAACGCATCAGCGGTGAAATCGAAGCGCTGAAAGCGCAGTTGGCCGCTCTGGAGCAGGACCACACGGTCCTGGTGAACATCCAGCAGGCCCTCGGAACCTCGGCAGCACCCGCTGCATCCACGTCCACCACAGCAGTGCCCGCACCCCGCAAGAAGACTGCCGCATCGAAGGCCGACAAGCAGCCGCGGGCCAAGAAGTCCACCACGCCAGCCCCCAAGCAGACCCGTCAGAAGAACGCGCCCAAGGCATCCGCCGTACCATCGGCCCAGCCCACCCTCGTCGACTTGGTCCGCGAGCACCTGACAGGCCAGGGCGAGCCGCGCTCCGCAGCCGAAATCACCGCCGCGCTCGACAAGCAGCACCCCGAGCGCAACGTCAAGACCACCGTCGTACGCACCACGCTCGAAAACCTCGTGGCCAAGAACCAGGCCCAGCGCACCAAGCAGGGCGCGTCCGTCTTCTACACCGCCCCAGAGGCCGCTGGAGCTGCCGCACAGGGCAAGCCGGCAGAAAAGCAGTCTGCGGGCGCTGACCGCTGAACCGTGACGGTGCCGTCCTGTGGGCTCCCGAACGGCTGGCCGTCGCCGGGCGGCACCACATCGGCGCAGATAAACAGAGACGTCTCGGGCAAAGGCAGTAACGAGGCATCGTTCGCCGTGCCTACGTCAACAAGTCCGTTACGCAGCACACGGCCCGCCGTTTCGGCTGACGACTGCCGGGCCGCTCCTTGCGTGTCCGGGCGGCCTCTTTCGGCGCCTTCACCGTGTGGACACTGGGCTGCCAAGTGATCTCATTGAGCCGGGTGATGGTGTATTGCCAAACGAGGACAAGGGCCTGGTCAGATGTAGTGTCGGCCTCCTACCTCCGCGTCGAGTAGGACCGGAAAGAGCTGACCCGACGGTGTCGTGGGTCGTGGTGACCTTGGCGTGGGTGGTCGGCCGTTGTACGCATTCGCTGCCGTGTGTCAGTGCTGGGAGGGGTTCAGGTGCATCGGCAGGACGGTTCGCATGAGTTGGGCGCCGCCGGTGGTGATGGCGTCGAAGTGGGTGCGGCTCATGGCGGCGAAGTTGGTGGGGTAGCCGGCAACGGCCCTGCGGAGCATGAGGTCGGCGGACGGCACTGGGAGGCGGTCGTCTTTCATGCCGAGGTAGGCCAGGGCGAAGCCGTCGATGCGTCTGTCGGCGGCCCCTCGTGGAGGCGGGCTCCGGCGGATTGGCGTGGATGACCATCACTCTGGCCCTCGACCCGTTTCACCAGTAGCGCTCCCTCTCCCTCGCGCCCCGGCCCGCGCAGCAACGGCCGGGGCTGACGCTTCCAACTCAGAACGTAGGTCAGTCAACCTTTGCTGAGAATTGCTCAACCATCGGTGAGCCGGGACACCAACGCACGATGGGCGTCACATAGGCAAGCGTGTTGCCACTCGGATTGGGCGCCTGGATGTTGCTGGGAACTATGGGACAGCAGGTCAGCAAACGCGGGTCAGTCCTCACTCCGGTGGGTGACCAGTGCGTCGGTGCGGTCGCCGGGGAACTCGTACCAGCGGCGCTGCAGGCACACGAACTCCACGTCCGCGCGTACCAGCCGCATGAACCCGCAGATGGTCTCGGCGAGCCGCTCCTGGGAGCCGGGGTGGGCGAGTCGGCCGTCCTCGGTGAAGGCCTCGTGTCCGCGAGGCAGGCTGAACATGTCGGGATAGACCCGTGTCCCCAGGTGTTCCAGCGGGACCCGCAGCGCCCACAGGCCGCGGTTGCCGCCGATCATCGACGGGGAGGACGAGACCAGCAGCGCGTGCTTGGTCTTGAACGGCTGCGGGCGTACTCGGGAGACCCAGTCGATGGCGTTCTTCAGCAGTCCTGGAACGGAGGCGTTGTACTCGGGCGACGAAATCACGAACGCATCGCACCGCTTGATCCTTTCGCACAGGGCAAGGGCACCGGCGGGCAGCCCCTCGGAATCCTCTAAGTCCGCGTCGTACAGCGGCATGTCGAAATCCCGCATCCTGGCCAGGTCGACCTCGGCACCAGTCTCGGCGATCACGTTCGCCGCCAGCGAGGCGAGCCGCGCGTTGGTGGAACCGGCGCGCAGTGCAGCGCCGAATACCAGCACCCGAACGGGAGCCAACCGAACGTCCATGGTCATCCTGCGGTCCCTTTCGCCGGGCGATTGCCCCCCCTCAGCCAGTTTCCCCCAGCCCGGCCTGCCGCACGAGACGACACACTGCGGCTCTTGGCCGCGATCGGCGTCGTCTGCCGGCCGGCGCTCATGCACGTCGCCGTCCGGCTGCGCGCGGTGCTCGGCCGACCGGCCTGCCACTGGCGCCGGGAGCGGATCGGCGGCTGGGTGTTCATCGCCCTCGGGGTTGGGGTGGCCGCCGCCGAGTAACGCCCGTCAGGACCGCGTCGCCCTCCCGCACTCGTCCCCAGCGGACTCGCCCCGCCCGAGCGGAGCACTGCGGTCGTACGAGTCGGCCTCCGTGCCGGCCTCGTCCACCCGGCGGTCCGTCCGATGCGGGCCTCCACAGCAGCGGCCACTTCCCCCCTGGCGGACAGCAGACCACTGTGGATGCGGCACGGCGCATCGCTGCCCTCACACATGGCGATCGCGCAGCGTGGGAAGGTACCGATTCTTCCCCGAACTTCTGCGCCTCGCGCTCCACGGTGACGATTCTCTTGCCGCGCTCCGGGGCATCCTGGCCTGGTGCACCCCGAGCACCGGGGCCGGTACGCGGCCGTCCTCGCACCCGGCCGGCACCCTGAACTGCCACCGAGTCCAACGGCGCCGTGTGGCCGTGTCTGGGTCCCGCTGTACTCTCGCCCACGTCCAGAGCTTGACCAGCGCCAATCGCTGTTGATGAAACTCGTCGACGATGTCGCTGGGCCCGAAGCTCCTGCCTCTCCCCTACGTGGACCGTGTCGCCGAGCCGATACGCCGCTCCCTGGGATCACCAGTCCGGCCCCGACGGCGCCCTTGGCGCCGGATTCCACCACGCCCTGCAGCGGTTGCGAATGCCGGGCAGGTACCCGCCCGAGGACCACCACAAGGGGGAGTTTCGGCGTCGATGACCACTTGGTGGCTGGTGGAGTAGCGGTAGTCCTTGGACCGTGCAGCAACGGGGGCGCGCATGGCCACCAGGCTGCCCTCCACGATGCACACGGTGCCCTTGCCGAACCGTTCGTAGGCAGGCCGGGCAGCTCCGCGTCGGTCCGGACGGAGGGATAACCTGGGCCCGTCAGCGAAGATCACAGAAGGGCGGAGCACATGGCAGACATCATGGAGACGGCGGCGCGGAAGGTCTTCGAGCGCTACGACGTCGACGGAGATGGCCTGGTCACCGCGGACGAATACCGCAAGGTCGTGGCAGAGCTGGAGGGCTCGGAAATCACCGAGTCGCAGGCCCAGGAGCTGATCGACTCGCTCGACACCAACGGTGATCGCAAGATGTCCTTCCAGGAGTTCTGGGCAGCCATGAACGGCTGACACAGCCGAGTCCGGCACGTGATCGTGCCGCAGGCGGTGGGCCCCTCTGCCCGCCATCGCGTGGAACGTGGGCGCGGAGCACGCCCCGACGACAGTGGACACAGCCGGGGCCCCGCGCACCGTGGGCGACCTGCGACCACCTCCCGCACCTCGCGGGCATACCCCGCGAGGTGCGGGTCTGGTGGGCGGCATATGCCGCAGACGCTCCAACGACCGGACGACCTCCGGATCCGAGCCCAAACAGTGCGTTCCGCCCGCACGGCAGATGCCCTCCCGCCGGCGGGCAGAACCTCCTCACCCGTCGGCGACGGCCGGCACGGCGCCCAGCGCCTGCACGGACCTCCTCTTCCCGATACACGGCTGCCTGGGCGGACAGGTACGCAGCACCACCGCGACGAGACACGCAAACGGGCAGGCTCCGGGGCGAGATTCTCCGGCAGCAAGCCACGTTGGCAAGGCCCGGCGCCAGGCGAGAGCACACTGCGGCCGGAACCCGCCGAAATACAGCTACTCCAAATCAACGCTCCCCACGGGCAGGCTACGGGGCAGCTCGCGGTCCTCTGGACGGCCCTGACGAGGCCTGCCATCTTGCTCTCATGACGCCAGGGGGGACTGATCATGAGACGTTGGCTCTTGCGCTTGACCACGCCTGGCGTTGGTACGAAAACCGCAGGGGACGTGCTTACCAGGTACTCAATGCGCTGTTGGTCTTGCTGGCTGTCGCGGCGACGGCCTATGCAGCCGCTCTCGGTGCGGACATGCGTGGCGCAGCGGCGGTGATCAGTCTGCTGGCGGGTGTCGTCCTCGCTGGGGCGTATTCGGAGAGCATGAGGCTTCAAGCCTCGGCGCTCTTGGCCGAGGATGCGATCAAGAAGATTCAGGAGCACTTGGCAGCGACTCTCAACATCGATTGTCTACGCCTCGTCGAACGTGAACTCGCTCTCCACCAGGCGCCGAGGCTGCGGTGGATGCACCCGGTATCGAGGGTGCTGGTGTCCATCGGTGTAGTGGCGTCGCTCGGTGGTGCGGTCTATACCTGGCTGGCGGCTCCGTGATGGAGCTTGAAGTCGACGGCGCCAGATGCAAGCTGGGTGTGATCTGGTCACCCTTCGGAAGCCAAGCAGACCGCGCAGGTGACCAAGCCGCGCCTCCAGGACGGGCGGCAGAGGCCACAGGCGCCCCGGCTCTTCGATCAGTCCCGTCAGGTCTCGGCGCCGAAGTCCCGCCTGCCCCACGACGCGAGGCACGCTCCTCCGGCCGCCCTGGGAGAGTGCCCCTGGACGCCGCGGGGCACGCCGTCCGGGCCGCTAGCGCTCCTTCGACTGCAGGTCGTAAGTCGAACCGATGTCCGGGCTTGGCCACCTCAGGCGCTCCGCCTGGTGTAGATGCGGGCTCAGCTCCGGGATGCGTGCCGGCCGGTCATGAGTTCGGCGAGGTCTTCCGGGTGAAGGAATGAGGGTGGTGGCGGTGGGCCCCAGTTGAACAGGCCTTTCGTCCCTTCCCAGACCTCGGGTTCCCAGATCTCGTCTTCGGGAATGCAGTCCATGTCCGAGTAGTACTCGGAGAAGTTGCCGGCTGGGTCTTTGAGGTACCAGAAGAAGTTCGATCCGGCGTGGTGGCGGCCCAGTCCCCACACATGGCGCTCGGGGTGGTCTTCGAGCATCGCGGTCGCGCCCCGCCCGACCTCGTCTATGTCGTCCACCTGCCAGCTGGTGTGGTGCAGGAAGGAAACCGGCGCGGCCATCGCCAGCACGTTGTGGTGGTCGACCGAGCACCGCATGAACGCACCCTTGTCGCCGATGTAGTCGCTGATCCTGAAACCGATGCCGTCGGTGAAGAACCCCATGGTGGTATGGAGATTGGTCGTGCCGATGACCGCATGCCCGAGCTTTCTCGGTCGGACCGCACCGTCGCGGAGCACGCCGGGCGCGCGGCCGTTGCGCGCCACGCGGCCCGGGCCGTTGTAAACGGTCGCGGGCCCCGGTTGTTCCACGATGCGGGGCGCGACTTCGATGCGGGCCACCACACCCGTTATCGGCTCGGTCGCGCGGAGGGTGTGGGCGTCGAAGTCGCGGGAAACACCGAGTCGTTCCAAGCTCGCGGCGATGCGGGCGATGTCATCCGCATCGTCCACCCCGATGCCGATCTCCACCAACCGACGGTTGGGTGTGCGCACCAGACGCAGCTGCTCCCCGCCGTCGCGGGTGGCGAAAACGCCCCCACCGCGGTGTTCGAGACCGAACGCATCGTAGTAGGCGATCGTCGCCTCGAGATCGGGAACGCCGATGGTGACGCTGGTCAGTCTGTGCAGGCTCATGGCGTTATGCCCCCTTCAGACTCGCGAAAGACCTGGTTGAGCTCGCCGATTCCGTCGATCCAGTTGTGCAGTTGGTGCCCGAGTTGATGAATCGCCAGGGTTCACGGCCCTGGCCGGCTCCGGCAGGGGTACCGGTCAACGCGAGGTTACCGGGGTGGAGATGGTGCGGGACAGGTTCGCGACCGGCTCGGGGACTTGGGAGAGCAGGTCGCTGGTGCTGCCGCGCTGGACAATCTCTCCGGCGCGGCCCAGCTCGAGGTCGTCCTTGTCGGACACCGCGTCGGGAGTAGGTAACTGCAGGGCAAAATGGGGCATTCGCCCGCATCGTCAACCTCGTGATCGTCGAGAATGACGAGCTTCGCAGGGCGCGGGGCGAAAACGCCAGGGGCGACGCTGGACCAAGTCCGAGCTCGGCGTGGCACGCTCGCGCTGAGCCATCGGGTGATCGATCTCGTGATTCGACGGGCCTCCCTCGCCCGAGGTGACGTTCGCACTGATCCCGGACTCTTCGACGCTGGAGAGGCTACGCCCAGCCATTGGCCGATGGGAACAAATCACGGCACGACCCGCATAGCGCCGGCGATCTGGATGCCGTGGTCGGAGCGGACTTGACCTTGACGCTGGGTTAACCCTCCATCCTTCCGGCAGGAGCTTCCTCGCAGTCGACTGGAACAGCTCCGCGAAGGAGGCAGATGACCATGACGGCGCAATCGATCGCCGGTCCGGCGATTCGCGTGCAGGGTCTCGAGAAGTCGTACGGGAGACTCGAAGTGCTGCGCGGCGTGGACTTCGACGTGGCGCGGGGCAACATCTTCGCCCTGCTCGGCTCCAACGGGTCGGGCAAGACCACGACCGTGAGGATCCTCGCCACGCTCCTTGAGGCCGACGCGGGCACGGCGAGTGTCAATGGCTTCGACGTCGCCACGCAACCGGCGAACGTACGGGAGTCCATCAGCCTCACCGGGCAGTTCGCGGCCGTCGACGAGATCCTCAGCGGTCGGGAGAACCTCGTACTCGTCGCCAAGCTGCGTCACCTCAATGACCCGGGCACGATCGCGGATGACCTGCTCAATCGTTTCTCGCTGACGGAGGCGGCGGGCGCAGAGTGTCGACGTATTCGGGTGGGACGCGCCGCCGGCTGGACATCGCGATGAGCCTCATCGGGAATTCGCCGGTGATCTTCCTGGACGAGCCGACGGCCAGGCTCGACCCCGAGGCGCGCATCGAGGTGTGGCATGCGGTCAAGAAGCTCGCCGGCTGCGGAACGACGGTGCTGCTCACCACGCAGTACCTGGACGAGGCCGAGCAACTGGCCGACCGGATCGCGATCCTCCATCAGGGTCGGATCATCGTGAACGGCACCCTCGCCGAGCTCAAGCAGCTCTTCCCGCCCGCCACGGTCGAGTACGTCGAGAAGCAGCCGACTCTGGAGGAGATCTTCCTCGCGATCATCGGCGGCGACGACAAGAGCGACGCCACCGGCACGAACAACTAGAGGACGAGGATGACTGCGTACTTCTTCGGCGACACTGCTGTTCTCACGGGGCGGACCCTGCGCCATGTCACACGCAGCATGGACACCATCATCACAACCGTCATCACGCCGGTCGCCATGATGCTGATGTTCGTCTACGTGTTCGGCGGCGCAATCGACACAGGGTCGGTTTCGTACGTGAACTACATGCTGCCCGGCATCCTGCTCATCACGATCGCGTCGGGCATCTCCTACACCGCGTACCGGCTGTTCACCGACATGAAGAGCGGGATCTTCGAGCGATTCCAGTCCATGCCGATCGCAAGGTCGGGTGTACTGTGGGCACACGTCTTTACCTCTCTGGTGGCCAACCTGGTCTCGCTCGTGATCGTCGTGGGCGTCGCGCTGCTCATGGGCTTCCGCACGGGGGCAGGAGCACCGGAATGGCTCGCGGTCGCCGGCATCCTGCTTCTGTTCACCCTGGCACTGACCTGGATCGCCGTGATCCCTGGGCTCTCCGCGGCGTCGGTCGAGGGCGCGGGGGCGTTCGCCTACCCGCTCATCTTCCTGCCGTTCATCAGCTCAGCGTTCGTGCCCACGGAGACCATGCCCGGCCCGGTGGGCTGGTTCGCCGAGCACCAGCCGGTGACGTCGATCGCCAACACGATCCGCGACCTGTTCGCCCGACAACCGGTCGGCGACGACATCTGGATCGCACTCGCGTGGTGCGTCGGCATCCTCGTCGTGGCGTACGTCTTCGCGATGGTCGCCTATCGCCGGAAGATCGCCTGAGGCAGGCTGAGCCCCGTGCTCACCATCAGCCAGCTTGCGGCGTACGCCGGGGTGACGGTACGGGCGGTACGCCACTACCACCAGATCGGGCTGCTGCCGGAGCCCGAGCGCGACCACTCCGGATACCGGATCTACGACGCTGCCGCGGTCGTGCGACTGATCCGGATCCACGCCCTGGCAGATGCCGGCGTGCCACTGGCCCGGGTGCAGGAACTCCTCGACGCCGGCCCGGAGGAGTTCGCCGATGGCGTCCAAGAGGTCGACAAGGACTTGCGCGCCGAGATCCGGCGGCTGCAGGACACCCGCAAACGGCTCGCCAGGCTCGCTGCCGGAGAGCACCTGGCGCTCCCCCAGAGCGTCGTGGACTACCTCGACCGGCTGCGCGGTCTCGGCGTCGGCGAGCGCTACATCGAGATGGAGAGGGATGCCTGGATCATGGTCGCCGCCCAGGTGCCGCATCTGATCGACTCGGTGATCGCCAAGAAGCACGAGCAGCTGGACGACCCCGACATGGTGAAGCTCTACAGCCTTTTCAAAGGGGTACTCGACTGGTCGGCCCAGGATCCGCGGGTCGTCGAGGTCGCGGACATAGTGGAGCGCCTGAGAAATCGCGCTGTGGAGGCCGGCGAGGTGGGTGCCGACGGCTTCGATGGCCAGTTCGTCGACCTGCTGGACTCCACCGTGGCCGCGTCCTCACCGGGCGCCGAGCGGGTGGTGGCGATCCTGGAGGAGCGGGGCTGGAGGGGCTGGACCCGCATCGAGCGAGTGCCTGCCGACAGACTCAACACTGAGCTGCCGCCATCTTGAAGGCAGGTCAGGGGCCTGGTCTGACGTTGTTCCGGCGCATGGCCGTTGACAACACCAACAGACTTGACAGGGAAAACGGCTGCCGCCCGGCCACGCTCACGACCAGACGGTGGCCTCCCCCAGCTCGCAGGCAGCCAAGTGCTTGCTGACGTTGGCCGCGACGAGGTGCCTGTCCGAGCTGGTCAGCGCCTTGTCCGGATGCTGTCCCAGCATCTCGGACAGCCACCGCTTCAGCACAGGGCCCCGACGGCCTCACCCGGCACCATATGCCGTCCTTGGCGAAACGGAACTGGGCTGCAGATGCCGTCGAGGTACGCCCGCACGGCTGCGGATCCGGGCGCCGCACCGCCCGCCCCATGAGGCCGGCGGGCCGTCAGTCGCCACCAGGACTGCGACGACGAGGCCGGCTACCGGGCACCGGCGCCCCCGCACGCGTCACCTGTCACAGCCGCGCGCTGGTAGCTTCCGCATCGACCGCACCACGTACTGATCGTGGCCCGCTTGTTGGACGACCTGGAGAGCAGCGGCATGCCGGCCACCGGAGAGAGGGCTGCGGGGCATCCAGCAGCGCCGTTCCTGGAAGCACCGGTCAGCGGGCCCTGCCAGGGCGCCGGGGGAGGTCGCGGGGCGTGTGGGCAGCCGTCGACGAGTTCGGTGAGCTTGTGCTTCTCCGCGGTCGACGCTCCGGTCGTAGCGCAACTTGGCGGTGACCCAGCCGGCAGTGTAGTGGCAGTGCACAGCCTCGTCGGGCACCCGCTCGGCCGGACCACGGTCGCTCTTCTGCCGGTTCGAGCAGGCGGCGTGGATCGCCGATGATTCCCATAGGCCACACGGCGTTTCCGCGGCCAGGCCGAGGCGCCCATCCCACGCCGCCGCCAAGGGGACCATGTGGTCGAGGTCGAGATCGCGGGGTTGGTGACGTACTGGTCGTCATGTCAGGAGTGGCGCTCGGCCGGTGCCGGGGGCAGGATGCACCGGCCAGTCACCTGTAGTGCCTGGAGTGCTTCGTCCAGCAGGACCTCCGTGCGGGTGCTGCAGCCTCGCGGTCGGCATCGGACAGCGAGGCGACGGCCTCGCTGTCCGGCGACGCTCCCGGTCGTCGTCACGCTCGCCGAGGCGGGTGGGTCCGAAGAGCCGGGAGCGTCAACTTCACGGGTGACTATTCACCCTCCGCAAGGGTGAGCGCGGGTGGTGCGACGGGCGCTTTCGGTCATGACGGGCGTGGCCCGAGAGGACAGGGAGGGCCCTGTGGCCGAAGTGGCCTGGGCGGGCGGTGGCGTGAGGGGTCCGCGTGGCGGAGGTTGTCCGAGGGGTGGGCTTCGTAAACCCGCTACACAGGGTTGGCCGGACTCAACCGTTAATCACTTTACGTGTTTACATGAATGCGTTGTGCTGCTGACTTGTTCCGGCTCCGTCACGGCCCGGCGGTGCACTCCAGCAGCATCGACGCAAAGGGAAGAACCATGGCCACACCTCCTGTTGCTCCGCTCCGGGTCGCCCTGGTCAACGGCAGCTACGAAGAACCCACCGTGAACGGCATGGCGTTCCTGCCGGACGCCTCCCAGACGCAGGCATCCAACCGTGTCCCGGGCTGGCTCACCACGGCCTCCGACCACATGATCGAGCTGTGGCAGTCGGGCTTCCAGGGCGTGCCGGCGGCCGAGGGCAATCAGTTCGCCGAGCTCAACGCGAACGAGGTCTCCACGCTCTACCAGGACCTGCCCACCACGCCGGGTACGACGCTGTACTGGCGGCTGTATCACCGTGGCCGCCAGGGCGACGACACCATGGCCCTGGACATCGGCGCCCCGGGCTCCACGGTGGAGCAGCGGCGCTTCACCGACGGCAACACCGCCTGGGGTTACTACACCGGTACCTACGTCGTCCCGGCGGGCCAGATGCTGACGCGTTTCGCCTTCCGGTCCGTTGCCGCCGCCGGCGGCAATCGAAGCGTCGGCAACTTCCTGGACGGCATCTTCTTCGGTACCGCCCCGTACGTGACGCTGGACAAGGTCGCCATTCCCGTCGGTCCGCTGAAGGTCGGGGACGTCGTCACCTATCGCATCACCGCCAAGAACGAAGGCGGCGGTGCGGCAGAGAGCCTTGTCCTGACCGATGTCATCCCCGACGGCACGACGTATCTACCCGGGTCCTTGCGCATCGTCGACGGCCCGAACGCCGGTGTGAAGACCGACGCGGAAGACGATGACCAGGCCGCCTACGACCCCGAGGCGAACCAGGTCGTCTTCCACCTCGGCAACGACGCCTCCGGCACGCAGGGCGGCAGTCTGCCCAACACCGAGACCCTGCCGGCGGGGACCACCGTGGAGTACCGGGTCACCATCGACCTGGCCGCTGCCGGCCAGCAGATCAGCAATACCGCCACCGCCACCTACGAAAACCGGCTCGGCGAGACACCCGAGCCCCTGACGGCCACCTCCAGCGAGCAGATCACGGAAGTCAAGCCCGCCGCCGACCTGACCGTGGCGAAGGCGGCCGACGCGACCACCGTCACCGTCGGCCAGACCGTGACGTACCGCATCGCCGTCCATAACGCCGGCCCGAACGCGGCCACCGGCGTCACCGTCACCGATCCCCTCCCCGACAGCCTGACCTTCCTGTCCGCCGACGCCACCCCCGGAACCTACGACCCCGCCACCGGGCAGTGGACCGTCGGCGACCTGGCCAACGGTGCGACCGCCACCCTCGTGCTGCGCGCCAAGGCCACCAAGCCCGGCCGGATCACCAACACGGCCACCGCCGCCGGCAACGAAAAGGATCCCGACACCACCAACAACACCGACATCGTCACCGTCTGCGTCGAACCGCCCCCCGCCTGCTGCGACCCCTGCTCCCCCGCCGAGTAACCCGCCCGGGGGACGCAATACGCGGACTCCCGCCACAACCGCCCCCGGCACGCCCCCTCGTAGGGGCGGGCGTGGCGGGGCACGGTCAGTCGATCCTCGACCAGGCGGAGGCGCACTGCGCGACTCTGCGCCGCTGCAGATGTCGGCGGTCCGTGATGGTGCCGGCCGCCGGGCCGACGCGAGCTGTCTCGCGCCCGGACTCGGCCATGCCGGTGAAGAACGCCATGGGGACGGCGGCGTCGATGGCCGGGCTCATCTCTCACGTGCGGGCGGTGGCCCCAGCACCGCGGGCCCTCCCCTCAGTGAAGACCGAGTCAGTCACCAGCTGACGCCACTGGGGTCGGCTGGATAGTCGGGCAGGGCCACGGTGCTGCTGACTTTCTCGCCCAGCTTGAGCATGCCGTTCAGGAACAGGCGTCGGGACAGCAGGGTGTTGCGGAGACGTATGCCGGTGGCGGTGGCGGGGGCGAGGAACTTCCCGGTGCGGTCGCCGCCTACCTGGCAGCCTTCGGCGTACTTGCGGAGCCGTCTCTCGTAGCGGGCGAAGGCCGCCCCGTGATCGCCCTGGGCTCGCGCGAGTTCGCCGGCCAGGACGTATGCGGCGACCACTGCGGTTCCCGTGCCCATGCCGCCGATGGTGGCCCCGCATGCGGCGTCGCCGACGAGGCACACGCGCCCTGTGGACCAGGTGTCCACGTCCGCCCGGCTGATCGAGTCGAAGTACAGGTCGGGGGCCTGGTGCAGCGAGGCGAGCAGACGGGGCACCTCCCAGCCGAGGCCGGAAAACGCGGCTGCGATCAGGCGCTTCTGCTGTTCGGGGTCGTGGCGGTCGTACGACAGCTCCGGCGCGGCGAAGACGAAGAATGCCCCTGCCCGCTTCGGATCCCGGTGGTCAGCGCCGACGGAGGCCAGCCGCCCCGGCACGTTGTACCCGACCGAGCCCTTTCCCACACCCAGGGCGTTGGGCAGCTGCCAGGTGGCGGCGTAGTAGCCGAGGTGGCTCACGTAGTCCTCCTCCGGTCCGAAGGTGAGGCGACGGACGTTGGAGTGCAGCCCGTCCGCACCGATGACCAGGTCGAAGTCGCGCGAGATTCCGCTTTGGAAGTCGGCCCGCACGCCGGAGGAGGTCTCGGTGAGGCTGACGATCGAGTCGCCGAAGATGTATGCGGTGTAGGGGGCGCTGTGCTCGTAGAGCGCTCGGGCCAGGTCTCCGCGGAGCACCTCTATCTCACCGCCGGCGAACTCGGCCGGCAGGTCCAGCCGTGTGCGGCCGTGTTCATCGACGAAGCGCATCGGGCTGCCGCCGGTCTGGAGACGGCGCAGTTCGGGAAGCAGGCCCATGCGTTCCACCACGGTCAGGTGCGTTTCGCCACGGAAGTCGACGGCCTGACCGCCCTGGCGCAGGGCCGGGGCCAGTTCGACGACGGTGGGCCGGAAGCCGTGGCGTCCCAGCCAGTAGGCCAGCGCCGGGCCGGCGATGCTCGCGCCGGAGATGAGGACGTTCCTGTTCACGGGGTTCCTCTCCGCTCGAAAAACTGTGTCTCACGGACACTAATATTTACTGTGTACCCTAGACACAGTTGATTCGGCAAGGCATGGCAGGAAGGGCGGCAGACATGGGTGGTGAGCACGCCGAGGTGGCGCGGCTGCTGTGGGGTCCGCACCCCAAGCCCGCGCGAGGCCCCAGGCCGACACTCGATCTGGACCGCATCGCGCGGGCCGGGATCGAGATCGCCGACTCGGAGGGGCTGGCCGATGTGTCCATGCAGCGGGTCGCCGCGCAACTGGGCGTGACCAAGATGGCGCTGTACCGGTACGTGCCGGGCAAAGCCGAGCTGGTCGCTCTGATGGTGGACGCCGCGATCGGCCCCTGTCCGGCGGCGACGGCGCGGCCCGGTGGCTGGCGTGAGCAGCTGGAGGACTGGGCCCGCCAACTGCTCACTGTCTTTCGTCAGCACTCCTGGGCACTGGACGCCACCGTCGGGCCGCGGATCATGGGTCCTGGAGAGCTGTCCTGGCTGGAGCGTGCCGTGTCCGCCCTGGACGGCACCGGTTTGAGCGGTGCCGAACGGATGGACGCGGTTGTCCTACTGGTCGGTCACGTACGCGGCATCACCCAACAGACCCGTGCGGCAGGCCCCGCAGGCAACCCCGAAGCCCAACTGGGCGCCATTCTCGAAAATCTGATGCAGGCGCACGGCGAGCGATTCCCCGCACTCACTGCGGCCTTCGCGTCAGCCACCCGGTCCGACGGGCACGATCAGGCATGGGATTTCGGCCTGCAGCGGATCCTGGACGGCCTCGCCGCGCTCATCGACCAGCGCGCACGTTGACCGCGGCTCGGATCACAGTCGTCCGGCTTCCCCCTGCTGTGCACCGCACAGTGACAGGCGCACCGTTGAGCCCGTGACCTGCACGTGCTTCACCGGCTCCGCTCGTACGAGTCACCCTCGTCCCGTCCGGCGTCGCGGTCGTCGTCCTGGAGGTGGTTCTCCTCGTCCCCAGTGAGAAGTTCGCCGGTCTCGTCCATGCCGCCACGACGCCGAGCCCGTCGTGGAACGACGCCACCGTCGTCTTCGGCCACGACGCCGAACAGCTGCGCTCGATGCGGCTCGCCCCGACGACTTCTACGCTTGATCGTCCGGACCCGGGCGGCGCTCCGAGCCCGTCTCGCCGTGCCACCGGGACCTACTCCGATCCCCAGGAGGGACGCGTATGAGCACCACCGTTCCGGCCCGACCCGAGTCCGTGTTCACCTACGGCGCCCCAGCTCTGAAGTTCGGGCCGGGTGCGTCCGACGAGATCGGCTTCGACCTCTCCCAGCACGGGGTGCGCAGGATCCTCGTGATCACCGACGCCGGGGTGGCCGCCACCGGCGCGCCACACCGCATCGCCGAACGGATGACCGCGTTCGGCATTGAAGCCCACGTCTTCGACGGCGTGCATGTGGAGCCCACCGACGTCAGCCTGCGGCAGGCGGTCGACCACGCACTGGCGTCGGGCCCCTGGGACGCCTTCGTCGCGGTGGGCGGCGGCTCCAGCATCGACACCGCCAAGGCCGTCAACCTGCTCAGCACCAACCCCGGCACGCTGATGGACTACATCAACGCACCCGTGGGCAGGGCGCTGGCGCCCGAGAACCCGCTCAAACCGCTGGTCGCCGTGCCCACCACCACCGGAACCGGCTCGGAGAGCACCACCATCTGTGTGCTCGACGTCCTGGATCTGAAAGTCAAGACCGGCATCAGCCACGCCCGGCTGCGGCCCACGCTCGCCGTCATCGACCCGGACCTGACCTTCACCCTGCCCGCCGGGGTGACCGCCGCCAGCGGCATGGACATCCTGTGCCACGCGCTGGAGAGCTACACGGCCCGCCCGTACGACACCTACCCGCGCAAACGCCCTGAGCAGCGCGTGCCCTATTGCGGCGCCAATCCCATCTCCGACGCGTGGTCGGAACGGGCGCTGCACCTGCTCGCCCGGTCCTTCCGTACCGCGGTCCGCGACGGCGACAACCCGGAGGCACGCTCCGACATGGCTCTGGCGGCCACCTTCGCCGGTCTCGGGTTCGGCAACGCGGGCGTGCACATCCCGCACGCCAACGCCTACCCGATCGCCGGTCGGGTGAAGGACTTCCACCCCGCCGGCTACCCCGGACACGAGCCGATGGTGCCTCACGGTATGGCCGTCTCGCTCACCGCGCCGGAGGCGTTCCGCTTCACCTTCGCCGCCCAGCCGGAGCGGCATCTGCGGGCCGCGGAACTCCTCGCGCCGCGCCTGGAACGCCCCACCGACCCGGCCGAGTATCTGCCCACCGCGATCGAGGACTTGATGCGCGACATCGGCATGCCCGAGGGCATCGGCGGCGTCGGCTACGCCAAGGGCGACATCCCCGCACTGGTGGAAGGCGCCATGCAACAGCAGCGACTGCTGGCCACCGCCCCGCGCGCGGTCACCGAGGACGACCTCGCCGACATCTTCGACCGCTCACTGTCCCTCTGGTGAGGAGGGGCGACACACCGCCCGCGCCGTCCGAAGGAGCCGGGCACAGCCACAGCCAACCTCACCAGCACGGACAGGGGCACGGCGGCCTCATTCCGGGGCGGACGCGGACGTGGAACAGGCACCGACGCGGAAGGTGCCACGGCGGCCGACAGCGCACCCCCGGCCCAACCAGCGCGCCCCGGCCGCCGCCCCAGCGCGGCGAGCGGGCGCGGCTCTACCAGATCGACCCGGCGCTGGTAGAGGGGGTCAGGCAGGCCTTCGCGATCGCCGATGCCCGACCCGACCTACTGCGCGGTGACCCCACCGCACGCGCACTTGGCGAGGGCGCGGCAGGCCATGATCCGGCCTCCATCCGCAGACGGGGACTTATCCGTCTCGGAGATCATTGAGCTCGCCATGGGTGAGGGTGAATGGTGGCGTGCTGCGGCGGGGACGCGCCGGGCGACGGCATCGACGACGGGCGTACCGCTCCGGGGGGGGAAGCGGACCGCGAAGGCCGCCTCGCCGCCCGCCTGCTGGCGTCGAAAACGAAGCGACCGGCTCAGCGGCTGCAGAGGATGCAGCTGTGCCAGTGCGGAAGGGCAGTCAGGACGCGATGCCGTGCGCATGAGGCCATGGCAGCCTCGTCAGGCTCGGGGAAGCCGGGGAACCCTGGGTCGGGCGTGGCCGTCGCCGGGGAGAATGCCTCCACCATGCTCTTGAACTGCTGCACATAGCGCTCCGCAAAGGGCGGGTCATACGGCAACTCGTCCCAGCGGTGCCGTTGCAGAGCAAGATCAATCACCCGCAGCACGAAATCCTTGTTTTGGGCTTGCTGGGCGTCGTCGCGCCCCCAGTCGATCTCCTCCAACTCGAAACCGACAATGCCCCGTCCCATGACGCTCTGGTCCTGCTGGGTGAGAAGCCCTGCGAATCGGTAGTCCCACGGTTCTTGGACGAGGTCGGACACCGCCAGCATCAGTACCTCGACAAATACCGCGGTTCCCCCGTTGGTCATCTCCAGTTCCTGACCTGCACCGCAAAAGATGTTCACACGAGTCACGCTACTCAGAAGCAGGCGCCCCCGCTCGGCAGGCTGAAGTCGGAGTGTCCGCCGGTGTGACTCATCAACATCGCGTGCATGTACAACCCCGCGCACGCCACGGTCCGTCTCCCCCGGCCGCGTCGGCCACCTCCCGACTCGCCGCCGAGGGCAAGACGCTTCTGGATCACGCCCCATGCCGTCATGATGACCGCAGCCGTCCCGGTGGACTCGCGTATTCAACTGTCGCGAGTACTGCTGCCCAAGCGTCGTTGCGGTCACTGTGTGTGCTGGGGGCGTCGCAGACGTGTTGACCGGACTATGGGAGGACACGCCGGGCGGGAGTGCATCCCCGCTCGGGCGTCGACGGCTTCTACGACTGGGCGGTGGCATCGGATCGCCGCTTTGCCAGGATGCGCCGGTTCCCGCCCGGAGCCGGCCGCGTGGTCACCCCCGTGCGGGGCGTGTGCGGCGTGCGGTGTGTGCGGGCCGTCCGACTGCGGCGTACCAGACCAGGGCCGCACATATGAAGGCCGTCGCCGCGGAGACCAGTGACCTTGTGAGGGTGTCGTTCCGTGCGCCGGAAACGAGGGCGACGGCCAATGCCACCGTCAAGGTGATGACGGGCAGCGCACGGGTGCTCCGCGTGGCGCCTGGCGCGGCGGCCGGCGGCAGCAGCCAGGTTGCGAGGCCGTAACAGGCACAGGCCAACAGTGTGGCCCCCAGCACTTCGCTGGGCCGGTGGCCGCCCATGGTCGCGCTGGCGGCGGCGATGCAGGCGAGCCACAGCACACCGGCCGTGGCGATGTAGGGGCGGATGCGGGGGGAGACCACGAGGACGGCGGCGAGAGTCAGCGCGGCGGGGATGGCGGTGTGCCCGCTGGGGAAACCCTGATCAAGGAGATTCTCGGGCGCGCCCACCAGATCGGGGCGGGGCAGGGTCGATTTGAGCACCTCCTTGCCTCCGGTCGTGAGAATGACGACGCCGAGCGCCGCGCACCCCGGCCACCAGCACCGCCGCACCAGGGTGAGGACCACGATGACGGCCAGGCCCACCATCAGGGTGGGCTTGGCGCTCAATTCCAGCGGCGGCAGGGGCGTCGAGCCGTAGGCCGATCCCGACAGGGGGTAGATCCATGCGTCTTCGCTGCCCTGTTTACCGAGATCAAACAGGGCGTTCTCAGCTCGTTGCCCCCACGGGGTGCAGATGGCGAGCAGGTAGAGCGTCAGGAACCCCAGGGTGTAGAGCAGAGCCGGCATCCACGGCCGTGTCGTACGCGACGGGCTGGGGTCGGCGGGGCCCTGCCTTGAGGCCGCCGGACGGTGCGCGGGCAGGGCCGGAGAATCGTGCTGAGTCATCGCTCTGTTTCTTCCGTTGAGGGGGGTAAAGCACGCACGTCTTGTGGCACGACGTGGGCCGTCGGGCTCGGCCGATCCACCGGGGGTCCGCTCCTATTCGGGGAGTGCCTGCCCCTGTCGGCGCTGGGCGGTGATCGCCAGGGCGGGGAGGGGCGCGATCAGCAGGAGGAAAACGACCAGGTCCGGAAGGGACTGCATGAACGCGTCCGGCTGGACGACGATCGCCTGCGTGCGGACGATCGCGACCGCCGCGACGGGGATCAGCCACCGGTGGTCGCCGGTGGCTGCCGTCGCAACCCACGCGGCGATCAGCGCCGCGACTTCGAGGACGAACAAACCGCGCTGGAAAGCCGGACTGACGGAGATGATGTGCAGGCCCCCGGCCACGAACATGGCGAGCAGGACAAGGGGCAGCCAGCGGTACGAGCGGCGTCGCAGACGGCTGGGACGGCAGAGCGCCAGCACGGCGCACGCGGCGCACAGTGTCCCCGAGAGCACCAGGTCACGGGCCGTCAGCGGGGCGCCCAACCCGTAGTAGCTCAAGCCCGCCTTGCCCTCGCTGCCGAAGAGGGTGCGGCCGTGGGTCGTGGCGCCGGCCCAGATCATGGCTGCCGCGGCCGGCAGCGCGATCCACGCTCTGCCACGCAGCAGAGCGATCAGGCAACCCAGCGGGAGCAGCCCGTAGGGCAGCAGCCGTATCCGCGTGGGGCCTCCGGCCCACGGATACCAGCCGGAGAAGTGGAAAGCGATGGCGTGCTGTCCGGGGTCGATGTGCAGTGCCCAGTGCCACACGTCCTGTAGGTACGGAACCAGCGCCAGCGCGGCGAGGGCCAGGGCGGCCAGATGGATGCCGTCCAGCCACCACGGACGAGCCGCGTCGTCGACGACGGCACGGGCGCGGGCCTGCACCCCGGCACACGCCAAGGCGGCAACTTCCCGCGGCGGGGGCCAGGAACGGCCGGGATACGCCTCGGCCAGGCAGGTCAGCAACTCCTCTCCCTGCCGGGAACGACGGTAGGACTTGGGATAGGCCACAAGCAGCAAACGGTTCATGCCGGGGCCGCTCCGGCATCCCGCGAGCGTCCGATGACGACAGCCGCCGCCTGCTGCATCCGCAGCGCCTCCCGGCCGAGCGCCTCGGTGCCGTCTTCGGTGAGCCGGTAGTAGCGCCGCGCCCGCCCGTCCACGATCTCCTCATGGCCGGCGGCCAACAGCCCGGCCCGCTCCAACCGCTCCAGCGCGCCGTAGAGAGTGCCGACAGCGATCCGGAGCCGCCCGTCGGTGGCCCGCTCGGCAGCCTTGATGATGCCGTAACCGTGCAACGGTCCATCCATGAGCGAAGCAAGGATGAAGTACTGCGGTTCCGTCAAGGACGGGTTCTGGCGCGTCATGCGTCGAGTATATATCGAGCTACGAAGTATGCCGCCAGTCCTGGCTGATCATCGGCAGCGCCTCCACGCCCGCGGCGAGCACCACCCTCTCCCGCCCGGCGTGCGCGACGGCGGTCTCGTCGACGCCCCCGCGCGGCGTTGACGGATGCCCACCGCGACCTGGTCCGGGAGACATGTCATTCCCACCGTGTCCGCCGGACCCGACTCGCCTCCGCTGAATCTTCCATGGACCTCGCGTCGTTCCCGTGGACTGTCCGGTTCGATCACTTGGCGTCCAAGGCGGCGGCCCGGGATGCGACGGGTGAGGGGCGGGTCCGCCTGGGGAAATGAGCGGCAGGGCCCCCTGGTCCGCGATACGGTACGCCGATGTCAGAGATCAAGAAGTTCCAAGTCACCTTTGACTGCGCAGAACCTGAGCGCCTCGCTCGCTTCTGGAGTGAAGTGTTGGGGTACGTCATACCGCCGCCACCGGAGGGGTTCAGCACCTGGGACGATTTCAACCGCACCCTGCCTCCTGAGAAGCAGGGATCATGGTTCGCCTGCAGTGATCCCTCAGGCGTGGGCCCGCGCCTGTACTTCCAGCGCGTCCCCGAAGGCAAGATCGTCAAGAATCGGGTGCATCTCGACGTCCGGATCGGCACCGGGCTCGTGGGGGACGAGCGCCTCGCCGCGCTCGAAGCCGAGTGCGCACGACTAGTCGCGCTCGGCGCGACCCACGTGCAAACGCTGTACGCCGATGAGGAAAACGAGTCATGCATCCCGATGCTGGACATCGAGGGCAACGAGTTCTGCATCGACTGAACATTCTTCGAGCCGGGGAGGTGGGGGAACCACCTCCCTTGGGACTCTCTGATCTCGCAAGGGGCGGAAGTTACTTCACCCCATATGCGCGGGAGTTACCCGCGAGGGCTAGGTTGTACAGCCGGGCGATGCCGAGCATGGCGGTGTGAACGCCGTCGCCTTTCAGATGCCTTCACCCGCGCAAAGACGTGCTCGACGCGGTCCCCGGACCTTGCGGTGGGAGGTGTTGTGCTCCTCTCTCCACACTGGCAGTTCGGTCTGGCCGCGTTCACGGCGGTGCGGAATGAGCAGCCGCTGCCCCGATAGCCGCCGTCTGCGATGACCGTAGCTCGGCCGACGGCGGCCTTCGCGCCTGAAAGTTCCCACGCCTTGCAATCGTTGCGGTTGCCAGGCAGCGGCCGGCCAATGGCGACGACGAGTTGGAAGTCGGCGTCGATGACGACCTGGTGGTTGATGGAATACCGGTAGTTCTTCGACTGTTCGACGATGGTGCGGTCACGGGTCGGAACCAGACACCCCCCCGTTGTCGACCTTCAGGCCGCTGCCCGCCAGCCCAGTCCGTCGCCGGGGCGGACCCGAACGCCACCACGACCACATCAGCGGGCAGCACCTCGCCGGTGGCCAGGCACACCCCCGTGACGTGCCCGCTCTCTTCGGCCAGCCCGGTCACCGCCGAGCCGAGCCGCAGTACGACGCCGCGCTCGGTGTGCAGTGCCGCGAGCTGCCCGGCCACCAAGGAGGCAAACTGGCTCTCCAGCGGGGCCGACTGCGGCCCGGCCAGGGTGACCGACGCTCCCGTGCGGTGGCGGCAATCTCCGTGCCGAGCACCCCGTACCCCATCACCACGACACGCGAGGCGGCCATCAGCTCGGCCCGCAGCGCCACCGCGTCTTCGAGCGTACGCAGCACATGGACCCCGGCCAGACCATCCTGGCCCACGAACCTGCTTGGACAGCGGCGGCCGGTCATAGGGCTGGTACGACTCGGCTCCCAGCACGGTCACGCCACCCTGAAATCCCTTGCGCCGCAGGGCCTCCACTGTGGAGAGCCCACCCGCCGAGGCCCCGGCCACCAGAACACTGGAAGGAGTACTCACGCGTCCTGGCGTCGGCGCTGACGCGCGGGTCCGCCAGCAAGGCCCGCTGCTCGGCGAAGCACGGTGACCAGCCACGGGGTGCTGCCGTTCCACAACCGCACGCGGGTCAGCGGGCCCTCCTGCCGCTGGGCGTACAGGCCCGGAGCCGGATCGAACGGGCAGCCCCGGCGAATTGGCCATCGGGAAGTCGGGGACCTTCGTCGGGCTCTCCTCGACGGCGCTCTGTGTGCTGGTCATTGTTGCCGTCCTCTCCGTTACTCCCCATCCGCGGCCTTCTCGCCGGAGACCTCGACCGCATCACGCGCCTCCAGCCGACCCGCCACTGAACACACCGACGCACCGCTGCCCGTCGGCAGCAGGACTCGGCACGTTGTGATCGCCACACGACGGAAGCACTCATGAATCAGCCCGGATGGGCCCCGAATCGCGGATCGATGTCGTCCTGCTCGGCTTGGCGGATCCACTGCTGGAGCAGGGCTGTGGCTACCGGAGAGACCCCTTGAGAGTTGGGGCGGTCGTTCGACTTCAGGATTTCTCCGGCGCACTCTACTCTGCGGTCGCGCTGCGCCTACGGCAGCGCGTACCCACGCCGCATCCTGGAGGTCCATCGATGCGTCCAACTCGTCGTTCGTCCACAAGGACTTCGCCGTTACGGCCCCGTGCCGTGGCCGTGCTGATCGCCTTGGCCACCACCCTCGCCTCGGCACTGTTGACCGTCTCCGCCACACCGACGGCAGCCACCGAGCGGCAGTCCCAGAGCAAGCCCGCGACCGGCTCGTCGGTCGGCAACGCTTCCGTCCTCGCGACGATCCCGAATCCGACCACCGCTTCGCTCGAGGCCACGAACGGGCCGCTGGCCACTGCCACCTACACCGTTCCCAACCCGAGCGGGTACGGGTCCGGCACGATCACCTACCCGACGGCCGACGGCTCGTACCCGGGCGTCGTGCTGATGCCGGGCTATCAAGGCACCCAGCAGAACCTTCAGTGGCTCGCGCCCCGCCTCGCCTCCTGGGGCTTCGTCGTCATCAACGTCGGCACCCACACGCTGAGCGACGATCCCGCCTCGCGCGGCCGCCAGATCAGCGCCGCCGGTACCCAGCTGCTCTCGTTCAATGCCTCCGTCGGCAACCCGATCCACGGGAAGGTGAACGGCACGCTCGGTGCGGCCGGTCACTCGATGGGCGGCGGTGGTGTGATGGTGGCCCTCCGGGACGACTCCCGCTTCAAGGCGGGCGTGCCCCTGGCCCCGTACAACCCGAACCAGAACTTCTCCAGAGTCACCGACCCCACCTTCTTCATGACCTGCCAGAGCGACCCCGTCGCCAACGGCAACACCTACGCTCTGCCCTGGTACAACTCCATGTCCCAGGCCGAGAAGCTCTACATCGAGGTTCCCGGCGACCATCTCTGCCCCATGACCGGCTACGGCAACAAGGCCAAGCAGGGCAAGTGGATCGTGTCGTTCTTCAGCCGCTGGTTGTACGGCGACACCCGCTTCAGCCCGTTCCTGTGCGGTGCCGCGCGGGAAGCGGACAAGACCAACCCCTCCCTGGTCACACGCTGGCAGGACACCTGCCCGCTCTGAGCGGGAGCCGCGACCGACACCGTGCCCCCGGACATGAGGCCGTCGCTCCGGGGGCACGAGCACGCCTCCGGATTGATGCACATGACGCATCGACAGATCTCGGGTTCGGTGCTGGACACCGATGGGACACGGCTTGGAGACTCCCCCATGACAGGGCGATGCCCCCACCTGCCTCGCCCCGGAAGGACGCCGCTCGGCCGCGCGTCGGGGCGTTCACCACACCGTACGGATCGTTCTCGGTTCACCGCACCAGGCAATCGGCTCCACGTCCGGCCCTCGCGGGCCGCCCGACACCTTACGGAGGACCCATGAGAGACATCACCAGACGTACGGCGCTCACCATGGCCGCGGGTACCGTCACCGCCTCGACGGTGATCAACGCGGCCACTGCGACGGCCGATGCCCCGGCGCCGGGACTACCGGCGGCGTCCGGGGCCGGTCCCGCTCTGCGGACCGCCCTCATCACACGGGTGACGCCCAGGAACAACTGGCGGGTGACCGCCGTCGCCATCCGCTACACCCACCCCCTCCAGATGCACGGCGGCGTCATCCCACCCTCCGCGTTCCAGGTCACCGCCGACCTCGGCAGGCAGAGCGCAGCCCGAACGGTCACTCGGGCCTACCCGAACACCGCGGCCAGGACGGACGACCACCCCAAGGCCGGACGGCCGGGCAGATACCTCATCATCGAGCTCGACCCGGACGACGCCAATGCGCAAGCCTCCGGCACCGACCCCCTTCCGCTCCATCGCGCCTACGCCGTCCGGCAGATGGCTGACGTGAGGACCCCCGGCGGCGACCTGGTACTCCCGGCCGGTCCGTTGGCGATCCGGAACGACGACGTCATCACCCCGGTGGTCGACGACTTCACCGCGGGATCGTTCACCGACTCCACGGGATTCGAGCTGGCCTTCCGGCTCTATCAGCCGGAAGGGTTCGTACGGCGTCCGGGGGCGGCCACCCGGTATCCGCTCGTCGTCACCCTGCATGGCGGCGGCGAAGTCGCCGACAACAACATGACCCAGCTCACCGCCAATCGCATCGCCGTCACCTTCGCCAAGCCGGAACGCCAGCGTCGGCACCCCGCGTTCGTGCTCGCACCCCAGATCCCACTGCCCCGCCCCATGGACGGACCCGACAATACGGACTGGACCGACCCCAAGGTCCGAGCGGCACTGGTCGAACTCATCGACACCTTCACGAAGCAGCGCCCCGTCGACACGCATCGGCTCTATCTCGTCGGCCTGTCATCAGGTGCGCGAGGCATCTTCAACCTGCTCCCGAGCTATCCCCACACCTTCGCCGCGGCCCTGGCCACCGCCGGCTGGGGCGACCCGTCCACCATGGAGCGGATCACGCACATCCCGATCTGGGCCGACCACTCCATCGACGACCCGGTGGTCCCCTACCGCGAGGGACGGTTCGGAAAGCCCGGCACCTGGACGCTGATGAAAGCGCTGGAGAGCGCCGGTGCACAGATCACCCGCGGGGAGTGGGCCAATGACCTGCCCAAGCCGGAGTTCGAAGCCCGGTCCAAGGCCCTGCTGAGCCGGGCGCGCCGGGCCGGCAGCCACGTGCTGTTCACCAGCTACACGACCGGAACGACACCGGTGAACCCACACTTCGCGTGGGCACAGACATATGAGAACGACGTCGTCATCGACTGGCTCTTCGATCAATCCCGTTAGGTCCTGATTCAGCTTCGGGACGCGTGCCGGCCGGTCATGAGTTCCGCGAGGTCTTCCGGGTGAAGGAACGAGGGTGGTGGCGGTGGGCCCCAGTTGAACGGACCTTCCGGCGCTTTTCGAAACCTCGAATTCCCAAACGAGGAATTCGCAGGTAGGAGCCGCGTATTCGCCCCGACCAGAACCCGCACCCCGGACAGTCCGCCCGCCCTGCGGTCGCGGGTAACCGGGAGGCGCTCTACCGGCGGACCGCCGAGATCAGCCCGCCGGGCCGCTCCTCGCCCTGCGGCGGGGTGCTCATCGGGCGGCCGTAGGCGGCAGCGCACTCGCGCAGGGTGCGGCTGTCGGCCTCCCAACCGTGCCCGGCCAGCCAGCCCACCGGGTCGTCGGGCATCTCCGAGACCCACATCGACGCCGCCGATCCCGGCACCGCGTCCGCGCCGAAGCGCTCGATCACGCCACGCGAGCCCAACGTCAGCCCCATCCGACTCCCCGTCGCCGACTGCGCGCTGATCCGGGCCAGCAACAGCTCCACCGCATCCTCGGGCAGATAGATCAGCAGCCCTTCGGCGATCCACACGGTCGGCACGCCCGGGTCATGCCCTGCGGCGGCCAGCGCCCCTGGCCAATCCTCACGCAGATCCACCGGGACGGTGACCCGCTCGCAGCGCGCGACGGCCCGCTCCCGGCGCAACACCGAAGCCTTGAAGTCCAGTGGCGCGGCGGTGTCGACCTCGAACAGCCGGGTGCCCTCGGGCCAGTCCATCCGGAAGGCCCGGCTGTCCATCCCTGCGCCGAGCAGCACGACCTGCCGGACTCCGGACAGGCAGGCCTGCCGCAACAGGTCGTCCAGGAACCTCGTCCTGATCACGATGGAGAACGACACGGCCAGCCGGCGGCGTCGCGCAGCCTCGTCATCAGGCAGCGGCGGCGAAGAGGGCCACAGGCCGCCGGCGGCGGCGAAAGCCTTCGCCAGCGGGTCGCGGAACAACGCATTCACCCGCTCACTCTCCAGCGCCCGCACCCTGGCCACCCCCACCGCCGTGGCCCACACCCCCGACGGCCGCACCCACTCCTGCTCATCAGCCACCACACCAGCTTAGATGAACGATGCCAAAGGACCTGAGGAGTGGAGCCAGCATCAGGCGCGACCAGCCAGTCACGCGCGCACTGACCGCCTACGAGCGCCATCAGCCATCGGGGCGGCTCCGTAGGGCAGCACCTGTACATGCAACCGGCCCCCTCGACATGGTGTCGAGGGGGCCGGTGCGCTGGTAGCGGGGACAGGATTTGAACCTGCGACCTCTGGGTTATGAGCCCAGCGAGCTACCGAGCTGCTCCACCCCGCGTCGGTCCGCCCACCCTACATGGCGCGGGCGAGGGGGTTCGACGTACTCCGCGCCCGGTGGTGTTCGGTACCGAACTCAACTACCCGTGAACCGAACAGCATGGGCCGACACCTGCGGATCGGTGGCCACCAGCAGCCGAGAGCCCTCCACCTCCAGCGCCTCCCGGTCAGCGATCCCCAGCCGCCCGAACGGCTCGACCAGGACCGCCGCCTCACCTCGGCGGCGCTCGAACTTCCACGTACCGCCCACAAATCCATCGACCAGGACCGTGCCGCGAACGATCCCGTTGGCCGTCATCACCCGGCCCGGAGCCACCTCCCCGAGAATGCGGGACCGGTCGGCATGCGAGAGCACCAGGTTGTCGAAGTCCGCGACGAAACGTGCGGACACCGGGGTATCCGGGTCGGGCAGGCCCGCGTCCGGCAGGTCGTACAGCACCCGTCCCTGATCGTCCCGGTACGTCCGCAGTTCCAGTCCGGCCACGACCTGGCGCAGCCCCGTCAGCCCGGACCACTTCTGCAGGTCGGCGACGCCCGCCGGGCCGAAGGCGCCGAGATACCGCCTGACGACAGTCTCCGGGTCGGGGCTTTCGACCGCCCGCCCCAGCCACTCCTCCACGGTCGCGTACACCGGCTGCCCGCCCTTGCCCCATACCCCGCGCGGCGGCAGCTGCACGAGGGGCACCCAATTACGCAGCGCGTTCACCAGTGAGCCGGGATCCGCCTGCGGCCACCGTTCGCCCAGCGCCGCCCGCAGCTCCGCAGGATTCCGCGCCCGCTCCCCCACCAGCACCCGCCCGGCAGCCACCAGCTCCTCCCGGTCCACACCCCGCACTCCGGGCGCCCAGGTACTGCTACGGAACTGGCGGTCGAGCATCGGCTGCAGCACCGGCCGCAACGCCAGGGCGTCCGACGCACTCACCAGATGCACCGTTCCCCGCATCAGCACGAGCCGCACCGCGCGGCGTTCGGTCATCAGGCTTGCCAGGTCGGCGAAGGAGAAGCGCTTCAGCCGGGTCCAGAGCCCGACGTAGGGCGCGTCCGGCGCCTGCGACTGCATGCCCACCAGGTGCTCGATCGCATCCAGAGCGGACATCTCGGAGCGTTCCAGCAACAGCTGACGGTCCAGCAGGGCCCGGTTGAGCGTGCGGCGGTCGAGCACGATGTTCGGCATGAGAGAACGCTACCGAGCCTTGCGGACAAGTTCCGTCCGCAAGGCTCGGCTGTGATCCTTTGTGTACGAGAGAGTGCTCCTGGGAGGTGAGTCGGATCCTGCCGCCGAAGTCGGACGGCCCGAGCCCCTGCGCGGTGTCGCTCCACGGATAAAGCTGATGGTGACGTGGTCGCCGACGCGCACACCGAGTGCTTGCGCGGAGGCGCGCTGGACCACCGCGCCGCCGGGACGCATCCAGGCACCGGAGGTCACCAGTGGCCGGTCCGGCAGATGCCGGGCCCGGTCGGCGAGTCCGGCCTGATCGAGGAGTTCGGCGGCACAGCAGCGGGCGTGCGCGGTGAGGCTCCGGCGAGCACGTGCTGTTCGAGGACGCGCTGTCCCCGGGGCCGACTGGTGCCGATCACCGGCGTCGTCCACTGGGCAGCGGCCTCTTGGGGCCTGGCGGACCTCGATGTGGCGCATGCTCCACCAATCTCGCGCTGCTGCACGGCCCGGCGTGGGGTTTGCGGGTTCGCCGAGGCTGATGGGGATGCCGGCGGGGTGCCGGCCACGGTCGCGAGCAAGCAGCTGTACTGGCGGGTACGGGACGGGTCGGCACCCTCAGTGGGCGGTTTGTGATTCTTTGACCGGATCTACTGTCGCCTGATGGTGTGGCGGCGGGGCGGTGGCGATCACTGCTGGCGCAGGTCCTTGACGCGGCGGAGTTTGCCGAGCGAGCGCTCCAGGGTCTCCATCTCGACGATCGCCACCTCGACGGTGACACCGACGCCGTCCTTGACGCCCTGAGCGATCCGTTTGGCAGCCGCCTCCCGCTGCTCGTTGCCGACGCCGGGGCGGGCCTCTACGCGGATGGTCATGTGGTCCATGCGGCCGCGCCGGGTGAGCTGGATCTGGAAGTGCGGGGCGACGCCGGGGGTGCGCAGCACGATCTCCTCGATCTGGCTGGGGAAGACGTTCACCCCACGCAGGATGATCATGTCGTCGCAGCGGCCGGTGATCTTCTGGATACGACGGAAGGCGGGCCGGGCGGTGCCGGGCAGCAGCCGGGTCAGATCGCGGGTGCGGTAACGGATGACCGGCAGACCCTCCTTGGTGAGGGAGGTGAAGGCCAGTTCGCCGTCCTCGCCATCGGGCAGGACGTCATCCGTGAGGGGGTCGACGATCTCGGGGTAGAAGTGGTCCTCCCACACGTGCAGGCCGTCCTTGGTCTCCACACACTCCTGGGCGACGCCGGGGCCGATCACTTCCGACAGGCCGTAGATGTCGACGGCGTGGATGTCCGTGCGCTCCTCGATCTCGCGGCGCATCTCCTCCGTCCAGGGTTCCGCGCCGAAGATGCCGACCTGGAGGGAGGTGGACCGGGGATCGATGCCCTGCTTCTCGAACTCGTCGAGCAGGGTGAGCATGTAGGAGGGGGTGACCATGATGATTTCGGGCTTGAAGTCCTGGATGATCTGCACCTGGCGTGCGGTCATGCCGCCGGAGGCCGGGATGACCGTACAACCGGCCCGTTCGGCGCCGTAGTGGGCGCCGAGGCCGCCGGTGAACAGGCCGTAGCCGTAGGAGATGTGCACCTTGTGGCCGGGGCGGCCGCCGGCCGCGCGGATCGAGCGGGCGACGACGTCCGCCCACAGGGAGAGGTCGTTGTCGGTGTAGCCGACGACGGTGGGGCGGCCGGTGGTGCCGCTGGAGGCGTGGAGGCGGCGGATGTGGTCCATGGGGACGGCGAACATGCCGAAGGGATAGGTGTCACGCAGGTCGGCCTTGGTGGTGAAGGGGAAGCGGGCCAGGTCTTCCAGTGATCGGCAGTCCTCGGGCGCGACTCCGGCGTCGTCGAACTTCCTGCGATACAGCTCCACGTTGTCGTACGCGTGCCGCAACGCCGTTCGCAGTCGGCTCAGCTGAAGGGTTCTCAGTTCCTCGCGGGACATCCGCTCCGCGTCGTCCAGCAGGTGGGCGGGAAGAGGCTCGCCACGGCGGACCGCGGCGGTCGGCGGGATCTTGGCTTCGCTGGTCACGGCGACTCCTCGAGGTGCGTGCTCCTGATGCTACGGCTGCGGCCGCGGAACTCTGCGATCACCTCGTCGCCTCGCCGGACGCTCACGTCGTAGATGCCGCTGCGGCCGAACCGGGTGCGCTCCCGGGCGGTGGCCACCAGGACGTCTCCCTCGTACGCGGGGGCGATGAAGTCGATGTCGGCTCCGGCGGCGACGGTCACCGGACCGTGGCTGTTGCAGGCGCAGGCGAACGCGGTGTCAGCGAGGAGGAAGAGACAGCCGCCGTGGGCGATCCTGTGACCGTTGACCATCGCCGCGGTCACGGTCATCCGGAGCGCGGCGGTCCCTTCGCCGTGCTCCAGCAGTTCGATGCCGAACTGCCGGGATGCCTGGTCCATGGCGAGCATCCGCTCGACGGGGCCCTGTGTCGCGTTTGTGGCTTGCGTCACTGATTCCACCACCTCCATTCCCGACCGAACATTCGGTACCGAGCGGCACGGCCAAGTAATCCAGCCGGGCCACTACCTGTCAAGAGATGCAATGGATGCCGCAGAGGAAGCCTCTCGGACTCGAAAAGCCATGGCCAAGCGGCGTGGCGGGGCATTGGTCGATGAGGCCGCCGCGGACAGTGCCCGAGACCCCGGGGCACATCCCTCGAAGAATTCGAGGCCCGGTTCCGCCGCGCATACGCATAACCGATCCCCTCACGCCAGGATCGACCCATGTCCGTGCTCACCGCCGTGGCCGACAGGCCCCGTCCGGTCCCGGCGACCGTGCCCCCGTCGGCGTCGTCCTCGACGAACTCCGCGACTGCCTGAACGCGGCGCGCCTGATCGTGGGCGTAGGCCACCGGTCGCCCGACGGACCGGCCAACCTCGTCGACGGGCAGTGGCACGCAGTGGGCTCCCCGGCCGAGACCCGGACGCGGTCGACGGGTCCGTACTCGGGTCAATGCTCAAGTGGACGCCGCGACCTCGGCCGACGCGGTCCGGTGCCCCGCCACGGCGCACCGCACCTGGGCGACGGTCGATCTCGATGAGAGACCGCTGTCAGAGGCGGACGCTGGTACGTCGACGCGATGGAAGGGAGGCTCGCCCGCGGCATCGAGTGACCGCCGCGCACGCGCTGATCGCCCGCGAGGGTTTGCCGGTCGCGCTGCTGTCCGGGGACGGCTCGCACTGTCGAAAGCTCTCATCCGATCGCCGGAGATCGGCGTACTCGCGCTCGCCTTCGTCGGCTACGCCGGCTCACCAGCACCCCGGACCACCTCGCCGAACTGGCAGGCGTTCCCGCGCCCTGAGGCCCGTCCCTCTCACGATCCTGCGCGTGGTACCTGGGCGGTACCTGGGCCGGGTGTGCGTGCCATGCCGTGCCGGAAAACACCAAGGCCCCCGGCAGGGGCAAAGCTCAGGAGAAGTCCAGGATCACCCGACCGCGCAGGCCTCCGGTCTCCAGCATGCGATGGGCCCTGGCCGCCTCGTCGGCGGGCAGCACCTCGGCGACGCGCAGCGTCAGCGTGCCGTCCTCGGCTTGGCGGCGCAGCGTGTCCAGCCCCTCGGTGTCGGTGATGCCGTCCGGCACCATCACTGGGCGGACCCGGATGCCGCGCTCTGCCGGGCCGGACCAGCCCCGCAGCTCGGCCAGGGTCCCGCCGTCGGCGATGGCGGGCACCGTCCAGGTGGTCTGCACCGAGCCGTGCACGAGGCCGGGAACACCGTCGGGGGCCGGCACGCGTATGCGAGCGGCGACATCGATGCCGCGCTCGACGACGTGGTCGGCGCTGAAGTCGCGCACCAGCTCGGTGTCGTGCCGGGCGGCGTCCGCGATCACGGTCAGCCCGTCGGCCTTGGCCAGCTCGACCGCCTACCCGCCGACGGCCCCGGCCGCACCGGTCACGGCGACGGTCCCGCGGCACCGTGGCGACGTGGAGCTGGCCTTCCTCCCCTTCCAGGCCGCGCCGGACGCGCCCGCCGCCGGTGAGCCGCTCTTCGAGATCCACAAGCGGTACTTCGGCGAGGCGACCGCACGGCAGATCGCCTCCGACACCACTCTCGGCGCCGCGGACGGCTTGGAGCTGAACTTGCGGCCGGCCATGTTCACCCACACCTTCGACGCCCACCGCCTCCTCGCCCAGGCAGCCGCCCAGGGGCGCGGCGAGCCGATGGCGGAACGGCTGTTCCGGGCGTACTTCACCGACGGCCTGTGCCTCTCCGACCGCCCCACCTTGGCCCGGCTCGCCGCCGAGACCGGCGTCGTGATGGACGACACCGGAGCGGACGAGCTGCGTGCGGCGCTCGTCCGCGTGCGCACTCCCGGCATCGACGCCGAGGAGGCGTACGCGGCCGCGCTCGACGAAAACCACAACGGTCCGAACACCACCCACGGACGCTGACTACGCGCATGGGCCCGGTTGTCCTCGGGGCTGGGGCTTCAGTCCGCCAGCGCGTAGAAGCGCATCGGTGTGTTCGGCTCGAAGCCGATCCGCGGGTACACCGGTGCCCCGGCGGCGGTCGCGTGCAAAGTGGCGCGGGTCAGTCCGGTGGCGCGGCCGCCCTCGTACAGCGCCTTGCGCGTCACCGCCTCGCCGTACCCTCGACGCTGCGCGTCCGGGTCGGTGGCGACGAGCAGGACGAACAGGCGGCCCTGAGCCTCGACCGTCGCGGCGCAGGCGACCGGGACACCATCCCGCAGGGCCAGGTAGGCGTACACCTCCTTCTTCCATACCGTGGAGCCGACGATGCCGTCACGGCCTGCCTCGAGAGGAAAGCCGTAGGCGCGCGAGTTGATGTCCGCGTAAGCCCGCAGCTGTGCGTCGGTGGTCACCCGCTCGAACGTCAGGTCCGGGTGGTGCGGTTCGGGGATCGGCAGCAGGTCGCCTGCCATGCCGGTACCGGGAAAGGCGTAGGCCAGTCCCGCGCGCTGTGCCGCCTCGCCCAGTCCCGCGCGCGCGTCGTCCGCGAGCAGGTCCTCGAAGAGCCACAGGAAGCCCGGCTGCTGCTTGGACCGCATGATGTCCGCCGCTTGGCCCAGACGCTGTGCGAGGAGCGCCGCGTCCGCCCCGACATCGGTCAGTGTCACCGCGTTCCAGAAGGCGAAGCGGCAGTCGGCCCAGCGGACGACGACACCCGGAAGATCCCGTACGTCCGCCTCCTCGTCCCGGTCGAGCACCATGGCGCGCCAGACCGTGGAGAGTTGCCCCACCGATTCGACCGCGGCCGTCACATCTGTCACCGCAAACCTCTCGTCTTGTCGTGTGTGCAATGGTTTTGCGTCCTGTACAACGCTTCCCGTCGGCCGGAGGAACGGACTTCAAGTCCGGGGGTGCGCGGCGTGATGATGCGCGGTCGCGGTCTGTTGAGGCTGTTGCGCGTGCGGATGTGGAAGGCTAGCAGACCAGTGAGGGCGGAGGCCGTGAACCATCCGGCCTGGACGGCCAGGTATTTCGGCAGGGGTGTGGCGGAGAATCCGGCGCCCGTGGCGGCCTGCATGGCGCCGTAGGAGGGCAGGTAGCGCACGATGCTGCCGTTCGAGCTGGAGCTGTAGAGGGGGTTTTGGAGGGCGAGGTCGATGACGCTGGTCATCACGATGGCGAACATGCCTTCCACTTCGCGGCGTAGCAGTGAGCCGAAGGCGACGCCCAGGGCGCCGTAGGTGATGCCGGCGAGGAAGAGGGCCGCTGCGAGCAGGGCCGGTTGCTGGGGTTTCCAGAAGGCGCAGGTGAGGGCTGTCGCGTAGGCGGCTACGGCTGCGGAGATCAGTGTGAGGGAGATGAGCTTGGCCAGGACGAGGTGAGTGCGGGGGTAACCGGCCAGGGCGAGGCGGCGGTCGAAGCGGCCGTTGACAAAGGAGGCCGCGAACATCATGAAGCCGATGATCAGGGTGACGGCGTTGAGGGCGCCGGTGATCTCGGTGAGCTGGTTGCCGTGAGGGGTGAGCAGGTGTCCGGTGGCGCGCAGCCGGAAGCGGGTGCGGGTGTCCGGGACCGAATAGAAGGCCAGCGCCGTCCACACCGGGATGAACAGGGCCACGAGCACCATGGCGAAGCGGTTGCGCACATGCTCGGTCAGTGCGTAGCGGGTCGCGGTCGTGAAGAACATGCGGTGGCGGCGCCAGGGCCGGCGGGGCGTCATGATGCCGCACGCTCCGTGGTCTGTTCGTGCAGAAGACCGCCGTCCAGGCGCCACAACACGTCGAGACGTTCGGCGTCGTAGGCGAGGTGGGAGACCACGAGCACGGACCGGCCTTCATCGCGCAGCCACGTGGCCAGGTCCCAGAACCGCTGGTAGGTGTCCCAGTCGAAGCCCTGGTAGGGCTCGTCCAGCAGCAAGATGTGCGGGTCGTGCATGAGGGCCAGGGTCAGGTTCAGCTTCTGCCGGGTCCCGCCACTGAGGACCGCGGTCCGCTCGTCGGCGTACTCGCTGAACTGCAGTGCGCCCATGACCTCTTCGGCGCGGCCCAGGTTGCTCAGGCCGTAGGCGACCTTGAAGTACTCCAGGTGCTGGCGGACGGTGAGCGCGTCGTTGAGGACGGCTGACTGAGGGCAGTACCCGAACCTGCCCTCGTGGATGACCGTGCCCCGGTCGGGGGCGAGTTCGCCCGAGAGAATCTTCAGCAGGGTCGACTTGCCCGCGCCGTTCTCCCCCACGACACCGGCCAGGACTCCCGCCTCCAGCCGCAGGTCGATGCCGCGCAGGACCTCACGCCGGCCGTAGGCGTGGTGCACGCCCCGTACGTCCATCGATGGCCTCCCTCCCCTTGGTGTTCCGCTCTAACGAGCAGGGGACGGCTACGACACGGCGATCCGGATGTTTATCCGCAGAATTTTCATCCGATCTGATGGCCGGACGGCCAGTAGCCCATCGCGGAAGCGACGGGCATCTACCTTCCCCGCATGACCACCTCCTCCCGCCCCACGGCGCATGTCCCGTCGCACGCCACACCGCATGACGTCACCGACCCTGCCGCCTTCGGCCTGCCCCACCCCTCCGCCGGCGCCGAAGCGTGGTACCTCAACGGCCATCTGCGCGACGAGGACGGCAACGCGTACACGTGGATGATCAGCATCCTGCGCCACCAGGACGTCCACGACGATGCCGCCGCCCCCGGCCACGCCCTGGTGGCCGTCTGCTCCGGCCCGACGGGCGTGTCCCGGAGCACCTGGCTCACGCCCTCCATGCACGACACGGTCCGCAAGGCACTCGCGGGCGACACGGCACAGGATCAGCGCGTCCGCGAAGCACTGACACAGGCCCTCGCCGAAGGCCCCCTGCTGCCCGACCGACTGCTGGCCGAGCCCGTGGCCGAGTCGGCCGGGACCCTGGACATCTCCTTCGGCGACCTGGCGGCCCTGCGCCGCCAGGAGGACGGCGGCTACCGACTGGCCTTCCGGGACCGGGAACGCTTCGAACTCGTCCTCGCCCCCGCCAAAGCCGCAGCCCCGCAGTTCGATGCCCAGGGCCGCTACCCAGGGCGGCTTCCCACTGACGCGGACGCGATGACGTCGTACTTCGTACCGAGGCTGCACGCCCACGGCACGGTTCACCGGGAGAACGGCACCCGGAGACGGCTGGAGGGCCACGCCTGGTTCGAGCAGGACTGGGGCGCGACCTACTACAACGCCCAACGATCCCCGGGGACGCCGGACCACACCTGGGAGTGGGCCGGTATCCAGCTCGGCAACGGCTGGGAGATCAGCTGCATCCACTCCCGCACCAGCGATCCCGCCACCGGTATCGGCGGCCTGGAATTCACCCGCGCCACAGCAGTCGCCCCCGACGGCACCGTGAGCCACCACGACCTGACCTGGCGGCCCCTGAAGCACTGGACCTCGCTGGCCACCCTCAACACCTACCCCACCACCGTGCACGTGAGCGTGCCCGACCTCGGCCTGGACGCCGAGATCACCGCAACAACCGCCGAGGGCGAGATCCGCACCCTGGTCGTGGGCCGCGCCATGTGGGAGAGCCCCGCGGCCGCCCACGGCACCATGGGAACCACACCCGTGAGCGGCACCGCCTTCCTGGAGACCCTCCCGACCAACACCATCGGCGACCTCGAGCACTACATGCGCCGCACCCACGAGATCGCCGGCGCGGAAGCCGCAACCCTGTACTCCCCGGACCCGCGCGACGACGCCGCGCTCGGACTCCTCACCGGCACCAGCGGCCTGACCGGCCTCGACGCGAGCGCACGTCTCCGCCTCCACCAAGCGGTCGCCGCTCCCCTCCTCCACCTGCTGAACAACCCCGGACGCTCCTGGCGCCCCTACGTCGCCGCGGCCGTCCTGTGCCTCCTCGACGCCGACCCCGAGCCCTACCGGCCGCTCACCGCGATCACCGAGCTCCTTCACGTCTCCGCGCTGGTCATCGACGACATCCAGGACGACTCTCCCACCCGGCGCGGCCGTCCCAGCGTCCACGAGGTCTTCGGCACCGCTCCCGCCATCACCGCCGGCACCCTCGGCTACTACACCTTCGACGCCCTCATGCAGCGAGTCCCGCAGGCCGACCCGGCCACCATGCTGCGCATCTACCGTCTCTACCTTCGAGACCTGCGCGCCGCCCACGCCGGCCAGGCCCTCGACATCGCCGGACACCACACCGCGTTCGACGAAGCCGTCGCCACCGGCGACGCCCGTCCGCTCCTCGGCGAAGTCCGCACCGCACACCGCCTCAAGACCGGAATGCTCGTCCGCAGCACCGCCGAAGTCGCCGCGATCCTGGGCGGCGCCGACGAGCGGCAACTCGACGCCATCTGCCGGTACTTCGAAGCGGTCGGAACCTCCTACCAGATCACCGACGACGTCGCCGACCTGCACGGGCTGGTCACCGCGGAGGAACACCAGCAGGGCATCACCACCCGGTCCCCCGCCGAGGACCTGCGCAACGGCGAGGTCACCTACCCCGTGGCCCACGCTGTCGCACGCCTCGACGCGACTGACCGCCAGCGCCTGCGCGACTCGCTCCGGCAACGCTCCGACACCGGTGCGCGCGCCGCATCCCAGCTCATCCTCCACAGCGGGGCGCTCGAAGCCTGCACGACCGAAGCCAGCACCCTCGTCGACGAAGCCTGGACCGA
This sequence comes from Streptomyces sp. NPDC021212, assembly GCF_044332925.1. Taxonomy (NCBI): domain Bacteria; kingdom Bacillati; phylum Actinomycetota; class Actinomycetes; order Kitasatosporales; family Streptomycetaceae; genus Streptomyces; species Streptomyces sp. NPDC021212. Next base: position 138,704 of record NZ_JBIRPZ010000008.1, read on the forward strand.
CCTGGCCCCTCTCCTCCCGCCCACCCCGCACAAGGCCATGGTGCGCGCCCTGGGCTGGTACGCCGCTCAACGTGAATCCGACCGCGGCGGACTGCCCGCGTCGCCCGTGCGACCGGAGTGACTGCTGGAGGCTGCGGGCCGTGGCGCGGGGTCGGCTGCCTTTCCGGCGCGGCCTCGGTCCTCGGGAATCTCCGGCGGCTGAGCCCACCCTCCCGCAACGCCGCCCGTACCTTCGCGGAACTCATAGCGGGGCTGAACCCCGTCCCGGGTTCAGCTTCGCCGTCCTGGAGGCGCACCCTGACGTTGGTTCGCAGCGCTTGGTGGGCGATGTGGTCCTCAAGGGGATCGCGTCCGGAAAACGGTCTGCCGAGGTCGGCTACTGGACGTCGGCGCATGCGCGGGGCCGCGGTGTCGCTTCCAGTGCGAAGCGACACCGGGGCGCTTCGCTTCGAAGGTAGTGTCAGAGGAACCAGACCAGCACCGGGATACGAATCTCGGCGATCTCGCGGAGGACGGTGTACTCGAATACGACGGGCTCGCCCGGGATCTGGAGGCTGAACCGGATGCCGAGGTCGTCCATCGGGTCACCGGGCGGCCGCCGGTCGCGGTCGACCGCGCCGCCGACCTCAAGGGCCAATGCGCTCAGGAAGTTGACCACCTTCTTGGACAGGTCCGGTGGCATGTCGAGCATCGTCTGGGCCGGGATCTCCTCCGTCCAGACGGTCCAGCCGCGGCGTGGAGCTTCGCTCACCGGGCGGCGCCTTCGAGGCGGTCGGCCAGCTCGTCCACGGACACCAGACGGCGACCCGCGGCGGCGTTCGCGCGGCTGTCCTCGGCGCCGGGGGCGCGGTCGAGCATCGCGGACTTCCACCAGCGGCGCATGACACCTGGGACGTCCTCCTCCTCGGCGGCCAGGACCTCGCTGTAGAAGAGGGCGCGCTGCGCGCCGCTCAGCGCGTCGCCGATGGCGTTGATGGTGTGCGGGATCGCCGTGCCCCGGCGGCCAGTCGGGTGGTCCGGCTGTGCGCTCATCCTTCGTTCCCTTCGTCGCGTCGAGTCTCGACGGCCCGCGGCCGAACCGTCGAGACGCACTCGGCACCCCCACAGCCTATCCGGGCCTCGGCGCGGTAGAGGAGCATCCGAAGCCGCGATGCGTCAATCGGCCTGGATATCGGCGACAAGCTTCTTCGCCGCCTCCAGCTTCGGCCCATAGGCCGCGGGGTCCGTGGCATTGAGGGCGGTGTAGATGTCCACGGCTTCCCGCGCCCGTGTGAGCGCCTGGTCGCGGCGGCCGGACTGCCGCAGGTAGGGGATCGTCGGAAACATCAGCCAGTCGCCCAGCCCTCCGCGATACCTCCCGGGGTTCTCGGTGGCGAGTTGGCGGAGGAGGTCGGTGGCCTCGACGGCGCGCTGTGCGCCCTGGGTGTGCTCGGGCTTGCCCCACAGGGCCTGGGCCAGGTTGATCAGCGTCCAGGCTTTTCGCCAGGGGAGTTCGTCGGATCCGGGTTGTTCGTGGATGAGTTTGTCGTAGAGGGCGAGTGCTTCCCGCATGCGGGCGATGGCCTCGTCGTGGCGCCCGCTGCCCATCAGGTACGTGCCCGCCGGGAACACCAGCCACTGCGCTAGCCCGGGCAGGTAGGGGGGTTTCTCGACAGCGAGCCGGCGGAGCAGGTCGGTGGCCTCGATGGCGCGTTGTACGCCTTGAGTGTGGTCGGGCTTGGCCCACAGGGCCTGGGCCAGGGTGACGAGTGTCCAGGCCTTGCGGTAGGCGAACTCGTCGGAGTCGGGCTGTTCGCGGAGCAGTTCGTCGTAGATGCCGAGTGCTTCCTGCATGCTGGTGATGGCCTCGTCGTGGTGGCCGCCGGCCAACAGATACGTGCCCGCCGGGAACACCAGCCACTGCGCGAGCATCGCGCGGTAGCCGGGATCCAGGGCCACGGCCTCCCGGGCGACCGCGATCGCGTCGGCCGCCCGGGCGTTGGCCTCGTCGCGCGCCGGGCCCGGCAGGTTCCACAGGGTCTGGGCCCTCGCCACCAGGGCTCGCGCGTCCGCGATCCGGGTCGGCGCGGTCGGCGTGGCCGTGTCGTAGAAACACGTCATGAGCCTCGGCACCTCACCGATCTCGCTGCCGTAGTCGACCCGATAGAGCGCTACGCTCCCCGCCGCCCGCGGCACCGCGGCGACCTCGGAATACGACCACCAGGGCTGTCCGAGCCACTGCGGCGCCGACCACTGGGTCTGCTGGGGATCCCGGTAGATGGTCTGGACGCGGCTGTCCCGGCCCTGCCAGAACCAGTTGGCCCGCCGGTCCCCGGTCACCGCCGGGACGATCGTGTAGGGCACGCCCCAGTGGGTGAGGTGCCGTGGGGTGATCTCGGACGGGGCGCTCCAGCCGCCGTCGTAGTGGATGTTCCACATGGCCCCGAACTTGCCCTGCCAGACCACGTCGGCCCTTCCGTCGCCCGTGCCCATGGCGTAGATGGATGCCGCGAAGTCGTCGCCGGGGAATTCGGCGATCTGCGTGGGCGCGCTCCACGCGGGGGAGGCCGCGTGGGAGTCGTAGGTGACGCTGTGCAGCGTGCGGTAGTTCATGGTCCACACCACCAGCACCACCCCGGGCGATGGGCAGGTCACCGTGAGGTCCGAGCTCAGCGACACGGCGCCTGCCGGGGTCGCCGCCTGCGGTGGCCCCCACGCTCCCCTGGCGTCCTGGAACGTGGCCATCAGTGTGCCGGTCCCGTTGTCGAGCCACAGCACGACGACCGAGCCCGGCGCCGCGGCGGCAGCTCCGGTGAACCCGATGTCGGTGGCGTCGCCGCTCAGCTTGACCGGGGCGTCCAGCCATCCGGTCGGCCGGGTGGGATCGGTGTGCGTGGCGTAGACGCCGCCGTCCTTGCCCTGGATCACGACCGTGACCAGGCCCGGCCCTGACGACAGGGCGAGCAGCGTGGGTTCCTTCCGCAACATCTTCTCCGCGCTGATGGCCACGGACGATTTCCAGGCCGGTGCGGTCGCGGTGGAGTCGTAGGAGGTGGTGCGCAGTTGTGCCTTGTCCGGGTCCCGCCACACCAGCACGGTGCGGCCCGGCCGGTCCGACGCCGCGGCCAGGGACACGATGGTGTCCGGCACCTCCACCGGGGTCCAGGGGGACCATCCGGGGGTGTGCGGGTCCTTGGCACAGTAGGCCACGGTGTCGTGGAAGGCCATGAGTTTGGCCAGACCCGTCCTGACCCGCATATCGGCGCGCATCTGATCGGAGTAGTAGGCCCGGGCGTCGTCGTACTCGGCCTGGCCACCGGGCCGCCACCCGAGTTGAGTGTGCCCCGTGTCGTAGCCGGTGATGTGGTCCACGCACTGGTAGCCCAGGATGTAGCTTCCGCGGTCGTCCGGACCGCCGCCGGTATGCGGTTCGATGGCCTGGTCGGCGTGTTGGAAGACCCAGTCCAGCCGCGCCGCGTGCCGGGTCAGCTCCTCGCGGGCCAGCCGGTCGTCGCGGTACTGCGGATTGAGCCCGGCGATCACGCCGAACCGGACCGTCAGGACATAGACATAGGCGATATGGGCCAGCCGGTGGTCGAAGACGCTTTCCGGCGAATTCGGGTCCGGGCGGTAGAAGTAGGAGTCGCCCTCCAGCAGCGTGTTCGCCGCCAGCCGTGAGTTGTTGTCCGCGTTGGACCGCAGGAACGGGTCCTTGCGCCCGCCGGCGACCCAGGCGCTGAGCTCGTCCGTGGCCGTGCGGGCCCGCCCGCGCAGCCCTTCCAGATCGCGCCGCAGATTGAGGACATACGCCTGCTGCTCGACCCTGACCGCTTGTTTCACGGCCTCCAGCACCTCGTCGAACCGCCCTTGCAGGGCGACGAAATCCTGGTGGAGCACCTCCAGTTCGGCCAGGATCTCCTCTTCGGGAGTGGGGCTGTGGCTGCCGAGGCTGACGAAGGCGACGATGCCCTGGTATGCCTCGTACGCCTTCTTGCCGGCTTCGTAGATCGCCAGTGCCGTGAGGACGGGCGTGGGCGTGGCCATATCCGGTGTACCCCCCATTGGGCTGTGCCCCCGTGGGCACGCCTGAGCCAAGTGAACCACCGGACAATCACGTATATGCTCGAAAAGTACTTGAGCGCCCCCTCTGTGCGCTTCGATCCCCCTTGAGCACCTATTTCGGGCGCCGGTTTTCGGACAGCGTTCGAGGCGAAACGTTCTCTTAACAGGAATTTACCGGTGAGAAACGACACCCGTCGGGGTTGGCGGCGGAAGGTAGCGGCCCACCTCCGGAGAGGTAGATGGTTAACCCAGGCAACCGTTCGGCTCCCGATCGAAAGGGTTGATCACCGTGTGTGGCATCACCGGCTGGGTCTCCTACCGTCGAGACCTGGCCTCCCACCGACAGCTCCTCGGCACCATGACGGAGACGATGGCCTGCCGCGGCCCGGACGCGTCAGGCACCTGGGTGACCGGCAGGGCGGCGCTCGGCCATCGCCGACTGGCGGTCATCGACCTGCCCGGCGGGGCCCAGCCCATGGCCGTCGAGACGGCCGACGGCCCCGTCGCCATGGTGTACTCCGGTGAGGCGTACAACTTCACCGAGCTGCGCGACGAACTGCGCCGCAGGGGCCACGGCTTCACCACCGACTCCGACACCGAGGTCGTCCTGCGCGGCTATCTGGAGTGGGGCGAATCCCTCACCGAGAAGCTCAACGGCATGTACGCCTTCGCCATCTGGGACTCCCGCACCGAGAAGCTGGTCATGGTCCGGGACCGGATGGGCATCAAGCCGTTCTACTACTACGAGACCGACGACGGCGTCCTCTTCGGCTCCGAGCCCAAGGCCATCCTCGCCAACCCGCTGGCCGCCCCCGTGGTCGGCATCGACGGACTGCGGGAGATCTTCTCGTTCGCCAAGACGCCGGGCGAGGCCATATGGAAGGGCATGAAGGAACTGCGCCCCGGCCATCTGGCCGTCCTCGACCGCAGCGGGCTTCGCGAGCGGGCGTACTGGCGTCTGGAGGTCTCCGAACACACCGATGACCAGCAGACGACCGTCGCCCATGTGCGGGAGCTGCTGGAGGACATCATCGCCCGCCAGCTCGTCGCCGACGTGCCCCGCTGCACCCTGCTCTCCGGCGGGCTCGACTCCTCCGCGATGACCTCGCTCGCCGCCCGCCGGCTCGCCGAGGACGGCGAGACCGTCCGCAGCTTCGCCGTCGACTTCCCCGACCAGGCGGAGAACTTCCGGGCGATCGACGTCGCGCCCAGCGTCGACACGCCGTATGTGCACGCGGTGGCCGAGTACGTGAAGTGCGACCACCAAGACATCGTGCTCGACGGCTCCGCCCTGTCCGACCCTGCCGTCAGGCGGGCCGCCATCGCCGCCCGCGACCTGCCCACCGGGCTCGGCGACCGCGACAACTCGCTCTACCTGCTGTTCAAGGCGGTCCGCGAGCAGTCGACGGTCGCGCTGTCCGGCGAGTCGGCCGACGAGGTCTTCGGCGGCTATCCGTGGTTCCACGACGAGCGGCGCGAGGCCGACACCTTCCCCTGGCTCGCGGGACGGCAGGTGCTCGGCGACACCAAGAGTCTGCTGCCCGACGACCTCGCCGCCCGGCTCGACCTGGACACTTACCTGCACGACCGGTACGTCGCCGCGCTGGACGAAGTCCCCCTCAAGGAGGGCGAGTCCGGCCTGGAGAAGCGCATGCGGCAGGTCTGCTATCTCCACCTGACCCGCATGGTCAATACACTCCTGGACCGCAAGGACCGCATGAGCATGGCCGTCGGGCTCGAGGTCAGGGTGCCGTTCTGTGACCACCGCCTCGTGCAGTACGTCTTCAACACCCCGTGGTCGCTCAAGACGTTCGACGGGCGGGAGAAGAGCATCCTGCGCGAGGCCACCCGTGATGTGCTGCCCGAGTCGGTCGCGAACCGCAAGAAGAGCGGCTACCCCGGCAGTTTCGATCCCGCCTATCTGGCCGCCATCAAGCGGCAGGCGGGCGACCTCATCACCTCGGGACACCCGGCCCTCGACCTGTGCCGCATCGAGACGCTGAAGCAGGCCATCGCCGCACCGGGCGAGACCATCACCACGCAGCAGCGCGCCGCCATCGAACGCGCCCTCGACCTGGCCACGTGGATGGACCTGCGTAAGCCCACCATCACGCTGGACTGAGCCGCGGGGGCGCCGGGCCGCGTCGGCCGACACCTCGCCGGTGTCGGTCGCGGCCCGGCGCAGCGCGTGGCGGCCGGTGGATCGCTGTTCGCCACGCGCTGCGCTCAGTGGCCGGTTGTGCTTCTGCTTGTTGGAGTAGTCGATCGGGCTCAGGGCCGCCCTTTCGGCGACGCCTTCCGGCGCGGCCCGCGGCGGGTACGGCCAGCCGCCCCCTACAGGGTGGCGTGGCGGTGCTGGAGCGCCGCCGCCTTCAGCAGGCTCACTACGGCGGCGATGTTCCGGCCGATTCCCGAGTTGATCCGCTCCAGCTCCCGCTTCTCCGGGGGCCCGTTGGAGGGTCGTCCCTCTGCCAGGATGGCGACGCGCGACAGTCCGGCGGCGGCGAATCCGCACACCCCCGCTTCTCCGGTCATGGTGGCGGAGTCGCTCCGGCGACCCGCGACGTTGGCCGCGACGAAGGCGATCGAACCCAGCACGGCGCGTTGGGGGGTGCCGGCCTTCGGCCCCGTTGGGCCGACCGCCTGGAAACGGCCGCCTTGGCGCCGGCGGCCGACCGCTGAGTCATAGGTGATGTCGCCGATCTTGAGCACAGCACTCCCTTTTTCCGGCGGGCTCCGCAGCCCCGCATGGAGGCGACGGTCACCATTCCAGAAGCGCGGCGGCGAACCCGAGCATTCCCAGCGGTCACAGCCAGCCGTTGCGGCGGAAGACCCGGTGCAGCAGCCCTGCCACGGTGGCCATCACCGTGATGGCGAGCGGATAGCCGAACGTCCAGTTCAGCTCCGGCATGTGTGCGAAATTCATGCCGTAGACACCAGCGATGAGTGTCGGGCTGGCCAGGATCGCGGCCCAGGCGGAGATGCGGCGCATGTCGTCGTTCTGCCAGGTCCCCACCCGTGCGAGGTGGGCGTCGAGGGCTGAGTTGAGCAGCTCGTCCAGCGAGCGCACCTCGGTGTCGGTGCGGTGCATGTGGTCGGCGACATCACGGAAGTACGGCAGCGCCTCCTCGGGCATCCGGCGCGGGCGCCCGCGAAATCCTGCACCACCGGAGCCAAGGGCTGTACGGCGTCGCGGAATTCGACGACCCGCGATCCGGGGAGAACACGCGTCGCTCCAGCGCGGTCAGGTCGGTGCGGACCTGGACGGCGGCCTCGGCGTAGGAGTCGACCACCGTGTCCAGGACGGCGTGCAGGACGGCGACGGGCCCGAACCGGAGCATGTGCGCATCCTCGTTCAGCCTCCGAGCCGCCTCGACGGTGGCATCGACCGGGCCGTGACGGACGGTCAGGGCGAACCGCGGGCCGGTGAAGACCATCACCTCGCCGGTTTCCACTTCACAGCCGTCCTCGACGTACCACAGCGTCTTCAGCGCCACTGCGAGCACATCCCCGTACCGCTCCCGCTTGGGTCGCTGATGCGCCTGGACGGCGTCCTCGACCGCCAGCGGATGCAGCCCCCAAGGGTCTGCCAGCTCTTCCAGCTCCCCCGGATGCGGCTCATCCAGGTGCACCCAGCAGAATCCCTGCTCGCCCGCGCCCTTCAGAGCGTCCAACACCTCAGTCGGACGGCTTCCGGCCCGGCGGCAGTCCACCTGCTCCGGTTCACCCGCCAGCTCGCGGTAGATGACACACCTCATCCCTCCCGCGTACACCGCTGCGCGCATCGCATTCCTCCCACCCATGACCGATCAGCGCGAGGCACACCTTCTGCACAGTTTGGTCACGCTGCCCTCACGTCTCCGGGCTTTCCGTACGCCACGGCGGGCTACCCGCATGGAGGAAGCCTTCTTCCAGAGGAGTCGTCGTGGTCTTCATCGCCTTCCTGCTTCCGCCCGGACTGATGTGCCTGGCACTGGTCTTAGGTCGCTATGAGGAGTGGGTGTTCAAGCAGCCCGCGCCCGGACGGCCGAGGAGTCATGCCCGCAGGCGGCATCTGTCTCTCGTTCCCACCACGGGCTCCCAGTCGGGGCAGCGGCGGAGCGCCGACGCGGCCTGATGGGCCGGAATGATCCGCGGCACGCGCAGCAGGCGCTTCCGAGAGCCGGCCGCCGTCAGGACTCGTCCATGCGGCGCAGGTCCTGGTCATCCCACTTTCGGGTGTCGCGCGGCTCCACGTACGGCTCGGCGTGCGGCGGGTGGCCACCGGCGATCGCACGCTGACGCGCTGTCTCCGCGTCGAACTCCAAACCCAGCAAGATCGCCAGGTTGCTGATCCACAACCAGATCAGGAAGACGATGACGCCCGCCATCGTGCCGTAGGTCTTGTTGTAGGAGGCGAAGTTGGCGACGTAGAACGTGAATCCGGCGGAGGCGATCATCCAGATCACCAGAGCCAGTAGGCTCCCCGGAGTGATCCACCTGAACTTCTTCACCTTGGCGTTCGGAGCGGCCCAGTAAAGGATCGCGATCATGATCGTGACCAGGATGAGCAGGATGAGCCATTTGGCGATGGACCAGACCGTCAGAGCAGTGTCCCCGATCCCCAGGGCCGCCCCGGCCTGGCGGGCCAAACCGCCGGTGAAGACCACGATCAGCGCGCTGGCCGCGGCCAGCACCATCAGCACGACCGTCACCCCCACCCGCACGGGAAGGATCTTCCACGCCGGGCGCCCCTCGGGCATGTCGTAGACGGCGTTGGAGGCGCGGATGAACGCCGCCACGTACCCGGACGCCGACCAGACCGCCAGCACCAGGCCGACGATCGCCATGATGGAGCCGGTGCCGCCGTTGCCCTGCAGCTGCTCCACGGTCCGGGTGATGATGTCGCGCGACGAGCCGGGAGCGAGTTGCCTGAGGTTGGCCGGGCGGCCGCGCCGCGCGCCAGGACCGTTTCGGCAGATCGGCCGGAGTGTCCGGGGCGCACCGCTCCACCTGCTCGTCGGGGCCGTGGACAGCGGACCCCGAATCCGCCTCCCGGGCCCGGTCCGAATGCGGCTGGTGACTGGTGTATCCGGTTTTCGGTAGCCGAACCATAGGGTGCGGAGCACCCCTTCGAGTTCAGCCCACGCGCTGAGTCCGCCGGCGCTCGGCGCCCGGCTGTGTGCCCGGGCGGCCTGCGGGTACCCGGCGGCGGTAAGAGGCTCCGGCCGACGCGTCGCCGCAGGAAGGGATGAGACGAACGTGAAGGCATCAAAGGTGGCCTACAAGCCCGTCGGGCTGGCGCTGGGAGCCATGAGCGGCATGATCGCCAGCAAGCTGTTCAAGCAGGCGTGGAAGCTGGTCGGCCACGGCCGGGAGGCGCCCGACGCCACGGATGAAGACCGGACTTGGAGCGAGGTACTGCTCGCCGCCACCCTCCAGGGCGCGGTCTTCGCCGCGGTCAAGGCGGCCGTCGACCGAGCCGGCGCCACCGCCACCCGCAGCCTGACCGGCGCCTGGCCCGGCTGATCTCCTCCGGGGCGCCGGTACGGCGCCCCGGGCCGTCCCAGCGGGGCTCTCGGCCTCGAGGACGCCGTATGTGCCCTGGTCAGCGCAAAAAATCCGTGGCCAGCCGCGATCGCGGGTGCCAGACTGACCGTGTCGAAGTCGAAGGGGCGTAGCTCAGCCAGGCCAGAGCAGCGGACTCCAAACCCGCGCGCCGCAGGTTCGAATCCTGCCGTCCCTGCCAAACACTTGCCGTCCCTGCCAAACACACCGGCGAACGTGCTCGACGGCCGAACACAACCTCGGCTCGATCAGGACGAGGCGCCGGAGCTCCCGGTCGCCCTGCCGATGGCTGTCATCACATCCGCGCGCCGGGGCTGCCCGGACGTCCTGCCGACAACCTGGCCGGCCCGGTCGAGCACCAGCACGGTCGGTGTCCGCAGGATCCCCAGCCGCCTCACCAGCTCGAGCCGCTCCTCCGCGTCGATCTCCACATGCTCCGCGCCCGGCACCGTCCCGGCGATCTCCACGAGCAACTGCCGCGTCGGGCGGCAAGGCCCGCAGAAGGCGGTGGAGAACTGGACCAGCGTCGCCCGGTCCCCCAGCTCGGCTCCGAGTTCCGCCGGCGACAAGCGCACCGCGCCATCCCGCTGCCGTACCCGTAGCCTCCCACCACGCGCCGTACGCGCCACTCCGAAGAGGCTCGCAAGAAGCAGTACCGCGGCGCACACCACCAACCCGTTCATGCCACCAGTCTGCAGCCTGGTCATTGCCCCTGAATACCGCCCGGCTACCATGACGACCATGGACTCCGCCCTCCTGCTGTGGCTGACCACCCGCCGTGTGGTCGACCTCTGCCGGGTCACGGCCACCCGCTGTCGCTGACCCGCACCGGCCCGATCACAGCCCTCCCCCTCCCGGAGTCCTCCACCATGCAGATCGACCCGCGCGGCTCCCGTTTCGCCGCCACGCTCACCACGCTCGTCCTGTGCGCAGTGCTGATCACCGGCAGTGGGACGCTGCTCGCCGCGCAAACCGCGATCTTCGCGCTCGGCGCGTTCGCGGGCCTGCGGTACTCCCCGTACGGCTGGCTGTACCGAGTCGCCGTGCGGCCCAGGCTCTCCCCGCCGCGTGAGCTGGAGGCCGCCCGGCCGCCCCGCTTCGCCCAGGGTGTGGGCTTCGGCTTCGCCCTGGTGGGCACCGTCGGCTATCTCGCCCAAGTCCACTGGCTCGGCTTGGCCGCGACCGCGCTCGCCTTGGCCGCGGCCTTTCTCAACGCGGCCTTCGGCTACTGCCTCGGATGCGAGATGTACCTGCTCATCCGCCGTGTCCGAAGCGCCTGACCGCAAGCGCCGACCGCAGTAGCCCAGAGCCGGATCCGGCGTTCTGGGGTGCGCGCTCGCCGTTCTGGTGAGGGAAGAACGGAACGGCCGGCGCCGGCGCTGATGGTGTCCAGGATGCGGTGGGCCCGTTCCCAGGCCGGTTCCTCGGTATGAGCGAGGATCGGGCGGAAGGACACGCTGATCCCGGGCGGCTCGGCGCGTCCGGCGGCTGCCGCGGCGGCGCGTACGGAGGCGATCTGCTCGGCGGTCTCCGCGAGCGGTTCACCTCATAGCGCGGAAGTACAGCGGGATGCCGGCTGAGCGGAACGGGAGGATCTGGGGGGCGTAGTCCTCGAGGCGGTAGTGGCGGCCCCCATGGCTGAACGGCTCGGTGGAGGACCAGGCGCCGCGCAGTCCTCGCGGGCCGCTTGCCGGACCCGGGATGATCCGAGATCCCGCAGCAGCCGTCCGGCATCCAGTCCGTGAACTCCGCGCACGGCTTCGCGGATACCGTCCTCGGTGTCGGCGGGAGTTCCCAGGACGAAGGTGGTCTCCCGCAGACGCCGCAGCACCCGCTCCGCGACCTGCGCGCCCCTGCCTCTCCGATGCCTTGACGCCGAGGGAGCCGGGCCGGATGCTGCGTGTCGGCCAGTGCAGCCGGGGCGCGTACGGGGCGCCCGTGTGGCCGGCCACATCGCTGATGAACCCCTCGTACCAGCGGGTCTCGGCATCCGGGTCGGGGACCGGATCGTCGCCCTCGTCGAAGAGGATGCCGAACACCCGCCGCCAGGCGGCGCACGGTCCGAGCGTCTGACGCAGCAACCGGAAGGCGGGCTCCGAACCCCAGGCCCACGGGCAGGCCACGTCGGTGAACTCGGTGATGCGCAGGACCGGCGACGCCTCCCCCTCCCCCCGCCGAGCCTGCCCGCCACTGCCCGCGCGCACCCAGGTCATGCCGGTACCGCCGGGGAGGAGCCGCGCGCCACGGCGCCCGGGGCCGCCGCGCCATCGGGCGTCGACGCGCCCTGCTCCGCGAGTGCGGCGATGGTCGTCCCTCCGAGCACCTCGTACACGGCCGCCTCGACGGAACGCCACAGCTCCGGAAGGCCACCGGCGGCCCCCGGGTAGGCCAGCACCTCCGGCCGCAGGCCCCGCAGGGTGAGGAACTCACCGTCGACGGCGGCCATCACCTCGGCGACGCTGATCGCGTCCGCGGCGCGGCCGAGCCAGTAGCCACCCGCGCCGGCTGCGCACCAGGCCCGCCTTCCGGAGGTCTTGGAAGACCGACGTCAGAAATCGGAACGGGATGTCCTGCGCGGAGGCTATGCCCTCACAGGTCAGGGGGCGCCCGTTGTCGGCCGCGAGTTCGACGAGCGCCCGCACCGCGTAATCCGCCTTCGCCGAGATCTGCACGCGCACCGTCTCTCAGAGAGGTTCCGCCCGTGGACGCCACCGCGTGTGAACCGGAACAAATGCCGGCTCGGCGGCAAGGGACACACCTTGACACCCATTCTCCGGACTCTCTACGGTCGGCGGCTCCGACACCAGCGGCCGCCCGCCCCTCCCCCGCCCGAACCGGCGTGGCAGACCGGGCCCGGACGAGCAGGAATCCCATGCCCCAGAAGGACGGCTTCCACCCCGATCTCCCCGACCACGGCACCGACGGTTCCGGTTCCTCACTTCCGCTGCGCGCGCGGCTGCACCACATCCGCGCCGACGCCCTCGACGGCGACACCGCCCAGAGCGGCGGGATGCGGCGGTTCGCCGCGATCAGCGGACGCAGCGTCGGCTCGGAACGCATCTGGATGGGCCAGACCCACGTCGCCCCCGACACCGCGTCCTCCAACCATCACCACGGGGCATCCGAGACGGCGATCCATGTGGTGAAGGGGCACCCGGAGTTCGTCTTCCTCGACGACTCCGACGGTACGCCCGAGGAGGTCCGCATCCGCACCTCGCCCGGCGACTACATCTTCGTACCGCCGTACGTTCCGCACCGCGAGGAGAACCCCGGCACGGAGGACGAGGCGGTCGTGGTGATCGCCCGCAGCACCCAGGAGGCCATCGTCGTCAACCTGCCGGAGCTGTACGTGCTCGATCCCGAGCGGCTCGACACCGCGCCCGGCGGCGACTGACGCCGCGAGCCGTCCTCCGGGGAACGGCCGGCGCTTGTTGCGGAGATATGTAACGAGCATGAACATCGCATGAGGGCGGCCTGTGGGGCGTTGCCCGCCGCCTCCGCTCTCCCACAGTGTTGATCACCATGAACGATCCCAGGATGTCCCGCCGTCTCTTCCAGGGTCTGCTCGGCGGGGGCGCGCTCACCGCGGCGGGCGTGACCGCCGCCGGACCGGCCGACGCGAGCGATACGGAAGAACGGCCCTTCCGGGCCCGCCCCGGCGGCGCCTCGAGCCGCCGTCCCAATCTCCTGGTCATCCTGGGTGACGATCTTGGCTGGGCCGACCTGGCGTCCTACGGCGCACCGCACATCAAGACCCCGCACCTGGACCGTCTCGCCCACCAGGGTGTGCGCTTCACCAACGCCTACTCCGGCTCGGCCACGTGCTCCCCGACCCGGTTCAGCCTCTACACCGGGCGTTTCCCCGGGCGGACGAAGGGCGGCCTGGCCGAGCCGGTCAGCAACCGCACGCAAGGGCTGGACCCGAACCATCCCACCCTCGCCTCGCTGCTGAAGGGGGCCGGATACGCCACCGCCCTGATCGGCAAGTGGCACTGCGGCTGGCTGCCCGACTACAGCCCGACGAAGTCCGGCTGGGATGAGTTCTTCGGCAACTTCGGCGGCGTACTGGAGTACTTCTCCAAGCTCGGACAGCTCGGCGAGTACGACCTCTTCGAAGGTGACGCCACCCACCGGGACCTGCGTTACTACACCACGGTCCTCACCGAACGAGCCGTCGAGTACGTCACCCGCGACCACGACACACCCTGGCTCCTCAACCTCAACTTCACCACCCCGCACTGGCCGTGGCTCGCCGAGGGCGATGCCGCCACCGGAGCCGAGATCGCCGAGAAGATCCGGGCAGCGAAAAGTCATGCGGATGTCGTCGACGCGCTGAGCCACTACGACGGCGGTTCCGTCGCGAAGTACGCGGAGATGGTCGAGAGCCTGGACGCCGCCATCGGCGAGGTTCTCGCGGCACTACGGCGCTCGGGCCAGGAGGACGACACCCTGGTGCTTTTCGCCAGCGACAACGGCGGCGAGCGCTTCTCCTACAACTGGCCGCTCAGCGGGGAGAAGTTCTCCCTGCTGGAAGGCGGCATCCGGGTCCCGACCATCGTGCGCTGGCCGGCCCGGATCGGCCCCCACCAGGTCAGTGACGAGCCGAACTTCTCCCCCGACTGGACCGCCACCCTCCTGGAGGTGGGCGGCGCCCGGCCGGATCCGGCGTATCCGCTGGACGGGACCAGTCTGGCCGGGTACCTGCTGCGCGGGGAGGAGCCGGGCGAACGCGACCTGTTCTGGCGCGTCCGGGCCAATCGGGCGCTGCGTCGTGGTGACTGGAAGTACTACCAGGACACCGACGGCAAGGACCATCTGTTCAACCTCGCGCGCGACTCCAGGGAACAAGCCGACCTCGCGCCCGACCGGCCGGAACTGCTCAAAGAGCTGAAGGCGGCCTGGGAGAAGACGGCCGAGGACCTGCTCCCCTATCCCGCGTCCTGAGGCGCGTTCCGAGACGCGACGACTGGGAGCCGGCCGTCCTCCAGGGCCAGGGAGACGCCCGGTTCCGCCCGGGCGTTCCTGACCTTGCGGCCGGACCGGACGCCGAAGCGGGCGTGGTGTCGTCACTCCGGCAGCAGACGGGACACGAGGGTGCGTGTCCATTCGGTGGTGAGGGGCCGGCCGGTGAAGACGGCCCGGTAGTAGAGAGGGGCGAGCAGGGCGTCCGTGGTGTGTTCGAGAGTCGGGGTCCGATTGCCCCGGGCCCGGTCCCGTTCGAGTATGGCTTCGAGCGCTTGGCCGCGTTCTCCGCTGCATGCGGCGGCGCCTTGTCCACCTGCCGTGCCGATGGTGGCGCGCACCAGGGCGAGGGTGTCCGGGTCGCTGAGGTCCTTGGCGAGGTCGAATGCGTAGCGCTCCAGGTCCCCGCGCAGGCTTCCGGTGTCCGGCACCACGAGGTCGCCGGAGAAGCGGCTGGTCGCGACGTCGGCCAGCAGCTCGCCGACGGAGCCCCAGCGCCGGTAGACCGTGGTGGCGTGTACGCCCGCGCGAGCGGCCACCACCGGAATCGTCAGCGGGTCGTTGGCCTCGTCGGCGAGCAGTTCCCTGACGGCCTGGTGGACGGCCGCCCGGACTCGGGCGCTCCGGCCGCCGGGGCGGCTGCCGGAGTGGGGCGAGGAAGAACTCGTAAGGGGCACAGGTCCAGTATTGCATTGATCGCTGCTTTTTTAACGCAGTGTTCGTTGCGCTTATGGTACGTTGAAGCCGTAATCGCAACGATCACTGCGAGGCTCGCCCGCCTCGGGAGGTGAGTTCAGCTGTGTCCAGCCAAGACGTCACAGGCCCCGAGATGCGCCCGCTGCGGCTGCGGGACGTCACCATCCCCCATCGTGTGTGGATGTCCCCGATGGCCCAGTACTCCGCGGGAGCGGACGGGAAACCGACCGACTGGCACCTCGTGCACTACGGTGCACGCGCGATCGGCGGGGTGGGTCTGCTCATGGTCGAGGCCACGGCCGTGGGTCCGTGGCACCGGGCCACGTCGGCAGACCTCGGGATCTGGAATGAAGAACAGGCCGCTGCGCACCGGCGCCTGACCTCTTTCATCGCCGAACACGGCGCGGTTCCCGCGATCCAACTGCTGGCCGCGGGAAGGAAGGGGTCGCATCAGGCGCCCTGGAACGGCGAGGGACAGAACGGCCCGGTGAGCGTGGCCGACGGCGGCTGGGAGACCATCGGACCGTCGGCGATTCCGTTCGGCGGTTTGCACGTTCCCCGGGAAGCCGACCATGCCGACATCGACGAGGTCGTGGAGGCGTTCGCCCGGGCGGCCCGGATGTCCCACCTGGCGGGATACGAGGCCGTCGAGATCCACGCCGCGCACGGGTACATCGTGCACCAGTTCCTTTCCCCCCTGTCCAACCACCGGACGGACGAGTACGGCGGGAGCCTGCAGAACCGAATGCGCCTTCCCCTGCGCGTGGCTCGAGCCGTTCGTGAAGCCTTCCCGGCGGGGAAGCCCGTCTTCGTCCGTATCACCGCCACGGACTGGGTCGACGGCGGCATCTCCGTCGACGAGGCGGCCACATTCGCCAAGGAACTGGCGGCCGTGGGGATCGACCTCCTGGACATCTCCTCCGGAGGGGTGGTGCGGGACCGGGCGGCCCGCGCACCGGTGCGGGACGGGGTCCACGCCGAGTTCACGGACACGCTCAGGAAGGCTTCGGGGCTCGCAGTCGCCCCGGTCGGACCGATCGGCGACCTGTCGCAGGCCCGCGAGCTCATGGCCGACGGCCGGGCGGACGCAGTGCTCATGGGACGCGCGCTTCTTCGCGATCCGTATCTCGCCCTGCGCAACCGGCCCGGCGACAAAGTGGCCTGGCCAAGCCAGTACCACCGCGCGCTGTGAGATCCGCCCCTGTCAGGCGCGCTGTGGCCGGTCCACCGCCGACCATCCGATCAGCGCACCGCGCAGAGCTGCCACCAGGCGCGTGGCGGCCTCGTCCTCGGTGTGTCCGCTCTTGATGAGGTCAAGGTGTCGCGTGGGTCGAACAACGCGTTCCACAGGTAGAGGGCTTCGTCGCCAAGGTCTCCGAGGCCGCGTTCTCACGTGGTCTGGCGCAGCGGCTCGGCGAGTGCTTCGGCCTGCGGGGTGAGGTAGCCGGTGTTTTCGCGCAGGCGCTCGAGATAGCCGCGGTGCAAGCGCATCTGCGTCATCGCGCCGCCGTGTTCGAGGACGAGGGAGACCGAGTGTCGCGACACCGCGTCGAGCCTCGCCATGCCGCGGCTGGTCTGCCGCCCGCTGAAGTTCCTGGGCTGGGAACCCACTTGGGCACGGACCCCGCGAGGCCGCGCTCGACGCCGAGGTCGAAGCGCTTCGGCGCGCGGCCCGCTGACCGGCCCGAGCCTCACGCGGCCAGCGTCTGTGCCACCGCCACCGCGGGCACGCGTGCCACCGGCGTACGCACCGGCGCGACCGGGGAGCGGGCGGGCCACACGCGGTACGTGGTCTTGGCCGGGTCCACGAGGGGCTCACCGAGCGAGATCCGTCCCTCGGAGTACAACCTGTCGCACTCAGGGGTAGGCAGAGCGACGTAGCAACCGCCCCTGTTGGTGACCGAGTCGTACGGCTGCCAATAGCCGTACCGCCGCCGCCCACTCGCGTGCACGGTGAGAAACACCGGAGTACGGGAGTCGCACATGACGCGGAGAACGCCGGCGTCGGCGGCGTCGAGCGGGCCCTCGGAACGGAAGCGGGACGGGAAGGGGACGGCGGACATCAGAGTTGCCTTTCCGAGGGACCTGGGCTCAAGATCATCTACCCCAATTAAATCAGCGATTCGGTGTCTATGACACCCCCAACTTCCGCCAGGGCAACGAGGCTTGGATACCCCACACCGCCTTCGGGCAGCGGGACCAGGGCGGAGTCGGACCAGGCCCCGAACTCGCGGCACGGCTGGCCGGCGCCTTGGTCCTCACCGCCCACCTCGGCACCCCTCGCTCTCTCCTCGAGCGCTTGATTGCCACCTGGCCCCCAATACCCCCGAGGTGGACGACATCCACGATGCGCTGCGGGGAGACGAGGAAGGGGGTGAGGGAGGGTGTCAGCTGTCCGTGGACCGGACGGTGCCCATGATCTCCTTGATCTCGGCGGCCGTCAGTGCGTTCGGGACTCCCTGGTCCGCGTAGATCACCCAGCCGTGCATGGTCCCGTCGGGGAGCTTTTGCGCGATGCTGTGCACGATCGCCTTCGGCGGGACGCATGAGCTTGCGCGGTTGGTGACGGTGACCTGGGCGGTCGCGGTGTAGCCGTCGATACCGCCCTGCTTCAGCGGCTTGGGCTCACTGACCTTGATCTTGGGCTTGTGGTCCTCACCGCCGTACGCGGCGAAGCCCCAGTTGCCCGCCCAGTTACGGGCGTTTTCCTGGAGGGAGCCGTCCTTGCCGCCGCCCGTGGTGCCGACGGTGGCGAGCTGCCCCTTGCCCGCCTCACCGATGGCCTTCGGGTTGGGACTCGACCCGCAACCGCCCTCACGGTAGTTGGCGGCTCCGGTCATGACGACGATCGGCTGACCGTCCTTGTCCGTGTAGGACAGCGCCGTGCCCTCGTCGATGAGCTTCCACTTCTTGGCCTTGGCGGGCACGTCGTAACGGAAGTGGTGCTTCTGCGCGGTCTGCGTCTGCCATCCCGGGACCATCGGCTGATCGCCCGAGGGGCTCGCCGGGCCAGAGGACTGGGACGATCCCGCCGAAGGCGCCTTCGACCCCGCAGCGCCGGTGTCCTTGTCCGTCGACTTACCGGTGTCGTCGTTGCACCCGCTCAACGCGACGGCCATGCCTATGCCGATGGCCGCGATCAGGGTCTTCTTCGTTCGTCGGGAGGCCACCCGGGTGGACTGCCGGTGCTGAGCAATGCGCTTGAGGATCTTTGGCTGAGACATGATCGGCACTTTAAGCGAACCGCACCGGCGCCATCCCCCGGGTGACCGCCCCACTGCGAGACGTACACCTACTCCTGACATTTCACACAAGGACTAGCTGACCGTGTTCACAGCTTTTCGAAGGGGTCGTGCTCGGCGAGAAGTTTCTCCACCCGGGCCTGATCGACTCGGGTGACGAGTTGCCCGGCCTCCTGCCGGTCCCGGATCACCTTGGCCAGGGTGAAGGCGGACGTCACCAGGTAGAGCACGGCGATGGCCAGGAAGCCGCGCACCCAGGCATCGGCACTCAGCCGGAAAATGCCGATGGCGGTGGCCGCCATGGCGATGGAGAAGGAGGCGACCGCCTGACCGTAGAACGCGGCCGTGCTCTGTTGCTTGACCGGTGTCTCACTCATGGGCAAAGGATCGACGGTCGCGGTCGGCCGCACACCCGTACGGATACTCAGGTACGTACTCAGATCGGGTCTCCGGCGACAGCGTCGGCCCTCCGTCCCCTTGCCATCTGTGGGATCCACGGCCATGTCTGCGGCAACGTCTACAACCGCGACAACCGGTACGGCCGCCAAGGACCTGGTCCCGCCGAGCCCAACCGCTAACCGCTACGGGCTAGTCGAGGCCGAGGGCGCCCGCCGCTTCGAGTACCACGTTCCGCCTGCCCTGCCGACAGCCGCGCGACACCAGGCGGCGGGCACGTCACGGGCCGCCGGTCTGAAGGGCCGGCAGCGCCGGGACGGCCCGCAAGACCGCGCACGCGCGTTCGATGCGCCGCGCAGCACCCGTTGAGGGAGCCGGTCAAGCGCGGGTCAGCGGCTCCGGCGGGTGTTGAGCCGGGCGGCCTGGCGTGTCAGGTAGTCGCGCTCGGCGAGGTTGGGGGCCTTGTGGGCCGCCTCGGCGTACAGCCGTGCCGCCGTCGCCACATCGCCGTCGCGCTCATGGAGGTACGCCGCCACCGCGGCGTGGCGGGGCAGCGAATCGTCCAGCGCCGCGAGCGCCGCCAACCCGGCGCGGGGTCCGTCGGCCTCGCCGACGGCCACCGCACGGTTGAGCCGGACGATGGGGCTGTCGGTCAGGCGCGCGAGTTCGTCGTACCACTCGACGATCTGTACCCAGTCGGTCTCCTCGGCGGTGGGCGCGTCGGCGTGGAGTGCCGCGATGGCGGCCTGGGTTTGGAACTCGCCCAGCCGGTCGCGGGCGAGAGCTGCCTGCAGGATCGCGACGCCCTCGGCGATCGACGCGGTGTCCCACCGGTCGCGGTCCTGCTCGGCGAGCGGCACCAGGCCGCCGTCCGGCGCCGTCCGGGTGGCGCGCCGGGCGTGGTGGAGCAGCATGAGGGCGAGCAGCCCCGCCACCTCGGGGTGGTCGTACGCGGCCGCGAGCTGCCGGGTGAGCCGGATGGCCTCGGCGGAAAGGTCGATGTCGCCGGAGTAGCCCTCGTTGAAGACCAGGTAGAGGACGCGCAGCACGGTGGCGACATCGCCGGGCCGGTCGAAGCGCACACCGGAGACGGTGCGCTTGGCCCGGCTGATGCGCTGCGCCATGGTCGCCTCGGGCACCAGGTATGCCTGGGCGATCTGGCGGGTGGTGAGCCCGCCGACCGCGCGCAGGGTGAGCGCGACCGCGGACGACGGGGTCAGTGAGGGGTGGGCGCACAGGAAGTAGAGCTGGAGGGTGTCGTCCGCGGCGGCAGCGGGTCCGGGGGCCGGTTCCTCGTCGAGGAGGTCCTCACGCCGGCGGCGGGCGGCGTCCGCCCGGGCCTGGTCGAGGAACCGGCGCCAGGCCACGGTGACCAGCCAGCCCTTCGGGTCCCGAACGGGGTCTCCCCCGCTCGAGCGCAGCCGAGAGCTTGGGGAAGGGTCGGCCGGCCAGACGCGGAGCGCCTCGACCAGCGCGTCCTGCACGGCGTCCTCGGCCGCCGCGAAGTCGGCTCCGCGGCGGACGAGGATCCCGATAACGCTCGGCGTGAGGCTCCTGAGCAGGGCCTCGTTCATCGGTGTGGGCACTCCGTGATGGTGGGCGGCGAGGCCAGGAACGGGCGCAGCTCGAGCCACTCGTGGATCGGCTTTCCGCCCGCCCCGGGGGCGGCCGACAGTTCCCCGGCCAGTTCGACGGCCCGCTCGTAGCTATCGACGTCGATCACCATCCAGCCGGCGATGAGGTCCTTGGTCTCGGCGAACGGGCCGTCGGTGACCGGCGGGCGCCCCTCACCGTCGTACCGGACCCACGTCCCCTCGGGGGCGAGCGCCTGGCCGTCGACGAACTCGCCGGTCCCCTCCAGCCGGGCCGCGAAGTCCCCCATGTACGTGATGTGCGCCGAGATCTCCTCCGGCGTCCACTGGTCCATGGGCACGTCGTTGACCGCGGCCGGAGCGCCCCGGTAGTGCTTGAGCAGCAGGTACTTGGCCATCGTGTTCTCCTCGGTGCCGGTGCGACCCGTTGTGGTCGCGTTCACCCCAGGGACGGAGCCGGACGCGGGTTCTCGACATCGTCGCCCAAAAAATACGTCCGACTCTGTCGTGCCCCCCCCTCAACCGGGCGCGGCGGCAGGTGCTGCCAGCGTAAATCGGACTGGGCCGGTCCGTCCGGCGAACCTGTGTCCTGACGGGGGACCCTTTCACCATGCGCCACCTTCGTCGCGTCGCCACGTGCGGCGCGCTCGCCGCCTCTGCCCTCCTCGCCCTTACGGCCTGTTCCAGCAACGGATCGGGCGATGCGCCGTCCGCCGCCGGCAAGGACGGGAAGAACGGCACCAGCAGCAGCGGCTCGCCGAGCGCCGCGGGTAGGCCATCGCGGTCCGCCGCAGCGGACAAGGCGGGCGGCGGGTCCGGTCCCGCCCAGGCCGTCAAGTCCAAGGCCGAGGTCAGCATCAAGTCGTGCCAGTTGCGCGACGCATCCAAGCTGTTCGCAATCGTCCAGCTCAACAACGTGAACGGCGCGGCGGACTACGCCTACACCGTCAAGGTCCGCTTCCTGAACTCCGCACACTCCGACCAGGCGGTCTACACCACCCTCGCCCAGGTGCCCGTCCAGGTCGGGGCCATGAAGAGCGCACTCGCGTCCACCACGTGGAAGGGCGACTCGGCCGCGATGCCGAAGACGTGCGAGGTCGCCAAGGCCACCAAGGTGAAGATGGGCGGCTGACCGCAGGCCGCCGCGGGCATCACCGTCGAGATCCCGGGCGGCTCGTGGTGGGCCGGGGATCCTGGTGAGGGCCGACCGGCGGAGGTGCGGCCACGGGACCGGTACGTGCGGTGATCACCATCACGGCGAGGCCGAGTGCCACGACCGCGGCGCCCACGTACAGCGGGGCGGTATAGCCCAGGCCGGCGCTGATCGCGAGGCCGCCGAGCCAGGCGCCCAGGGCGTTGCCGACGTTGGAGGCCGAGACGTTGGCGCTGGCGGCGAGCGGTGCGCCACCGGCGGCGTCCGTGACGCGGGTGATCATGCCGGGGACGGCGGCGAACCCGAAGACGCCCATCAGGAAGACCAGGACCACCGACGCCGCCCGTCCCTCGGCCAGCACGCCGAACGCCGCGAGGGTGACGGCGAGCCCGGCCAGGGACGCGATCAGCGTACGGTCACGGTCGAGGTCGGCCGCCCGGCCTCCGGCGACGTTGCCGATGACCAGGCCGCCGCCGTAGACGACGAGCAGCCAGGCGACGTCGGTGCTGGAGAAGCCGGTGACCTCGGTGAAGGTGTACGCGATGTAGCTGAACGCGCCGAACATGCCGCCGTAGCCGAGGGCGGTGGCGGCGAGGGTCAGCCAGACCTGGCGGGAGCGGAAGGCGCGTAGCTGGGGTCGCAGGCCGGCCGTCCGGTGGGCCTCGTCCACCGCGCCCGCCCAGGCCGGGACCCACACGGCGATGGCGGCCAGGGCCAGCACGCCGATCCCGGTGACCGCCCAGAACGTGGCGCGCCAGCCGAAGCGTTCGCCGACCAGGGCGCCGAACGGCACACCCAGCACGTTGGCGACCGTCAGCCCGGCGAACATCACGGCGACCGCGCGCGAGGCCCGTTCCGGCGGGACCATGCGGCGGGCGACGAGCGAGCCGATGCCGAAGAAGGAACCGTGGCACAGGGCGGCGACGACACGGCCGAGCAACGCCACGGTGTAGGTGGGCGCCACCGCGGAAAGCAGGTTGCCGAGGACGAACAGCACCACCAATCCGACGAGGACGGCCTTGCGGTGGATACGGGTGGTGGCGGCGGTCAGCAGGATCGCACCGATCGCGACGCTCAGGGCGTATCCCGAGATGAGCCACCCGGCCGCGGCCTCGGAGACGTCCAGATCGTGGCCCACCTGGGGCAGCAGGCCCGCGATCACGAACTCGGTCAGGCCGATCCCGAAACTGCCGAGCGCGAGCGCGACCAACCCGGCGGGCATCCTCCGCGTGTCCCCGTCCCGTCGGATGTTCACGCAAACATCATAGGGCTCGGGTTCAGCGGGGAGGCGGTCGCTGCCGCCCCTGTTCCTCTGGCGGAAGGCCGACGATCACCGGGCGGGGGTCGGCGGACACACCGGAAGTGGGTGGGCGAGCCGCCCGCGTATTTCGCTTGCCGCGCGGCCACACGCCCCTATGATCACGGCGTTATGGCAGGCACACAGACAGGGGGAACATGTGGCCAGGGTCGCCGCGCTGCTGACCTATCCCATCAAGGGGTGCGCCGGAATGCCCTCGCATACCACGATGCTGACGCCCGCCGGGCTCGCCCATGACCGCAGTTTCATGGTCACCAACGAGGACGGTGTCTTCCGCAGCCAACGGCGCGACCCGCGACTGGCCTTGATCCGCCCGGAGATCAGCGCCGACGGGCTACGGCTCGCACTGCACGCCCCGGCCCCGGGCCCGGACACGGTCGGGATCGACGTCGACATCTCCGGTCGGTCGCGAGAAGTCGAGCTGTTCGGGGCACCGTTCAGGGGCATCGACCAGGGCGACGAAGCCGCCGCGTGGCTATCCGATGTCCTCGGCTCCCCGAGCCGCCTGGTGCGCGTTCCGGCCGACCACGACCGGGTCACCGACGGCCGCACGCCCGGCACCTCCGGATACGCCGACAGCTGTGCCGTCCACATCCTCTCCCAGTCCACCCTGGATCTGCTGAACGAGCAGCTGGGCGCGCACGGCACCCCGCGCCTCCCCATGGAGCGCTTCCGCCCGAACATCGTCGTCGGCGGCTGGAACTCCCCGCACACCGAGGACCGCGCTCACCGGATCAGCATCGGGGGCACGGAACTCGGCTACGCCAAGCTCGCCATCCGCTGCGCCGTCACCATGGTCGACCAGCAGTCCGGTGCCAAGGCGGGCCCCGAGCCACTGCGCACCCTGGCCGCCTACCGCCGAGCTGCCGAGGGCGGCGTCGCCTTCGGCACGAAGTACGCCGTGCTGCGCGCCGGCGAACTGTCCGTGGGCGATGAAGTGCACGTCACGTCGTGGGGCGAGTCGGAGCTCTGATTGATGTCTGTCTCGCCCGTCAAAGCCGCCCGCATCGCGCTCGTGGTCCTCTACACCGACCACTTGGAGGAGTCGCGCGCGTTCTACGCCGGTCTGGGGCTGCCCCTCGTCCAAGAACAGCACGGGCGCGGCCCGCTTCACTACGCCGCCACCCTGCCGGACAACACCGTGTTCGAGCTCTACCCCGCCAACGCCAGGCGGCCTGCCTCCAGTGTGCGGCTCGGGTTCACCGTCGATGGCCGAGCCATGACTCCCCCATTGGCTCCTGGCCGCCACGTGGTGGAAGACCCGGATGGGCGTGCCGTGGAGCTGTACGTGGCCTGAAGTCGCGTTTGGCGCCGATCACTCGATCACCTTGTGCCCAGGGCCGGGGGCGGGACGGCAATCTTGCGGGGCTCGGACAGGGCACCGTGGCGGGCTTCCGCCTCCCGGGACAGACACTCGATCAGGTAGTCCCCGGTTTCGGAGTCGATGGTCACGCCGTGGGTCTCGCTGCGGAATCCGGGGAAGCGGCGGTCGAACGACTCGAGGGCCGTCAGATAGCGCAGCAGCGGACCGTTCGCGGTGCCGATGCCCTCGCCGGGCATCAGCACCGGGATGCCGGGTGGCGTGACGGTGACCATGGCCGCGGCCACGCGGCCTGCCGCATCGGCAAGCCGTACCCGCTCGGTGCCGCCGCGGATCAGACGCTGGTAGCAGAGCTGCGGAGGGGCGACCGGCTCCGGCAGCTCCTGGAAGGCGGTGTCCAGCAGCTGGACCAGGTTCACCGCGCGGAGATAGTCGTGCATCTCCTGGCACAGTCCGCGCAGTGTGCCGCCGGTGTAGCGGTTCGGGTACGCGGTGACCAGCCCGGGCAGGACGCGGTCGAGCGGTGTGTCCTCGTCGTAGTGGGACTTGAAGTCCATCAGGGCGTCCAGGAGGGTGCCCCACTTGCCCTTGGTGATGCCCATGGAGAACAGGACCAGGGTGGTGTAGCTGTCGGTCTTCTCCACCACGACGTTCCGGGTGGCCAGGTAGGACGTGAGGATCCGGGCGGGGATGCCCCAATCGGCCATGTGGCCGCTTGCGTTGATCCCCGGGCAGGTCACGGTCACCTTGAGGGGATCGAGCATGCAGTAGCCCTGGGCGAGCCCGGGGAATCCGTGCCAATCCGCGTCGGGCTCCAGCTCCCAGCACGACGGTTCCGTGCGCAGCAGCTCGGCCGGGGCCTCGTCGAAGGGCAGCCGCTCGCCGGTGGACGGGTCGGTCACCGTCTCCGGCTGCCAGACCCCGAAGAACCAGGCGGGACGGTCACCGGCGGCCTTGATGCGACGGCCGATCCGCACCACCGCCTGGCGGAAGCGGATCGCCTCGGTCACCGCCTCATCGATCAGCCAGCGGCCTTGCGGGCCGTCCATCATCGCGGTGGCGACGTCCAAGGAGGCGATCATCGGATACAGCGGGGAGGTGGTGCCGTGCATCATCAGCGCCTCGTTGAACCTGTCGTGCTCCACCGGGGCTCGGGGCGCGGGCTTGATGTGCACCATGGCGCTCTGCGACAGCGCGGCCAGCAGTTTGTGGGTGGACTGGGTGGCGAAGACGGTGGGCCGGTCCGGGCCGGGGAAGGTGTCGGGGCCCACGGACATCCCGTAGCGCCCGGCGTAGAGGGGGTGGAAGCGGGCGTAGGCGAACCACGCCTCGTCGAAGTGGACCCGGGGTGTGCTGGCCGCGAACGCTCGGGCGACCTGGAGCGCGTCGTAACACAGGCCGTCGTAGGTGGAGTTGGTGAAGACGGCGTACTGGGCTTGGGAGGAGAGTGCTTCGCGCGCCAGTGGGTTTCCGCCGACGCGGGCGGCCACGGTGTCCGCCTGGATCTCGCCCGGGGGCAGCGGGCCGGAGAGACCGTAGCCATTGCGCGTAGGGATCAGATACACCGGCCGCGAGCCGGAGATGACCAGGCCGTGCAGCACCGACTTGTGGCAGTTCCGGTCCACGAGCGCGATCTCGTCACGGGTCACGCTGAAGTGGCCGACGAGACGGTCGCAGGTGGAATCGCCGTGCAGGACGAAATACGTGAGGTCGGCGCCGAAGACCCGGGCGGCGTTCCGCTCCGCCTCGCCGATGGGCCCCGTGTGCTCGAAGAGGGAGCCGAGCGCTTCGACCGAGATGGACAGATCGCTACGGAACAGCCGCTCCCCGAAGTAGTCGTGGAAGGCCCGGCCCACCGGTGACTTCAGAAAGGCGACGCCACCGGCGTGGGCCGGGGTGTGCCAGGAGTACTCGTGCGTATCGTCGAAGTGGCGCAGTGCCTTGAAGAACGGTGGCAGTACGGCTTCGCGGTAAGCGCGGGCAGCGCTGGAAATCCGCCCGGCGATGAAGGCTGCGGTGTCCTCCTCCGGCCAGACGTACCCGACCACGGTCTCCGACACCCACAGCGGCAGGTCTTCGAAGCCTTCGTCGGCCGCGATGAGGAAGACCGGCAGGCTCTGGAACCGTCGGCCCACGTCGCGTAGTACGGCGGCGCCGCCCGGTTCGCCGCTCGGGTCAAGCTCCCAGTCCACCAACGCCGCTGCCAGACCGGCCTCGGTGCGCAGCACCGTCCGGGCTTCGGCGCCGGTCCCGGCCCACCGCACGGCGAATCCTGCGGCCTCGACCGCCTCACGGATCCTGCGCAGTTGTTCGGCCCCGGCCGTGTCACCGCCGGGGTGCTCCCGGACCGCGAACAGAACGGTGTTGCCCGCCATATCCCCATCCCCCTCCTCGGCCTGCCGCCGCTGTCCGTCAGAGTTTCCGGGGACGGACGCGCGCATGGCGACGCAATCGGGGAAAGGCCACCCGAAAGGAGGACATGCCCTCAGACTCAGCCGGTGCGCACCGCCCGGGCCAGGAAGTGGTGTGCCGCGTCCTCGTAGCAGAGCAGGTCCCAGCCCGTCGCGTGCGGCGTGGGGCGCAGGTTCTGCTCGGCCAGCAGGTCGTCGGGGGCCAGGGGACGCCCGTGGCGGGCGGCGCGTTCGGCGCGGCCGGAGCGGTGGAAGAGCAGCAGGACACCGCCGGGGGCGGTTGCGCGGGCCCATTCACGCAGGGCGGCGGCGGAGTCGGGGACGTGATCGATCAGGCCCGCGCTGAAGACGCCGCCCAACGAGCCTGTCGGCAGCGGCAGTCGACAGGCGTAGCCGAGCAGCAGGTGGGCGACGCCCGCACGCCCTTCGCGGGCGGCGGCCGTGAGCATGGCCGGCGTGAGGTCCACTCCGAGTACGACACCCCGGGGACCGACTTCGTCGCGCAGCGCGGGCAGGGCGAGGCCACTGCCGCAGCCCATGTCCATGACCCGCTGCCCCGGGAGCAGTTCCCTGCGGGAGACGGCCGCCGCGTATCGGGGGCCGTCGGCGGCGAAGTGTTCCTCCCAGGTCGCCGCCAGCGAGGTGAAGAAGGCGCGGGTCGTGGTCCGGGCCGCCCGGGACGCCACGAGAGCGGCGAAGCGCTCGAAGACGCCGTCGCGGTGCGGTGCCGACGCGGTCAGTTCGGCGGGGGTGGACTCCCGGAGGTCCGGCACGGTGGCGGCCTCGTCCGGGAAGGCCGTGGCGAAGGCGTCGATGGCTTCCTCGTCCACCTCCAGGTGGAATTGCAGCCCCCAGCCCGCGCCACCGATGCGGAACGCCTGGACCGGGTAGCGGTCGCAGGAGGCCAGCAGGGCGGCACCGGCCGGGAGGTCCATGGTGTCGCCGTGCCAGTGCAGTACGCGCAGGTGTTCGGGTAGCGGGGCGAACAGCGGGTCGGCGGGCGCGGCCGAGGTCGTCCGCACCGTTCCCCAGCCGGTCTGCTGACCGTCGCCGGGCCGGGCCACGCCGCCCGCCGCCACCGCGAGCAGTTGCGCACCGAGGCACACCCCGAGCACGGGCACCACCGCCTCGAGCGCGACCCGCAGCAGGGCCAACTCGGCCGCGCGGGTCGGAAACGCAGGGGAGTCGTCGTACGCCGCCATCGGTCCTCCCATGACCACCAGCGCGGCCAGTCCGTCCGGCGATTCCGGCACCGGGTCCCCCGCCCAGGTCCGGCATACCCGCACCGGCAGTCCGGCCGCCTCCAGTGCGGTGCCGATGGCGTACGGGCCCTCGTGCGGCAGGTGCTGGACGACCAGGACGCCCGTCGGTTCCGCCCAGCTCACGGGTCGCCCTTCGTCGTTGCCGCACGGGTATCGCCTCGTGTCACGTCCACGAGGTGTAGCCGCCGTCCACGCGGATAGCGGTGATGCCGCTGATGTACCGGGCCCCGCAGCGGTCCTGGGGTAGGACGAGCTGGGTGCCTGCGCGGTCGAGCGAGGTGTCGTCGATACCGACCGCGAGCAGGACCGGCGCGCTGCCGAAGTCGGGGTCGATCTCCCCCCAGGACAGCAGGGCGTGGTGGCCGTCCGTGCCGGACACCGCGATCAGGAAGCGCAGGCGGTCCTTGCGGCGGGCGGGGTCGAAGCCGGGGCCGGCGGTCGCCAGGACGTCGTGCAGCAGCGGTCCGGTGAAACGGTGATGCCGGATGCCGCTAGTAGCGCACTCGAAGCTGACGTCGGCCTCGTGCTGGGGCCAGGCGAGCAGGTCGGGCACCGTCAGGCGGGCCGGACGGTGCAGATCGCCGGTGAGCACAAGTTCCGCCAGCGGGCGGGCGGCCGTACCGGCAGTGGCGAGGGACTGACTCACGGGCTACCACCTCCCGGATGACCGTACCCGGGCCCGGGTCACCTACAAACGCACATGCCAGGCCGGTCGATCACAACTCCGGCTCTTGCGATGCCATAGGCCCGATTTTCCTCGTATGTGCGGCAGGGTCGTCGGCGGCGGTGTTCAAAGCCAGGCGGCGAGTCCCCTGGGCGACAGGGCTCGTTCCACGGTCGGAGGCGGGTGGCTTGGGCGAGGGCGCGTTCGTAGACGACGCTGCGGATGCCGGCGAGCAGGTCGTCCTGGAGGATGGCGAAGGCGCCGCCGACCACGATGAGGTCGGGGTTGTGGAAGCACACCATGGCGGCGAGAACTTCGCCGAGGCCTTCACCGGCTTCCCGTACGGCGCGCAGAGCGCGGGGCTCGCCCTGCTGGGCGAGTCGTATGGCGTCCCATTTGGTCTTCACCGGCAGGCCCTCCCGGGCGAGTCGGGCGGCGATGTCCTCGCCGTTGACCACCGCGCCGAGGCAGTCCGAGTTGCCGCAGCCGCCGCAGAGCCGGTCCTGGTAGTCGGTGCCGCGCAGCCGTACGTGGGCGATGTCGCCGGAGATTCCGTCGGCGCCCCGGTGCAAGGGCTGAAACACCCCCTGACAAGTCAAGATTCCCGTGGCACTCTGCCTCACGCACGTCTATCCGCACCGCTCTTCGTTCCCCCACCCTGCCCGGACGCGACCGGTCCGGGCACGGCAGAAGGAGACATGCGTGAGACGCCATCGCACCGCCGCGGGCATTCTGCTGGCCGTCGGAGCCCTGCTCACCGGCGGCCTCCTCGATGCGGGCGCGGCCACCGCGGCACCGCCCGAATCGGCCTCCGGGCCGTCGGCAGCGGCCCGCACCGCCTCGTCCGCCGAACAGCACAGGGCCCGCACCTTCTGGACGGCTGAACGGATGCGCGCGGCCACCCCGCTCGATCTGCTGCTGACCCGGCAGGCCGCCAAGCGGCTGAAGACCCCCGAGACCGGAGGGCCGTCGACCACCGTCGAACCCACCGCCGCACCCGCCTCCTTCCCGCAGGCCGGTGGCCCGTGGACCGGCAGCGGGGAGGTGGTCAGCACCTCGGGCCGGGTGTTCTTCACCTTCCAGGGGCGTACCGCCTCCTGCACCGGCAACGCCGTGACCAGCCAGAACGCCAGTACCGTCATCACAGCCGGACACTGTGTGAAGTACCAGGGAAGCTGGCACACCAACTGGGTCTTCGTGCCCGCCTACGACAACGGCAACGCGCCGTACGGCAAGTGGACCGCGGCGACGACACTCACCACCCCGCAATGGGAAACCAGTGAGGACATCAACTACGACATCGGCGCCGCGGTCGTCGCCCCACTGAACGGCCAGAAACTCGCCTCGGTGGTCGGTTCGCAGGGAATCCAGTTCAACGGCGGCTACAACAAGCAGATGTACTCCTTCGGGTTCCCCGCCGCCTCGCCGTACGACGGTACGAAGCTCATCTACTGCAGCGGCAACAGCTCGAAGGACTTCCTCCTCACGCAGGACCACGGCCTCGCCTGCAACATGACGGGCGGCTCCAGCGGCGGCCCCTGGCTCACCGGCTTCAGCGAGCTCGCCGGCACCGGGCTCCAGGTCTCCGTGAACAGCTTCGGCTATGTCTTCCTGCCGAACCAGATGTTCGGTCCGTACTTCGGTGACGTGGCGAAGGCCCTGTACGACAAGGCCCAGGCCGCCTAGCCGATGCCGCCGCGCGGCTGCCGGCCCAGGGCCGGGCCGAGCCTGGTGGCGATGTCGGTGAGGATCTGGACATAGTCCTCGTGCGCGAAGGTGAACGGCAGCGCGAACGCGACCTCCTCGACCTCCCGGAAGGCGGCGTGGGAGGCGAGCCGTTCGGCGATCTCCTCCGACGTGCCGACGAGGTCGGGCGCGAACATCATGCGCGCCGGCCCCTGCGGTGTGGCGGTCCGCGGCATCCGCTTCCGGGCGTATTCCTCGTACTTCGCGCGCTGCTCCGGCGAGGCCGTGTCGGTGGGGATGACGACGAGCCCTTGGGAGACACGGGCACGGTCGCCATCGGGGTGGTGGGCGCGGAAGGTCCGGATGTGCGAGAGCTGGATCTCGGCGAAGTCCTCGGACTCCTCCGCCTTCACCACGCTGCTGGTGAGCAGGTTCATTCCCTGCTCACCAGCCCACCGGGCCGAACGCAGGCTGCCACCGCCGTACCACATGCGGCGGCCGAGTCCTGGAGAGTGCGGCTGGACCCGGTCGGAGAACACCTCGAAGCCCTCGACACCGCTGAAGTCGGTGACCTGTTCGCCGCGTACGAAGTCCAGCAGCCGTCGCACGCGCTCGTGGCTGAAGTCCTCGGCATCGGCCGTGTCCGGGTAGAGGGCGTCCTTGACCTGGTCGTAGTGGTTCGGCGGGCCGACGCTGACGCCCGGGTTGAGGCGGCCACGGGACAGGATGTCGACCGTTGCCAGGTCTTCGGCCAGCCGCAGCGGATTCTCCCATCCCACGGGGATGACGGCCGTGCCCAGCTCGATGCGGCTGGTGCGCTGTGAAGCCGCCGCCAGGACGGCGATGGGTGAGGAGATGCCGTACTGCAGATGGCGGTGGCGCACCCAGGCGCTGTCGAAACCCAGGCGTTCGCCCAGTTCGATGATGTCCAGTGTCGATTCATGGCCCCGGCCCGGGTCGGCCTCGTCGAACAGGCCGATGGTCAGGAAGCCGAGCTTCCGCAAGGGTCTCGAGGGCTGCGGCACCTGCTGGTGTGTCTTCATACGACAGGAGTCTCCAGCATCGCCGGAGCGGCCGGGGCGGGTTCGGGGGCGGCCGCCAGCAAAGTGCTGGTGTAGGGGTGTCGCGGGTGGACGCACACCTCGTCCGCGGGGCCCGTCTCGACGATCCGGCCCCGGTGCATGACCGCGATGCGGTGGCTGACCTGCCGTACGACCGCCAGGTCATGGGCGATGAACAGCAGGGCCAGTCCGAGGTCGCGCTGGAGGTCGGCCAGGAGGTTGACGATCTGCGCCTGTACCGAGACGTCGAGCGCCGAGACGGGTTCGTCGCACAGCAGCACGGACGGTTCCGGGGCCAGGGCGCGGGCGATGCCGATGCGCTGGCGCTGGCCGCCGGAGAACGCTCGGGGCATCCGGTCGGCGACGGCCGGGTCAAGGCCGACCAGTTCCAGCAGCTCGGCGACCCGCTTCTCGCGTGCGGCGCGGTCCGGCTGGAGCCCGTGGACGAGGAGGGGTTCACCGACGATGTCGCCCACCGTCATCCGCGGGTTGAGGGAGGCGTACGGGTCCTGGAACACCATCTGCACCTGGCGGCGCAGCGCCCGTAGCGCGGTACGGGACGGCCGGGTCACGTCCTCGCCGCGGAGCCGGATCGTGCCGCCGTCGGCCGGGTGGGCGTGTGCCAGCACCCGGGCCAGGGTGGATTTGCCGGACCCGGACTCCCCGACGACGCCGAGGGTTTCGCCCGCGTGCAGGGTGAGGGAGACGTCGTCGACGGCGACGAGCGGTGCGTGGCGGCGCCCCCGGAACTCCTTGCGCAGGGCGGCGGCCTCCAGCAGGGGTACGTCCCCTTCGGCGGTGGCGGGCTCGATGCGTTCGGTGTCCTCGGCGGGCGGGGCCACCGCGACCGACCGCTCTTCCTGGTACCAGCACGCCACGCCGTCGACCAGGGGCGGCGCCTCGGTCCGGCACCGCTCGTCCGCCGCCGCACACCGCTGCGCGAACGCGCAGCCGACGAGTGGCAGCGACAGGTCGGGCGGTGCGCCGGGAATACCGGTGAGCCGGGTGCCGGAGGGGGACGACAGCCGCGGTACGGCGGCCAGCAGCCCCGCGGTGTACGGGTGCCTGGGCCGGGTGAGGACGTCCGTCGTCGGGCCGTGCTCGGCGACCGTTCCGCCGTACATCACCAGCGCCCGGGCGCAGGAGCGGGAGACGACGCCCATGTTGTGGGTGATGAGGAGCAGGGCGGTGCCGGTCTCCTCGTTGAGCTTGGCCAGCAGGTGCAGGATCTGCTCCTGCACGGTGGCGTCGAGTGCCGTGGTCGGCTCGTCGGCCACCAGGACGTCCGGCTCGCCCGCGAGTGCCATCGCGATGAGGATGCGCTGGCGCTGGCCGCCGGAGAACTGGTGCGGATGGTCGTTCAGCCTGCGCCGCGGTTCCGGGATGCCCACCAGGTCGAGCAGTTCCTCGGCGCGGGCCCGCCGCGTGGCGCGATCGCCGTGGCGGTGGGCCCGCAGCACCTCGTCGAGATGGGTGTGGACCGACAGGACGGGGTTGAGGGAGGTCATCGGGTCCTGGAAGATCGTCCCGATCCGGGCGCCGCGCACCGCGCGCAGCTCCTCCTCGGTCGCGGTGGCGAGATCGGTGCCGTCCAGCAGCACCGATCCGGCGGTGATCCGTCCCGTGCCCGGCAGCATCCGGGTCAGCGCCAGCGCGGTGGTGGACTTTCCGGAGCCGGACTCGCCCACGACGGCGAGGGTTTCGCCGCGCTCCAGGGTGAAGTCCACGTCGCGTACGGCGTGGACGGTTCGTCCGTCCGGAGTGCTGAAGTCGACGCTGAGGCCGCGTACGTCGAGCAAGGGGGATGTCATCGGCGGACCTCCCGGTTCAGGGCCTCGGACAGCAGGGAGAAACCGAGGACGAGCGGGGTGACGGAGAGCATGGGCCCGGCGGCGAAGAAGGGCGCCTGGGCCAGGTAGGGCAGGGCCTGGCTGAGCATGCTGCCGAGGGTGGGTTCGGGCGGGCGCACACCGACCCCGAGGAAGCTCATGGCGCCTTCGAGGAAGACAGCGATGGTGAGGGAGAGGCCCAGCTGGACGACCAGCGGGTCGGCGCAGTTGGGCAGGATGTGCCGCAGCAGCAGCCGCGCCCGGCCGGTGCCGCCGACCCGCGCGGCGACGGCGTACTCGCGCTCGCGCTGGATGAGGATGGCGCCGCGCAACTGCCGTCCGAAGACGGGGATTTCGGCGAGCGCGATGACGACGATCACCGGTAGCCGGCCCGGGCCGAGGACCGCCGTGATGGCGAGCGCCAGAATCAGCCCCGGGAAGGCCAGCACCAGGTCGAACAGCCGCTGCGCGACGGTGTCCAGCACCGGGTGGACGGCGGCGAGCAGGGCGAAGGCGCAGCCCAGCAGTGCCCCGAGGGGCACTCCGATGGCGATCACCTCCAGGTCGGCACGGATGCCGTACAGCACCCGGCTGAGCAGGTCGCGGCCCAGGTCGTCGGTGCCGAGCAGGTGTCCGGCGCTGCCGGGGCCCAGCAGGGTGTCACCGCTCTGGTCGGTGGGATCGTAGGAGGTGAGCAGCGGGGCGAGCAGGCCGCCGAACACCACCAGGCCGACCAGCAGCAGGCCGATGCGGCCGCGGGTGGTGGTGAGGGCGGTGAGAGAGGGGTGGCGGGCGGCCCGTGTGCGTACCCGTCGGGCTCTTGCGGTCGAGAGCGTGGTCATGGCGGTGTTCACTCCCAGTTCAGTCCCACCGGATGCGCGGGTCGAGCAGCGCGTAGACGATGTCGGTCAGCAGTTGGATCGTCACGAACACCGTGACCAGGAGCAGCAGGACGTCCTGTACGACCGGGTAGTCGCGCCGGGTCAGCGCCTGGTGGGCGAGTTGGCCGAGGCCCGGCCAGGCGAAGATCGCCTCCACCAGGACGGCGCCGCCGAGGAGCTGGCCGGTCTGGATGCCGAGCAGGGTGACGACGGGTGGCAGGGCGTTCGGGAGGGCGTGCCGCCACAGCAGTCTGCGCCGGGGCACTCCGGCCGCGGTGGCGGTGCGGATGTAGTCCTCGCCGAGGGCGCGTTCCAGGCTGTCCTTCAGATAGCGGCCCAGGACGGCCGCGCTGGGGAGGGCCAGGCACAGCGACGGCAGCAGCAGATACTGCAGCTCCAGGTCGGGCGCTTCGAGGAGCCCGACCCGGCCACCGGACGGCAGCACGACGAACTGCACCGCGACGACCAGTACCAGCACCACGCCCGTCACGAACGGCGGCACCGCGAGGGCCGCGGTGGTGAGTGCCCGTACGGCCGTCCGCACCGCGGGGTGCCGGGAGGTGGCGCCGAGCACGCCGAGCAGCATGCCCAGGGCGACGGTGAAGAACAGTGCGCCCGCGGTGAGTTCGGCGGTGGCCGCGAATCCGTCACCGATCAGGTCGGCCACTTCACCGCCGATGGCGTACGAGGGTCCGAGTTCACCGGAGACCAGATCGCCGATCCAGGTCACGTACTGCGTCACCAGCGGCTGGTCGAGGCCGAGTTGGTGGCGGATGGCCTCGACCGACTGGGGCGAGGCGTCCGGCCCGGCGAGCGCGTCCGCGGCGTCGCCGGGGACGAGCCGCAGGATGGCGAAGATCAGGAAGGAGGCGAGGAGCAGGACGAGCAGGGCCGAGGGGATCTTCTTCAGGAGGTAGCCACGCATGGTCAGTCCAGGTAGGCGTTGTCGAGGTTGAGGTACACGTACTTGTTGAGCGTCGGCCCGTGCAGTCTCTTCGCCGCCACTTGCACCGCGTCCTCGATGGCGAGGTCGATGATGAACGCCTGGTCGAGCAGCAGGTCGGAAACTCGTCGGTAGAGGGCGTTGGCGGCGGCGCCGTCGGCCCCCTTGCGCCGCCACGCCGCATGGACGGCCTCCGTGTACTCCGACGAGCGGAAGTGTGAGGTGTTCTTGGCCTCGTTGAAGGGGTAGGCACTGATGGCAAGTGTCGAGGGGTGCACCTGCCCGAAGGCGTGGGTGTTGATCCACAGCGTCGGCATCGTGCCGGAGATCAGCTGCTTCTGGAACACGGCCGGGTCGGTGGGTTCCAGCCGGGTCTTGATCCCGGCCTCCTTCAGATCGTTCTGCACGATCTCGGCGATGGTGGTGTGCACCGGTGTCGTGGGGTGGCCCAGCGGCAGGGTCTGTTTCGTGGACACCCCGGAGGATTTCAGCAGCTCGCGGGCCTTGGCCGGGTTGTGTGTGTAGTGGGAGCGGTTGGCCTCGCTGTGCGCGGGTGAGGACCTGGGCCAGGGCGCCGCCGAGGCGAGGCCGTAGCCGCCGAGCGCCTGCGCCACGATCCGGTCCCGGTCCACCGCCCAGGCGACGGCCTGCCGGAAGGCCTTGTTGTCGGCCGGCGCCTTGGTGACGGTGGCGCCGACGTACATGGCGCCGGTGCCGGTGTCGTACTCCTTGACGCTGAAGCCCGCGCCGATCTTGAGCGTGGCCAGGTACTTGCCCGGTACGTGGTACGACAGCTGCGCCTGGCCCGAGCGCAGCGCGGACAGCAGGGCGTCCGGCTGGGTGTAGACGCGGACTTCGACGGCGTCCAGATAGGGGCGGTCCGGGATCCAGTACCTGTCGTTGCGCACGAGGTTGAGGCCCACCCCGGGCCTGCGGCTGACGTATGTGAAGGGGCCGGTGCCGTTGAGCTTCTTGCCCGCTATCGCGTCGTCGATCGTGTGCCGGTCCGCGATGATCATGAACTCGAAGAGGTCGAAGAGGTTGCTCACCGGGTGGGCGAGTCTCAGCACCAGCTCATGGTCGCCACGTTTCTCGAAACCGGTCACCGCCTTCGCGGTGGCGGCGAGTTGGGACGAGCGCTCCGGGTTCAACAGGTTCTTGACGGCGAAGATGACGTCGTCCGCGGTGAACGGGCGGCCGTCGTGATACGTCACGTCGTCGCGCAGCTTGAGTGTGATGCTCCGGCCGTCTGCGGCGTAACTCCACGAGGTGGCCAGCTCCGGCTGGGGCCGCAACCGGTCGTCGTAGCGGATCAGGGTGTTGTAGATCAGCCGGTTCTGCAGCGACTGGTCGGCCTGGGTGAACAGCAGGGAGGGCTCGAAGTCCTCGTTGACGGCGACCGTGAGCGTCCCGCCGCGCTTGGGTCCGCCCGCCGATCCGCCGACCGTGGAGACGGCGGAACGGCAGCCGGTCAGCGCGCCACCCGACCCGAGCAGCAGGGCACCGGCGCCGGCGGCCCGCAGCGCGGTGCGCCGGGACAGCGGGTCCGCAGGCGGGAAAGGGGGTGTGCGCATGAGGGAGGACCCATTCTTTTCGCTTCGGCAGGAAGTAATTCAGGAAGTCATTGACGGGAACGAACGCGTGGCAGCGCGCGGGCCGCGGATCGGCCGCGTCGCTACGGGGAGGCGGGGCAGCCGGAAGGACGGCGACCGGCGTGAGGTGCCACGCCGGACACGGATCAGCCGTGGCTCAGCGGCGGCGGATCAACGGTGCGTCAGCGGCGGTGCGTACCGGCCGTGCGTTATCGGCGGGCAGCACAGATCGCGCTGGCCTGCCGACACAGATCGACATGCCAGCGGGACACGAGGCGCAGGTCCGGGGGCACGCGCAGCAGAATGTCAGCGGTCCGGCGCGATGGTCAACAACCGTCTGAGCAGGGGGGCTTGTCAGGTCTACGGGAGCATTGCGGCCGTATTGCGACAAGCTTGCAGTGGGCTTGTGAGCAGCGGATCCAGTACGACCGTGGCGGCCGCCACGAGAAGGGCCGCCGGTCCAGCATGTGGGACCACGATCCGCTCGGGGTCGTCGCAGACGTGTGCGTGCGCGATCGCGGCCGTCCGGATCTCGTCGAGGTACGCGGGCTGTAGCGTGCTGGACCGCTCGGTGATCACCACGAGATCGGGGTTGAGCACGTCGAGGAGCAGGCCCGTCGCCCGGCCCACCGCCCGCGCCCGCTCCCGCAGGAGTGCGTCGGCCCGCCGGTCCCCCGCTGCCGCCGCGTCCACGAGCAGACCGGCGTCGGCCTCGGGAATCAGCCCCGCCGCCACCGCGCGCCGGGCGAGGACGGTGTCCGAAACCGTCGCCTCCAGACAGCCGGTACGGCCGCACGGACACGGCGCCGTGCTGTCCGGCACCGGCAGATGCGCCACGTCCCCGGCCCCCGACCTGGGCCCGCTGTGCACCACGCCCGCGATGGCGAGCGCCGCGTCCACCACGTTGCCGACGAACAGGTGCACCAGGGAGCGCCGTGCCGCCGGCCGCCCGAACAGCAACTCGGACCGGGCCACGGCACGGGCATGGTTGTCGACCCGGACGGGCAGCCCGGTGTGCCGTCGGAGGTCGGCTCCCAGCGGGTAGTGGTCCCAGCCGAGCGCCTCGTGCCGTACGACGGTGTCGTGCGCCGGGTCCACCCAGCCGCCGATGGCCGCGCCCACCCCGAGGACCCTGCCGCCGTCCGGCCGGTGTTCGGCGAGGAACGTGGCCAGCGCCCGCCCCATGCGTTCCCGCAGCTCGGCGGCGGGTATCCCGTCGTGCGGGAAGTCCTGCCGGGCCACCACCGTGCCGCGCAGATCCGTCAGTCCGAAGCTCGACCCGGGCACTCCGATGTGCACACCCGCGACGAGTGGCCCGCCCACATCACCGGTGTGCAGGTCCACCGGTATCTGCGGTCTGCCCACGCCGCTCGCGGCCACCAGCTCGGGCACCTCGCGCACCAGACCGAGCCGGGTCAGGTCGGTGCACTGCCGGGACACGGCCGCCGGACTCAGCCCGGCGAGCCGGGCGATGCCGCTGCGGGCCACCGGGCCGTGGTCGAGCACGGCGCGCAGCACCGACGCGGCGTTGGCCTCCCTGCGGCCGTCGCCGGAGGTACGGGCGCCCGGGGGCGGACTGATCGGCATGGTGGTCCTCCTGGCGGGTGGGCGGAAGTCTCCAACATGCCGTGCCCGGTGGTGTTCTGGCGACCCGAAGGAGGCCGGGGTCGCGCTCGTGTTGCAGGGTCATGAAGCCGACCGGTGAAACCTTGACCGGCCATCGGCACGATGCCCAAGCTCGTGGACGTGACCGCGATGAATCTCCGCGTTCCGCGGCTTTGTGCGGGCCGGGGGCGCCCCGCCCGCTCCGGGTGTGCGTGTCGCTGACCGCCCACGGCACCCCTCTCTCCTTCAGCGTTCTGCACGTTTCACCTGCGCGGATTTTCTTCCGCTCCGACAGCAACGAAAAGAAGCCGTCACCCACCCCGGCGAAGGGACCCTCCACCATGACGTTCACCGCACCCCCCGCGACCACCACCCTCACCGTCGAGAAGATCGGCGGCCGCATCGGGGCCGTGATCTCCGGAGTGCGGCTCGGCGCCGACCTGGACGAGGCCACCGTGGCCGCGATCCGCGCCGCCGCGCTCGAGCACAAGGTCGTGTTCTTCCGCGACCAGCACCACCTCGACGCCGAGAGCCACGAGGCGTTCGGCAGGCTCCTCGGCGAGCCCGTCGCGCACCCCACCGTGCCCTCCGCCGACGGCCGCTACGCGTTCCCCATCGACAACGAGCACGGCGGACGCGCCAACCAGTGGCACACCGACGTCACCTTCGTCCCCGCCTACCCGGCCTTCTCCATCCTGCGCGCCGAGG
The DNA here is from genome assembly GCF_044332925.1 of Streptomyces sp. NPDC021212. NCBI lineage: Bacteria > Bacillati > Actinomycetota > Actinomycetes > Kitasatosporales > Streptomycetaceae > Streptomyces > Streptomyces sp. NPDC021212. The sequence continues at coordinate 177,614 of NZ_JBIRPZ010000008.1, forward strand.
TCATCCCGCCCTACGGCGGCAACACCCTCTGGTCCAACACCGCCGCCGCCTACGCCAAACTCCCCGAGCCGCTGCGGGTCCTGGCCGACAGCCTGCGCGGCGTGCACACCAACGACTACGACTACGCCGCCACCCGCCCCGACGCGCCGGCCGCGGCGCTGGAGCGGCACCTCACCGTGTTCACCGCCATCAAGTTCCAGACCGAGCACCCGGTGGTGCGCGTCCACCCCGAGACCGGCGAACGCACCCTGATCCTGGGGAACTTCATCCAGAAACTCACCGGCTTCAACGGCCGCGACTCGCGCGCCCTTATCGAGCTCCTCCAGTCGCACATCGAACGTCCGGAGAACACCATCCGCTGGCAGTGGCGCGCCGGTGACGTCGCCCTCTGGGACAACCGCGCCACTCAGCACTACGGCGTCGACGACTCCGACAACCACGAGCGCACCCTGCGCCGCGTCACCATCGACGGCGACGTACCGGTCGGCGTGGACGGCCGCCACTCGGTGCTGCTCGCACCGGAGTCGGTGCCCGACCCCGCCTACGGAATCGCCTCGGGCGCCTCCACCGATGGCGCGCTCGCGCAGGGCTGATCCGTCACTTGGATTCCACGCGTCCGAGCGGGTGGGAGCCGACCGTCAGCGCTTCCCGCGCCACCTGCCACGCGGAATCCCCGGGGTACAGCTCGGTGCGGAGGTAGGCCCAGGTGAGCCGCTGGACCGCGGACACGCGCTCGGGGCTCTCGTCCGTGGTCTCGGCGACGTCATATCCCGCGACCCCGCCGAGCCCGTGCTCCGCGTCGAACAGGGTGAGCAGGGACTTGGGGCCCGGGGAGAGGGTGTACGGATCGGTGTGCCAGTCCGGGCCCATGACCGTCAGGTGGGCAGAGGCGTCCTTCTCCCCGGCGACCACGAGCGCGGGCGTCGTCATCGTGGAGAAGTCCGTGGTCAAGAAGAACGGCATGTTCTCCGCCACGGACGGGCTGAGCGCATCGCCACCCCTGCCGGGCGCCGCGAGCAGGACGCCCGCCTTGATGCGGGGCTCGGCCAGGTTCACCTCCGTACCGTCGTGCGGATCGGTGAGCCGGGCGCCGAGCAGCAGGCTCGCGGTGTGCCCGCCCATCGAGTGCCCGGCCACGGCAACCCTGCTGCGGTCCAGGCGCCCGAGGAGCTGCGGTACGGCGGCCTCGATCACATCGAGCCCGTCGAGGATGCGCTTCATGTCCTCGGTCCGGGATCGCCAGAACAGCGGCGCACCGGGGGTGTCGGGGTCCAAGCTCAGGGTCCTGGAGCTCAGATGGGTGGGCTGGATCACGACGAATCCGTGTGCCGCCCAGAAGTTGGCGAGAGGGGCGTAGCCGTTCAGCGAGGAGAGGTGGTTCGAGTAGCCGTGGCCGTGCGACAGGAGGATGACCGGCAGGTCGCTCCCGGTCACGGGCGCCGAGACGCGCGTCTCCAGGTCCACGGCCCGGCCGGGGGCGGGTAGCACCACCGGACTGACCGAGAGGACGGGAGCGGGCGAGCGATGCGTGTCGGCTGGGTAGGTCGGTTCACTCATGATGCGTGTTCCCCTTCGACGGCCCCCACACGGAAAGCGGAGCGCTGTTCCGGATCAATATACGGAGCAACGTTCCGCTTCGTCAACGTCTCCTGGTCAGCCCGGCAGACGGAATACTTCGAGCAGCGCCGAGGCTGACCTGTCCATGAGTGAGATTCTTGTGACAGGCGCGACCGGCAGTGTCGGCCGACAAGTTGTTGCTCGACTCCTGGCCACGGACACCGACGTGCGGGCATTGGCGCGGGACCCCGAAACGGCCGGGCTACCGGAGGAAGTGACGGTCCTCAGCGGGGACCTGTCCGAGCCGGACACGCTGGAGAGGGCATCGCCTCCAACGCGCGAGGGTGGGCCGAGCAGATCCGCGCCACGCAGGTCGTTCGCGGCCCCGACATCGCCGCTACAGCCGTGATCCACGAGCGCGATGTCGCGGCCGTGGCGGTCCATGCCCTGACCGCTGACGGGCATGTAGGTGCGAAGCACGTCCTGACTGGTCCGCAGGTACTGAGCAGGGCCGAACAGGTCCATGCGATCGGAGAGGCGATCAGCCGCCCGGTGACCTTCGAAAAGGTCCCCGTACAGGCCGCGCGCGAGCAACTGCTCGCCGACGGCAGGCCACCCGCCCTCGTCGAAGCACTGTTGGCCAGCGCTGAAAACCGTCCCGAATCGAACCTGATCACCTCGACGGTGGAAGAGATCACCGGAGTGCCCGCGCGCACCTTCCGTGTATGGGCGGAGGAGCATGCGGAGGAATTCCGCTAGGTTCGCGGTGCCGTTCAGCACGCCCCGGAGGTGTGACTGGGTCGAGAACCGTCACACCAGGCCCGGCAGGTCGACGGCGGACGGGTGACGGCCCGCGTTGGGGGGTATTCCCCGTCGCGACCCCTGGGGTGCGCCCGATCGCGCCCCGTTGGGGGCGAAACGAGCGTCCAGCCATGCCTTCCACTCTGCGAAACGCCTCGCCATGGCACTCGGTGTCGTTACGCTGCTCGCCATCGAGGTGGCCCCCGCCCCCGCCCAGCCCGCCGGTCCCTCCCCTGTGAAGCGGTTACGTCAGGACACCGAGGCGATCCACACCCTCGGCATCAGCGGTGCGCAGACCCGCACGATCGCGCGTGATGGTCGGCAGTCGGTCGCCACCAGCGGTATCCACGACGACCTGCCCGGATACAGGAGTACTACCAGCAGCGCCACGACGTGTACCTCCCCGAGCAGATGGTTGCCCGCGCCATGGCCCACGCGCCCGACTTTCCGCCCGGCGAGGACTGGGAGTATTCCAACACCGGCTACGTCCTCCTCGGCATGATCATCCAGAAGGCCACAGGTCAACCCGCCCACCAGGCGATCGAAGACCGCATCCTGCGCCCGCCCGGCCTCGACCGGACCCGGTGGATGGGCACCTCGCCCGCCCTGCCCCGGCCGCATGCCCAGGCCTACCAGCTCTTCGGCCCCGGTTCCCGGGTGGACGTCACCGACCGGATACCGGTGGACCATTCGATCCTTTCGTTCGTCACGACCACACGGGACGAGAACGTCTTCCTCCGCACACTGCTCGCAGGCCGCCTGCTACCGGTGCGGCAGCTGGCCCAGATGAAGCAGACCGTCCCCGTGAGCGCGGAGGTCCAACAGCACTAGTCCGGCGGGCGATACGGGCTCGGTCTGGTGGAACGCTCCCTGAATGCCGTCTTGTGTGCGCCGCGCATCGGGCACGCCTGCGATCGCATCTGAAATACCGTCGGCCGCGTTCGCAAACCCCGCGCAGGCCACGATCATCTTATCGAGTTAATACTGACGGCTCCCCTTGGCCGATCAGGTGCCCTGGCAACTACCGTTCCATGGGTCTGCGCGGATACCCGGATGCACCCCTCCCTCCTCCTTTCCGGTGACGCGCATGCGCGCGAGGCCACCGCCGTGACGAAGGAGAGCTCGCCCGATGACTGTTGGTACCAGCCCGGAATCACCCCTGGAGCCGACTCGGCAGTCCAGCCTGAGCACGGCTGCTGCCCGCAACCTGGCCACCACGACCAAGTCCGCGCCGCAGATGCAGGGGATCACCTCGCGCTGGCTGCTGCGGTCGCTCCCCTGGGTCGAGGTCAAGGGCGGTACCTACCGGGTGAACCGCCGGCTGACCTACACCGTCGGCGACGGGCGCGTGGAGTTCGTCCAGGACGGTGGCACCGTCCGGGTAATCCCCCGCGAGCTCGGCGAACTGGCCCTGCTGCGGGGCTTCGAGGACGTGGAGGTGCTGACGGCCATCGCCGACCGGTGCGTCCAGCACGACTTCCGGGCCGGGGAAACGCTGGTCGAGCGCGGCACGCCCGCCGAGCAGATCCACTTGATCGCGCACGGCCGCGTCAAGCGGACCACGGTCGGCAAGTACGGTGACGAGGTCGCCGTCGCCGTGCTCGCCGACGGCGACCGGTTCGGTGAGGACTCCCTGCTGGACACGGACGCCCGGTGGGACTGCACCGCCACCGCCGAGACCGCCGGCACCCTGCTCACCCTGTCCCGCGCCGACTTCGACGCCGTGCTGTCCTCGGCGCCGAGCCTCCAGGACCACGTCCGGGAGTTCCGTTCACTTCTCGGCCGGCAGCAGAACCATCGTGGTGAGGCCGAGATCGCCTTGTCGGCCGGTCACACCGGCGAACCCGCGCTGCCCGGCACGTTCGTCGACTACGAGCTGAAGCCGCGCGAGTACGAACTCTCCGTCGCGCAGACCGTTCTGCGGATCCACACGAGGGTCGCCGACCTCTACAACGAGCCAATGAACCAGACCGAGGAGCAACTGCGGCTCATCATCGAGGCGCTGCGTGAGCGCCAGGAGCACGAGCTGATCAACAACCGAGAGTTCGGCCTGCTCCACAACGCCGACTTCAAGCAGCGCATCCAGCCCCACTCCGGCCCGCCCACCCCGGACGACCTCGACGAACTGCTCTGCCGCCGCCGCGGCTCGAAGTTCTTCCTCGCCCATCCCCGGACGATCGCGGCGATCGGGCGGGAGTTCAACTCCCGCGGGCTCTATCCGACCCACGTCGACCTCGGCGGGCAGCAGGTCCCGGCCTGGCGCGGCGTCCCGATCCTGCCGTGCAACAAGATTCCCATCAGCAAGGAGAACACCAGCTCGGTCCTCGTCATGCGCACCGGCGAGGACAACCAGGGTGTCATCGGCCTCCGGCAGACCGGTCTGCCGGAGGAGTACGAACCGGGCCTGTCGGTGCGCTTCATGGGCATCGACGAGAAGGCGATCATCTCCTACCTCGTGAGCGCCTACTACTCCGCCGCCATCCTGGTGCCGGATGCCCTCGGCGTGCTGGAGAACGTGCAGATCGCCCGCAGCCGCGACTAAGGGCCCTCCCCTGCACGACGGCTACGACGGCCCGGCCCCGCGCCGGGCGGGCCGCGCGTGCCCGGAGTCCATCCGGGACTGCCACCCACCCCACCGAGGAGCCATGGATGCCTGCGCCTGAGTTTCCCCCTCCGCCCTCCCTGCCCACCCCGCCGCCCGCCGCTGCCGTCGAGGCGCGCACCGCGGGCGCCGGCCTGGAACGGCTCCTGCGCGGCCCCAGCGGACTGGGCACGGCGAGCCTGCACCTGGCCCCGCGCGAGGAGCCGACGCCGCCCGCGCCGCCGGAGGATCCGGCCGAAGGCCACCCTGTCCCGGGCCTCTACTACCACCCGGTGCCGGAGCCCGACCCCGGGCGGGTGGAGGAGGTCAGCCGCAGGATCAAGGCCTGGGCGCTGGACGAGGTCGACCTGTATCCCGAGGACTGGGAGGACCAGTTCGACGGCTTCTCCGTGGGTCGCTACATGGTCGCCTGCCACCCCGACGCCCCCACCGTCGACCATCTGATGCTCGCCACGCGCATGATGGTCGCCGAGAACGCGGTGGACGACTGCTACTGCGAGGACCACGGCGGCTCGCCCATCGGCCTCGGCGGGCGCCTGCTGCTGGCGCACACCGCCCTCGACCCGTTGCACACGGCGAAGGAGTACGAGCCGCAGTGGGCGGAGTCGCTCCATGCGGACGCGCCCCGGCGCGCCTACCGCTCGGCCATGGAGTACTTCGTCCGAGAGGCCAGCGCCTCCCAGGCCGACCGGTTCCGGCACGACATGGCCCGTCTGCACATGGGATACCTCGCCGAGGCCGCGTGGGCCCAGACGGACCACGTGCCCGAGGTGTGGGAATACCTGGCGATGCGCCAGTTCAACAACTTTCGGCCCTGCCCCACCATCACCGACACCGTCGGGGGCTACGAACTGCCGGCGGACCTGCACGCCAGGCCCGCGATGCAGCGGGTCATCGCGCTCGCCGGGAACGCCACCACCATCGTGAACGACCTGTACTCGTACACCAAGGAGCTGGCCGGCCCCGGCCTGCACCTGAACCTGCCCGTGGTGATCGCCAAACGTGAGGGCATCTCCGAGCGGGAGGCCTATCTGAAGACGGTCGAGGTCCACAACGACCTCATGCACGACTTCGAGGACGAAGCAGCGGCCCTGGCCGCCGCCCTCCCCGTCCCGACGGTGCAGCGTTTTCTGCGCGGCGTGGCCGCGTGGGTCGACGGCAACCACTACTGGCACCAGACCAATACCTACCGCTACAGCCTGCCCGATTTCTGGTAAGAGGAATGGAGCTATCAATGACCAGCACCGAGTTCAGCACCGCCATCGGCGCTTCCGCCGACGCCTCCGCATTCATCCCCGCCCCGGTGACGCCCTACCAAGGGGACATCGCCCGCTACTGGGATCGCGAGGCCAGGCCCGTGAACCTGCGGCTCGGTGATGTGGACGGCCTGTACCACCACCACTACGGCATCGGAGACGTCGACCACGCCGCTCTCGGCGGCGACGGCGATGACGAGAAGAAGCTGATCGCCGAGCTGCACCGCCTGGAGTCGGCTCAGGCCGAACTTCTCCTGGACCATCTCGGCCCCATTGGGCGCGACGACACGCTCGTGGATGCCGGATGCGGCCGCGGTGGCTCCATGGTCATGGCCCACCAGCGCTTCGGGTGCACGGTGGAGGGCGTCACGCTGTCGGCCAAGCAGGCCGACTTCGCCAACGGGCGTGCACGCGAACTCGGGATCGAGGACCACGTCCGCGCCCACGTCTGCAACATGCTCGATACGCCCTTCGAGACCGGGCAGGCCGCGGCCTCGTGGAACAACGAGTCGACCATGTACGTCGACCTCCACGACCTCTTCGCCGAGCACTCCCGCATCCTCGCGGTCGGCGGCCGCTACGTGACCATCACCGGCTGCTGGAACCCGCGTTACGGCCAGCCGTCGAAGTGGGTCTCGCAGATCAACGCGCACTTCGAGTGCAACATCCACTCCCGCCGGGAGTACCTGCGTGCCATGGCCGACAATCGCCTCGTACCGCAGGCCGTCATCGACCTCACCCCCGCGACGCTGCCCTACTGGGAGCTGCGGGCCACGTCCTCGCTGGTCACGGGCATTGAGGAAGCGTTCATCAACTCCTACAAGGACGGCTCCTTCCAGTACGTCCTGATCGCGGCCGACCGCGTCTGAACCGCCCGACGACTCCGTGACGGCTGAAAGGGCCGGGTCCGTTCCCCGACGGGCCCGGCCCTTCCGCTATCCGGTCCAGTGGTGACGGGCGAGTTCGGCGAGGGTGGTGAGGACGGTGCTGGGCAGGCGGTCCTTGTGGCGCAGGTAGTGGATGCCCAGGACGGGTTTGCTGGTCCAGGGCAGGGGTGCCACCTCGCCGCGGGCGAGTTCGTCGGCGACGGCGGCCGCGGGGAGCAGGGCGACGCCCAGACCTGCCGCGGCGCAGCGTTTGAGTGCTTCCACGCTGACGAATTCCATGGTGGTGGGGTGGATGGCCGCGCGGCCCAGCTCGCGTTCCATGACATCGCGTTGGGCGCAGCCGTGCTCCATGAGGAGCAGGGTTTCGCCGGCGAGATCGGCGGTGTCGACGTGGCGGCGGTGGAGGAGCGGGTGGCCCGGGTGGGCGATCAGTCGCAGGGACTGCCGGGCGAGGAGTTCGGTGGTGGCCATGGGGGCGGTGATGTGTTCTTCGAGGAGGAATCCGGCGTCGAGGGCTCCTTCGTTCAGGGAAGTGAGCAGGGTGTTCCTGCCGGCGGGGCCGAAGGCCACACGGAGGTGGGGGAAGTGGTCCATCAGCGCCCGGAGGAGGGGTGGCAGGAGGTGGGCGCACAGGCTTTCGGGGGCGGCGATGCGCAGGGTGCCGCGGACGGCGCGGGGGTCGCCACTGGCACCTTGGACGGCTTGGCGGGCTTGTTCCGCCTGATGGGCGAGTTGCCGTGCGTGGGGCAGCAGTTCGCCGCCGGCGTGGGTCAGGGTGATGCGCCGTCCCAGGCGCTCGAAGAGTGCGGCGCCCAGGTCCTGCTCGAGGGCTTTGATGTGTGCGGTGACGCTCGACTGGACGTAACCCAGGTCGTGGGCGGCGCGGGTGAAGCTCATGTGACGGGCGACGGCCAGGAACGTCGTGACGTGCTTCAGCTCCATTCATTCATCGCATTCCGTGACGGTTTGGATCGGAGATGTCCGTTGGACCCGATGGGTCGGGGCGGCATACACCTTGGGTCATGGCCCTCTTCACCTTCCCGCGCCGGACCGGCCCGGCACAACGGCGCTCCCCCACCGGACTGGCGGGGCGGGACTTTCTCCTGCTGCTCGCCGCCACGCTGGGGACCTTCTCCAATTACGCGCCGCTGCTGTCCGTGGTCTCCCTGTGGTCGGCCGAGGGTGGCTCCGGGCACGGCGGGGTGGGTGCGGCCACCGGAGTGACCATGGCCACCACGGTGGGCATCCAGCTGGTGATGAGCCGACTGCTGCGCCGGTACGGGTTGCGGCGGATCCTGGCCGCCGGGGCGCTGTTGATGGGCCTGCCCACCTTCGCCTATCCGGTCTCCTCCGGTCTGGAGTGGGTCCTTGCCGTCTCGGCGGTGCGGGGCGTGGGCTTCGGCATGGTCGCGGTGGCCGGCAGCGCCTTGGTGGCCGAGCTGGTGCCGCCGGCCAACGTGGCCGGGCGGTGGGCCGGTACGGGGCGGCGGTGGGTCTGCCGCACGTCGTCTGTCTGCCGGCGGGGGTGTGGTGTGCCCAGGAGTTCGGCTTCACCGCGGTCTTCGTCGTCACCGGAGCCGCGAGCGTGCTGGCGGCTCCGCTGGCCGGGATGATGTCGAGTCGGCGGGTGGAGCACCCGCACGAGAAGGCGGGCGCGGAGGCGTCGTCCGGACGAGGGCGTCCCCGTACCCCGGGTCCCGGGCAGGGCGGCACGAGCCGCCCTTCGGGGGGTCTGCGCCCGCTGGCCGGGCCGTGGGCGATGCTCATCGTCTCCGCCTGTGCCCTGGGCGGGATGACCTCCTTCCTCCCGCTCGCCCTGAAGGGGGACGCGGCCGCCCCGACCGCGCTGTTCGTGCTGTCGGCGGCGGTGATCGTGGGCCGCTGGGCAGCCGGGTCGTTCCACGACCGCGCCGGGTCGGGGCGGCTGCTCGTACCCGGGGTGCTGGCCTGCGCCTTCGGTACGGCGGGGGTTGCCGGTGCGGCCGCCGGCCTGCCCGCCCCCGCCGTGCTGGCCTCGGTGGCGGCGGGGCTGTACGGGCTCGGGTTCGGTGCCCTGCAGAACGACACCCTGGTGATGATGTTCCACCGGGCGGGTCCGCGGGGGCATGGCAGGGCCAGCACGGCGTGGAACATGGCCTACGACGCGGGCACCGGCATCGGCGCCGTGGTCTCCCAAGTGGTGGGCGTGGACGGTGCCTTCGCGGTGGCGGCCGTCCTGATCGGGCTCGTCGGGCCGATCGCCCGGCACGAGCGCGTCCACGAGACCGCCCAGCGGGGTGCCGCGACCTGGACGGGTGAGACCTGTTGAACGGCGGGAGCCGTCAGTGGCGTGAGGTGGTCCTGGTGCTGGTCTTGCGGTAGCCGAACGGGCCGGGAAGGTCCACCGAGGTCGTCCTGCGGCCGGTGGAGGAGTAGGTGCGCTTGGTGTCGCCCTTTCCGACCGTGACGGAAACGGACTTGCGGTTGATGTTGAGCCGGACGCCGGGAAGTATGCGGAAGCTCTTGCGGAAGGTGACGGGCACGACAACTCCTTTCCTCGCTCCTTCGCGTTCCCCGCGTTCACGCCGCTACGCGGTCCGGTCTCCTGGAGACGCTTCGGGAACAGGAGGGTGACGGCCTCGTCACGCCCCTCCTGCCACCCTTCACGGGAAGAATGCGCCGTGGGAGGGGGCTCGTCCGATGCCACCGCCGAAGGCTCTCGCGCTGCGGCCAAGGACGTCGGAGAAGGTCCCCGCCGCGGCTGCCCCGGCTGCCCCGGCTCAGGAGCGGCCGGACGTACGCGACCCGGCACGGCCCCAGTTCCCCGCGTCCAACGCGGCGGTGTCGGCGGCTTTGGCCGGTACCGGACGCGGGCCGGGATCGCTTCCGCCGCTGGCCAAGGCGCCGCCCACCGGGCAGGACATGGTCGGCAATGGTGCGGTCGCGGCGGCCCGCCGTGCGGAGCCCGCCGACAGGCAACCGCCCGCGGCCGAACCGGCCCCGGCACCGGCACCGGCGGAACCGGCTGTGGCGGAGGCTGCTGCGGCGCCCGGTGGTGGTGGCCCGGAGGTGACGGCGCGTCCCGGCCCGGACGCGGATCCGAAGTTCGGGGCGCTGAAGAAGGACGTGGAGCGCAAAAAGCGCTCGGTAGCGACCTCGCACCCGCCCCCGAAGACGGAAGCGACGGCGGCGCAGGACGCGGCCCAGCCGCCCAAGGACGACGAAGAGGCGCAGGGCAAGACCGCCAACGCCGAGAAGATGAACGACGCCAAGCCGAAGGAGTTCGACAAGGACGCGTTCATCAAGGCGGTCGAGAAGGCGATCGCCGAGAAGGCGCCAAAGAACCTCGACGAGGCGGACAAGTTCGCCGACTCCGGCAAGGCCGACGAGGTGAAGGCCGAGGTGCACGGCAAGGTCGGCGAGGGCAAGACGGATTCGGCCGAGCAGATCGCCACGACGACCGCCGCTCCCCCGGACACCTCGGCGGCCGTGCCCAAGAAGGTCGTACCGATGACCCCGGACCGGCCGCCCGGGACCCCGGGCACGCCGAATCCGGCGAACGCCGTACCGGACAAGTTGCCCGAGTCGGCCACCGACTTGTCCGCCGGCCCCGCGCGGGTCGACCGGCAGATGGCGGATGCCCAGGTCACCGAGACGCAGTTGAAGAAGTCCAACGAGCCCACCTTCAAGAACGCCCTGGGCGAGAAGAAGGCCGCCGAACAGCACTCCGAGGTGGCCCCTGGCCGGATGCGCGGGCACGAGAAGAAGGAGCTGCGTGCCGCCACCGCACAGGCCCAGCGGCTCGGCGCCGCCGCTATGGGCGCAATCGGCGCCCAGCGGGTGCGGACCGGGCAGCAGGTCGGCGCGGGCAAGACCGGGGCCAAGGGGCGGGACGAGGAGAAGCGGGCCCAGGTCACGGCGATCCTGCAGGGCGTCTTCGACACCATGAAGAAGGAAGTCGAGGCGATCCTCGACGGCCTCGACAAGCTCGTCGACGAGCAGTTCAGCAGGGAAGAGAAGGCGGCGCGGGACGCGTTCACCGCCGAGCACAAGCGGAAAATGGAGGAGTACAAGGACCGGCGGTACTCGGGCTGGACAGGCAAGGCGCGCTGGGTCCGGGACCTGTTCGCCGGGCTGCCCGCCGAGGCCGACAAGATCTTCGAGGAGGCCCGCGACAACTACGTCCGCCGGATGCGGCAGGTCATCTCCGATGTCGCCGACACCATCGGCGGCGAGCTGAACCGGGCGAAGCGCCGCATCGCCCAGGGCCGCACCGAAATGCAGGCCGCCGTGCGCAAGCTCCCGGCCGACCTGCGGTCCATCGGGCAGCAGGCGGCCGCCGAGTTCTCCGACAAGTTCGACGAACTCACCCAGTCCGTGGACGACAAGGGCACCCAACTCGTCGACACGCTGGCCACCAAGTACACCGACGCGCTCAAGTCCGTCGACGACGAGATCGCCGCGGAGAAGGAGAAGAACAAGGGCCTCGTGGCCAAGGCCGTGGACGCGGTCAAGTCCGTCATCAACACCATTCTGGAGCTGAAGCGGCTCCTGCTGTCGGTCCTGGCCAAGGCCGCGTCGGCGGTCATGCTGATCCTCAAGGACCCGATCGGCTTCCTGCGCAACCTGGTCTCGGCCGTCGGCGCCGGCCTCAAGCAATTCCTGGCGAACATCGGCCGCCACCTGCAACAGGGCATCATGTCCTGGCTGCTCGGCAAGACGGCCGAGGCGGGCCTCGAACTCCCGTCGAAGTTCGACGCGCAGGGTGTGCTGAAGATGCTCGCCTCCGTGCTCGGCCTGACCTGGCAGAACGTCCGCGCCCGGATCGTCCGCAAGGTCCCCAAGATGGAACCGGCCGTCGCGGCGGCCGAAACCGCGATCCCGCTGGTCTCGGAGGTCCGCAAGCGGGGCGTCGCGGGGATGTGGGAGGACCTCAAGACGCGCGTGGGCGACCTGAAGAAGGACCTCCTCGACAAGGTCATCGCCTATGTGACGCCCACGATCATCCAGGCCGGGATCATGTGGGTGCTCTCGCTGCTCAACCCCGCGTCAGCGTTTGTGCGAGCGGTGAAGCTGATCATCGACATCGTGCGCTTCATCGTCACCCAGGCGCGCCAGATCTTCGAGTTCGTGAACGCCGTTCTGGACGCGGCCATCGCGATCGCGAAAGGCGGCAGCGGCGGCGTCCCGGGCCTCATCGAACGCGCCCTGGCCCGCTCCATCCCGGTCCTGCTGGGCGTCCTGGCCGCGATCCTGGGCGTGGGCGGCATCGCCGCCAAGGTCAAGCAGATCGTCCAAGCGATGTCCAAGCCGGTGAACCGGGCGATCGACTGGGTGATCGACAAGATCGTGGGCCTGGTGAAGAAGCTCTGGGCCAAGATCAAGTCGAAGTTCGAGAAGAAGAAGCCCAAGCCGAAACCGAAGCGCCGCCCGGACCGGAAGCGCCCGGGCAGGCCGCCCCGACGGAGGCGCCCGGACCAGCGGCGACGTCCGGACCGGCGGAGGCCGAAACGGAAGGACAGGCGCGACCCGAGGAAGAAGCGCCCCGACAAACGGTCCGAGGCGGACAAGCAGCGCGCTCTGGACGCCGCCCTCCGTGAGGCGACGGCGCTCATCACGGCCGAGTCGGCAACAGTCAGGTCCGTACGGCGCGGACTCCCAGCAATCAAGAAACGTCACGGACTGACCGGGATCAAGCTAGTACGGGAGACGAAGGAAAAGTACTACATCGATCTGGCGATCAATCCACGCGCCAAGACGCGGCCCGAGGACCTCGGGGAGAAGTTCCCCTACAAGATCGAGACGATCCCCGATGCCGGGTCGGTCAAGACCACCAGGCTCTCGCGGGTGATCAAGAACCTGCGCAAGATCAACATCCCGATGAGAGGAAAAGACCCCACGACCGGCTTCGTCGTCAATATGGCGGCGACGCCCGGCGAGATCACCTCGAACGTGGCGTCGCGGTACATCGACGAGGCGTGGAAGGACTCCGAGGGGAGAAGCGCGGAAGCCATGGCGCTGACGCGGACCGCGGTCGTCATCGGCATCAACACCTTCGAACGGCTCGACCCGAAGAGCGCCAGGGGCGGCGGAAAGGCCGACATCATGGCCGCCTTCGACCGCATCCGTCCGAAGGCCGGGCAGCTCCTGGGAGTGTTCGGATTCCTGTGGACCCCCCGTTGGACACACATCGTCGACAAGCGTGAGGTCGCCCTCGCGGAAGTGCGGCACGCTTATTCACAGCTATCGCACGCCGACCAGCAGACCGCCCTGGCGGCCAACGAGTCGGGCTGGCGCGACGGCAAGCTGCCCTACGGAGCCTTCCGTGAGGAGGTGCTCGGCCACACCTTCACCCAGCAGGCCGTGAGCATCCTCAAGGACACCAACACACAGGTCCACATCGTCAGCCAGGACGCCGACACTGGCGTCGCGGCCATCAGCGGCATGGGGGTCCTCCGAGCGTACACGCAGGTGCTCGCCTCCATGGAGCGGCACCCGCTGCTCGTCATCGGCGGCTACCACTTCGGAGGCTTCAAGTGGGGCGAGCACGACGACCCCCACATGCAGCAGATGACGCTCCTGTCCAACGAGCTCGACCGGGCCATCCGCGAGGCCATCGCCAACCGGTTCCCGGAGATGCTCTATCCGACCGAGCCGAACATGCTCATCAAGGCGTGGGACAACGAGCAGGCCGACGGCATCTTCCAACGGGCCCGGGCCGATGGCCTGACCGCCGTCCAGGAAAAGCTCTACGGGCTCCGCGGGGCCGAGGGCCGCTTCCTGCGCATCCGGCTGATGGAGCTGTTCGGTCACGAGTTCAAGGTGGCCTACGCCCCGGAGGCGAGCACCACCACCAGCCCGCTGCCGGAGAACGAGGACCGGGGCCTCGCCGTACGGCCGACCACTGTGGAACTGGCCGAGATGGGCAAGAAGCGGAAGAAGGGCGGCGAGCTCGCGGACATCCGCGTCAGCCATCGCGCGTACGCGGCCATCCTCCAGTCGCAGTCGTACGCCAGCGCGCAAACCCTCAGCCGGGAGTTCCTCTACGGCATCCCCGCGGTCAGCGGAAACAGGTGGCTCCAGCGCAAGCTGCAGGAGAAGGTCTTCGTCCACATCGAGAACGTCATCATGCTCATGAGCGACAACCCTCGGCTGACCGAGCGGAGCGGAAGCGTCCAGGCCGAGCTGCGCCAACTCGAAGCGAGCGTCATTAACCTCGTCGGCATGGCGGAAAGGCGCCGCGACCCGGGTGCCAGGCAGGCCCTGGAGAAGGCGCACACCATCACTCAGGAGATCGTGACGGCACTGACCGCCCCTCAACTCGCGGACTTCTGGACGAGACTGCGCACGGTGCTCGATGAGATCATGAGGGCCGCGTCGTCGAGGAACCAGGGAGAGCCGCGATGACCCCGGAGGCCGTGGACCGGTTGCGGATCGAGGCGTCGCGCGACGACTACGCGTCCATGGCGCGGCTGGCGCGTGCGCTGTACGAGAACGGGGCGGGTCCGCGTGAGGTGCTGCGCGAATGCTACGGCGTCCCGTTTCCCGAGGAGGTCTTCGCTGTCGTCGACGCCGGGCTGTGGTCCCTGGACCTGCTGGCGGATTTCACCAACCAGCCCTGGGAGCTGGCCGTTCCGCCCCGTCTCGGAGGCCCGGTGGAGGTGCCCGACGCCATGGCCGCAGTCGAGTCGCTCCTCCTGGCCCGCGACCCCGACCTGCTGCCGCTCCTGGAGATTCCCGCGGCCCACCCCGGCGAGGGTCGCCGTATCGTGTGCTACCGGTTGGAGGAACTCCGGGCGGGTCGTCCCACGGTCTTCTGCCTGACCGCGGAAGCCTATCCCGGCACGGGGGTGCGTGAGGATGAGGCGGTGCGCTGCGGCGATTCCATGCTCGCGGTCCTGTACGACGAACACGCCGCTTCCCTCCGCTCCCTGGAGGAGGAGTGGAACAGCCCGTGGAACGTGGGCGCGGGCTCGGTCGCGGGGAGCGAGGTCGAGCAGGCCCGCGCCTCACTGGCGCGGGTCGAGGAACTGTGGCGGACGGCGGAGGGGCGTCAGGGCGCCTGAACGCCCCGGATCGTGATCGGCGGCACGACCATCGGCACCGGTGCGGCAGGACTCGTCCGGCTCGCGACTCCGGCCACCGCCGCGTTGCCCACCTGGTTCTGCTCCATCACGAGGAAACCTTCGAAGGGGGGCAGCGGTTTGGCCGGGACCTCCGGCACCGGCGCCGGAGCCGGCACCTGGCGGGTGGCCGTCGCGGTCTCCGGGGTTCGGGCCGGGGGGACCGGGGCTATCAGGCGGTGGAGGGAGAGCGGGGGTTCGGTGGGCAGCATCGGTGTCACCCCGGGGTTCCGTCGTCGAGCAGGTGGGCGTGCGGGCCGAGTTCGGTCGGGCGGAGCAGGCGGGCCTCGCGCTGGAATTGGCGGGCCACGCCGCGGACGATGTGGCGCATTCCGATGGTAGCGCTGTCGGCGTCCGCCGCGGCGAGGGCGGCGGTGCGGGCCGCCGCGGCGATGCCCGCGCCGGTCATGTCGAGGCGGGCCAGGGCGTCCAGGTCCACGTCGGGGGCGAGGGGGGCCTCTTCGGGGAAGGCTACGCGCCACAGCCGGCGGCGTTCGGGCGCGGACGGGCGGGGGAAGTGGACGACGAAGTGGAAGCGGCGGGTGAAGGCCGGGTCGATGTTGTCCTTGAGGTTGCTGGTGAGGATCACCAGGCCGTCGCTGGCCTCCAGGCGTTGCAGGAGGTAGCCGACCTCCAGGTTGGCGTACCGGTCGGTGCCGTGCTTGACCTCGCCGCGTTTGCCGAACAGGGCGTCGGCCTCGTCGAAGAGGAGGACCGCGTGGCTCTCCTCGGCCTGCCGGAACGCGGTCTCCATGTTCTTCTCCGTCTCCCCCACCCATTTGGAGACGACCTGGGCGAGGTCCACCTTGAGCAGTTCCAGGCCCAGCATGCCGGTGACGATCTCGGCGGACATGGTCTTGCCGGTGCCGGGCTCTCCGGTGAAGAGGGCCTTGACCCCGCCGTGGCCCGAGCGGCGGGCGAAGCCCCAGCTCTCGGCGATCCGGGGCCAGGCGCGGAAGGCGGAGGCGATCTCCAGGATCTGGCGGAACTGGACGTCGGGCAGGACCAGGTCGTCGACGGTGCGGCGGGGCACGATGGAGTGGACGGCGCTGCCGCTGCGGCCGCGGGTGACGGTGGCGATGGCGGGTTCGACGTGGTCGGCGACCGGCTCCGGGCGACCGTTGCCGGCCAGGCGCGCCCCGGCGTCGGCGACCGAGGCCACGGCGCGCAGTTCGCCGCCGCTCATCCGGTAGCGCACGGCGAGGTCTTCGAGGAGGGTGCCGTTCAGATCCGGGAGGGCGGCCGACCACATGGCGCGGCGGTCGGTGAATCCGGGTACGGGGACGGTGAGTTCGGCGTACGCGCGGGCCGCGAGCAGGCCGGCCGGGCGCCAGGGTTTCAGGCCGGTCAGGCACACCGGTACGCGGGAGCGCAGTAGCGCGGCGGAGATCGCGTCGGCGTGGGGACGCCGCTGCTCGCCGTGCAGGTCGTCGGTGGGGATCCACAGCACCGCGCCCAGCGCGGCGGCCGTCCGCAGGTCGGCCTCGGGGTCGGCGGTCAGGGTCCGCAGCGGTGCTCCCGCGGCTTGGGCCAGCGCCTGGACTGCGTCGAGCTGGCCGTCGGGCGGGCAGCCCCACAGCCCGGCCAGGTCGATGTCCCCCGCGGCGAGGGCGCGGCCGAGGCGGGTGAGTTCGTCCGACGAGAGGTACGGGGAGAGCACGCGGGGTTCCGGCGGGGCGACCTCGCCGGGATCGTGGCCCAGCAGGCCGACGTCGCCGCCCCAGCCCAGCAGGAAGTCCAGCACCCCGGGGCCGAGGATCAGTTCCTGGGACAGTTCGACCGCGGACTCGCCGTGCGCGTGCAGCAGGCCGTAGCGGCGCAGCGGCGCGGCCGGGCCGAGGGCGCGGCGGAGGGCGAGGCGGGCCGCCGCGCCACCCGCATTTTCCTCGACCCCCTCGTCTCTCAACGCGCCCACCGTCACCAGCAGTTCGACGCTCGGCAGGCGCCTGTTCAGGTTGTCCACGATGTAGGCGTAGATCCGCTCGTAGCCGCGGTCCAGTTCGGGCGCCGCGACCAGCAGCAGCGCGTCCTGCTCCGCGCGGGTCAGGCCGAACCGGGTGGCGAGGGCGTCCAGGGGCAGGGTCTTCCCTTCGGCGGAGGCGCGTCGTCTCAGGCCCTGTTCGGCTTCCGACTCCCCGCGGCGGGGGACGTGCGGCTCGGCCATGGTGTCGGTGAAGGCGTGCACCTCGCCGAGGAGAACGTCGACCTGTTCGTCGGTGACGCAGTACGGGGTGAGATCCGGCCTGGTGAGCCGGGCCGCGAGCTGCGCCTGCCGCTCGACGGCGGCGCGCAGGGCCCGGTGGGTGTCGGCCAGCCGGATCCGCAGGTGTTCCACCGCTGGTTCGCCCATGTGTCTCACCCGGCCGAGAAGGTCAGGGTCCGGCCGCCCAGCCAGACCACGTCGGGCACGTCGGCGAGCAGGCCGCCGCGCAGGAGGTCCGCGTGGCGCCGTCCCATCGGTACGCGGACCCGGACGGCCGCGGGCTCGAACCGCACCGTGGCCTCCAGGTCGGCGAAGCGGTGCAGGGCCAGGAGCGGATCCGGTGTCTCGCGGTCGCGCCAGAGCGTCCAGGCGACCGTGGACAGGCCGAGCGCGGCGGCCAGGGTGACGGTGTGCTCCAGGCCGCCGTCCGGCGCGAGCGGTACCGCCCGGCGCTCGGTGACCAGGGCGGTGACCATGGCCGCGAATCGTTCGGCGTGGGTGGGGAGTTCGGCGGCCGAGCGCGGGTCCGGGGTTGTCCCCGTGGCGGCCCACAGGGGTGTGCGCCAGGGCAGCCGCGTCGCCGGGTCGCCGCGCAGAGGGCGTACGCCGGTGAGGAACGGAACCCCAGCCGAGGCGAGGTCGCGCAGCGTGCCCGGGGGCAGGGGGCCGTCACAGAGCAGTACGGTCGGCCGCCCGCACGCCTGCCAGTACGGCAGCAGCCCGGCGGCGTCCGCGGCCCACGCGATGGGGAACATGCCCTGGGCGTCGACGAGGAGGAGCGCGTCGTCCGCGCCGGTGATCAGGAGCGGGTCGGCGGGGTCGTGGCCGCGGCACACCGACAGCGCGAGGACGCCGTCGAGGACCGGGAGCGCGGGGCGCACCTGGCGGGCGAAGGCGGTCAGGTGCTCCTCGGCGACGGGTGGGTGGAGGCCCGCGAAGGCGGCCGCGGCCTCGGCGTCCCGTTCGGTGCGGCGCCAGCCCCGCGCGGTGGAGCCCAGCACCTTGTACGCGAGGGCCGCCGCGAACAGCGGTGCGTCGTCGGCGAGTTCCAGACCTGCCAGGGCGGGACCGATGGCGTCGAGGTAGCCGATGCGTGCCAGAGGCCCGGCGAGCAGGAAGGGCAGCGCGGACCACACCCGTACCTCGCCGGTGGTGCGAGGGGCCATCGCGGTGGCGCCCGGGGCCAGAGGCGGCGGCGCCACGGCGATGGCGGGCGGTTCCTGGGCGGGCGGGCCGAGCGGGTCGGTCAGGGTCCGGGCGAGACGGACCGCCTCCTCGGGGTTCGCGGACGCTACGTAAGCGGCGAGCGTCCGGGGCAGGTCGGCGGCGTCGCTGCCCGCGACCGCGGTACGCAACGGCTCGGGCAGCGCCTCGGCGGGCCGGGTGACCAGTGCTCGCCCGACCAGTTCGGCGAGCAGCCGGGCGGCCGTCGTGTCGTCGGCGCCGAGGAGGGCGGGCAGATACGCCCGTACGGACTCGTCCGGCAGCAGCGCGAGCAGCGCGTCCAGTTCGCCGCGCTCGGCGAGTTCGGCGAAGAGCGCTGCAGCGCTCGGGGCGGTCCACGGTTCGGGCGGCGCCGCGAAGGAGTCCTCGAACGACATGGCGTCCGTGTCGGGCTCGGCGTCGGGTGCGTCGGCGGGTATCTCCACCATCGGTACGGGTGCGAAGTGGACCTCGACGGGTGGTCCACCGTTCGTGGCCTGCTGAAGCGTTCCGTTACGGCCCGGCCTGACGGTGACGATCAGCGGTTCGGTGATCTCCAC
The DNA here is from genome assembly GCF_044332925.1 of Streptomyces sp. NPDC021212. Taxonomy (NCBI): domain Bacteria; kingdom Bacillati; phylum Actinomycetota; class Actinomycetes; order Kitasatosporales; family Streptomycetaceae; genus Streptomyces; species Streptomyces sp. NPDC021212. The sequence goes on from NZ_JBIRPZ010000008.1 coordinate 196,785, forward strand.
ATCCGGCCCGTCGGCCGCCAGCCGTTCGGCGAAGTGGTCCGCCAGCAGCTCCGGGAGGGAATCCACCACGCGGCGGACCAGGCCGCGTGGATCGGGGCCCCAGCTCCACCCACCGCGCCGGACGACCGTCACGGTGCACCGGTGCACCGTGATGTCGCCGGACTCGCCGGTCCCGCCGATGGCCGGCGCGGTGGGGGCGCTCATGTCACCTTCTCCGTCCCCAGGTGGCCCGACCAGCCCGCCGCGAGCACCAGCACACCGTGCTCGCTGCCCGCGGTGAGGGTCACCGGCAGCTTCACCTGGGCCTGCTGGGCCGGGATCTCCCCGGTCAGCACATGGGTGTCCTGCTCGTCGGAGATCAGGGCCACCACGGGGGTGATGCGGTTCGCCGGGACCTGCACCTTGATGGTGATCCCGTCCTTGGCCAGCGCGACATCGTCGTCCCACTCCGCCAGGCGCACCAGCTCAGGTTTGGGTTTGTCCTCGGACGTCAGCTCGACGCCGAAGGCCAACGCATCGGCGAGGGCACCGGGTTCGTCGTCCACGGCCGCCACGCCGAGCTTTCCGGCGCTCAGCGGCAGGGTCGCGATGCTGCCGTCGCTCAGGGCGACGCGCAACGGCAGCGCGCGTCCGACGAGTGCGGCCACGTCGGCCGGGGCGTCGGCGCCGGTGTGGGCCAGGGCGCCCACGACGTGGCCGGTGCCGATCGCGTACACCACGTGAAGAGTCATCGTCAGCCACCGCCGTTCGTTGCCGCGACCGTAGCCACCACCAGGAAGTCGGCCGCCCCGGGCTGGTCGACGACCTCCCCCGGGGCGGCGACGGGGTCGTACACGCGCACCCGGCACCGGAGCCGTCGGTCGCCGTCCACGGCGATCTCCACCGGGCTGAACAGCGCCGTGTTGCCCAAGGGCGGTGTGCGCGGGGTCAGATGGACGTGGAGCACGGCCCGCCCGTCGGCGACCTGTTGCGGGGTGACACCGGACGGCAGGGGCAGCAGCATCCCGTCGGTGGCGGTCCCGGACGCGACCAGCGTGCTGCCGGCCTGGGTCCCGCCGCTGAAGCTGCCCTCGATCGTGAGGTTGCCGTTGGCCGCCACGGTCATCAGCGGGGCGACCGTGCCGCTGCCCTGGTACAGGCCGAAGACCAAATTCGGCGTGTCGCCGCCGGACAGGACGAGCGCCGGCTTGCCCTCCTGGGCCTCCGGGGCCGTGCGCAGGGTCAGTTCGCCGGACGCGGCCGAGACACTGTCCGCGCGTACGCCCACGAACCGCGCCGCGACTCCGCGCGCCTCGGTCACGACGCCGCTGAAGTGGCCGTCCGTCCACTGGACGTAGCCCAGCAGGATGAGCCAGCGGACGGGCGGATCGGCCGGTGGGGCGCCGATCGCGGGCGGCTGCTGCTCCGCGACCAGCCGCTCGTCGCCGAGGCGGCCGAAGAGGAGCTGGTACGACTCCTCCACCCGGGTCTTCGTGGCACCGCCGGAGCAGGAGACCGGAGCGGCGGACCGGTCCGGTTCGCGGTCGGCGGCGGTGAGGAAGACCGGGTAGGGCTCGACCGTGAGCTGGTCCGCGCCGTTGACCTCGTCGAAGTCGCTCTCGCGCAGCACCACCGGCTCGGTGACGACCACCTCGCGGCCGGTCCCGTCGACGGCGATCCCCGGCGACACGCTCACCTCGACGTAACGGACGCCCGTGGCCGGGTCGGTACGGGGCTGGGTGACGAGGCCGAGCCCTTCGGCGATGCCCCATTCGTGCAGGTGCCGGGCGTGCCGGACGGCCGGTCCGCGCGCGTACTCGACCGTGGCCGACAGGTCGGCGGCGGCCAGTACCTGCCCCTCGTGGAAGGCGGGGCGCAGCGGGCCCGTCATGGCGTCTCACCGGGCTTCTGGTTACGGGAGCGGGGCGACCGGGTGCGTTTGACCGGGGGCTTGGGCGGCTCGGCGGCGCTGTCGGGCGCCTGGTCCGCTCCTGCGTCTGCGTCCGCGTCCGGGGCCTGGTCCGGTGTGCCCTCGCGATCGGCGAGGCGTTCCTGTAAGTGCGTGACCTGCGTCTGGGCGCTGCCCATGTGGGCGCGCAGGCCCTCCACGGCGGCGGTGAGATCGGCGACCTGTGTCCTGAGCCGGGCCAGTTCCTGCATGCTGTCGGTGACTTCGCTGGGGGTCGTGTAGACCTGTTCATGCAGCGCCTTGGGCGGTGTCTCGCCGGGCGCGGGGGTCAGCAGCAGGGACAGCATCTCCTCCAGGTCCCCGGTGCGCGGCCAGTCGCCGAGCAGGCCCTCGGCGTACGGGAGCGCGACCGGGCCCTCGGTCGGGAGCGGCAGCGTCCGGTACACGGGCAGGGGCTCGCAGCACACGCGCTCGGCGAGTTCGCGCAGCCGGTAGAGCTTGGGCAGCCATTCGCCGTAGGCCGAGCCGCCCGGCAGCACCTGTTCCCGGGTGGCGGAGCAGACCCGTACGACGTCGCAGCCGTCCAGCTCCACATGGGCGAGCAGGACGTCGGTGTCGGTGCAGTCGCCGCACGGCGGGTTCAGCGTGGCGCACGCCGCGTCGGTCAGGAACCTGCGCAGCGCGGTGCCCAGCGTCGTGGCCGCCTGGGCGATCTGCTGCACCTCGGCGACGGTCGCCTTCTCGGTGCTGTCCGGCGGCGGGGCCGGGAGCAGCGGCGGTACGTCGGCGGTGGCGATGTCGTGGCGAAGCGTGCAGTCGGCGAGGTCGGCGGACAGGTCCAGCCGACACAGCAGCCATTCGCGGATCAGGCCGATGTCGGCTCGGAACTCCACCCGCAGGGCGTGGCCGAGCGGTGTGCCCTGGGCGAGCATGCGCACTTCCAGTGGCGCGTCCGGGTCGCCCCGCTCCGGTACGACCCGGGCGGCGGTCTCGGTGACGACGGCGCGGGCGATCGTACGGCGCAGCGGATCGGGCCAGGCCGCCTCCGCGTCGGCGCCCCGGAGCCGTTCGCACGCCGTGCCCAGGGCGCCGCGGGCCTCCCGCACGGAGGCGAGGTCCGGGTAGTTCTGCCGGAGCTGGTCCTGCCCGGCCGCGTCGTAGGTGTCGAACCGGGCGACGGCGGCGGCGAGCCCGCGTACGTGCTCGGTCATCTCACGGACCGTCGGCGGGGACGGTGTCCCCTCTCCGCCCGCGTTGTCGCGCAGCCACTTCAGCGCGGTGGCGTACCGCTGCGCGTCGGCGGCGTCGAAGCGGAAGGTACGGCCGGTACCGGTCGCCGCGGCGGTCAGGGCGTCGGCGTAGAACGCGAGCCGCCGGTCGCGGGTGCGCGCCTGGTCGGCCCGGGCCAGGTCGCCGATGCTCGCGAGGAGCCGGGTGCCGGGGTTGTGGCGGTGGTCCTCGAAGTCGTCGCACTTGACGACGAAGCGGTACCCCTCCTGAACCCTGGAGGGCACGCATCCCGGTGAGGGACAGGGCTCCTCCGTGGCGTACGGCGCCACCGGCTCGACGGGAAGCTCCTGGTACTGCACGTAGAGCCCGTAGCGGCGGCCGCCCTCGTCGGCGTCGTTGCCGCAGTTTTCCCCACATTCCACGCCGAGGGCTTGCACGCGCCGCTCCTGCACCAGGGCGGTGACGTCGACGCGTTCGGTGCAGGCGACGACGATGTCGTTCCCTGCGCAGTCGAGGGCGTGCCCGGGGTGGACGGCCACGGTTCCGCCGCCGCACGGGTCACAGGTGACGCCGAGGCCGCAGATAACGCCGGGCCCGTACAGGGAGCGGTTGTGGAGTCTGCGCTTCGCCGTCGTGTACTCGACCAGCAGGCTGAGGTCGTCCTCGGTCAGCAGTTGCCCTGCGAAGAAGCGAGGACGTACGAAGGCGGAGGTCCGGGTGGCGTCGCCACCGCAGCCGCATCCGCAGTCTGTTCGCATGATCAGCGCTCCTTCACAAAGAACCAGCTCTCGAAGACGTCCCCGCCCGCACCGGTGCCGGACGTCCAGGGGCCGATGCCCGAGGGTGGGAGGTCGCAGCCGCCGTGCGCGGCGTCGGACCGGGTGTTGTGGTCGTCGATGGTCGGTACGCGTCCGCCGACATGAGTGCCGTCGACCGGACGGCAGCAGCGGTCGAGGAGGAACGCGGCGCGGACGGTGATCAGGAGGCGGTCGCCGTCCTGCAGCGTCTCGCGGGTGGTCTGGCGGTAGCGGAACCGCTCGGTGAACTCGTCGCATTCGCCGTCTGTTTCGGGATCCGGTCCGGTGTCGGGTTCGGCGAACTTGCCGCCCATGTACCAAGTGGAGGCGTTGCGTCCGCTGCCGCCCTCGATCACTTGGAGTTCCACCACGCCGGGCCGCAGCGTGTCGGTCCGTACGCCGGAGGAGAACCGCACCACGAGGCCGCCGTCCTCGTCCTGGGTGCCGAGGAGCGCCTTGGCCTCGTCGATGGTGTAGGTGTGTCCGTGGATCCAGTTGATGCCGGTGATCACGGTGGGCACATGGCGGCCGAAGGGGCGGCGTACGTTCATGTGGATCTGGTGGCGGCGCACCGGCTCGTACCAGTCGACGCAGTCGATCCTGGCCAGCCACAGCACCTTGTGCTCGCATGCCGAGCAGCAGGTGTCGCAGCGCTCGTCCGCCGGCGGCTCGCACCCGGTGACCCGGACCGTGTAGCACTCCTCCGTCCAGCCGAACTCGCAGTCGGAAGTGTCCGCGCAGGCGTCGTTGTAGACGGCGCGGGTGGGCTCGACGGGCCGTTCGGCGTACTCGATGCCGACCCAGACGGTGTCGGTGTCCCGTTCGTGCGGTGGCAGCGCCTTCCACAGGTCGATCGCGCAGCCGCCGCGCACGACGACCTCGTTGCCGTCGCAGTCCACGGCCAGGCCGGGGCTGATCGTCACCTTGGCCCGGCGCCGGGTGTGCCGCTGTTCGGCATCGCTCTCGCTCTGCTCGGCGGATGGCGTTTCCTCACCCGTATCCGACGGGCAGTCGTCCTCGTCGCCCGGTGCCGGTTCCACGTACAGGCCGCACACCACGCCGTAGCCGAGCAGACAGCGCATGCGCAGCTTCAGCTTCTCGCGGTGGTAGTCCTGTTCACGCTGGAAGTCCCGCGCGCCCAGCATCTGGCCGTGGAAGTACCGCAGCCGGCGCAGCGGTGGCGCGTCGAACTCCTCCGTGCATGACCTCGATGTCTCTGTCTCCGTCATCGCCACGTCCTCTCACGACACCTGTGTGTGCACACCGACGGCGGAGACGACTCCCACGCCCACCCCTCGGCGCAATCCTCTTGGCCCCGGCCTCAGCACCCCGTCGCGGTTCAGCCGCAGGGGTGGCGCGCCGCCCAGTACGGGCGGCGGAAGCGGGACGAACGCGGTGTCCACGCCGACCGTGGACCGCGAACCGACCACGAAACCGGCGCCACCGGTCCGTACCGACCCCACCGTGTGCGCGGGCGCCTGCCGCTCCACCAGCCGCGCGAGCGCCGTCCCGTCCGCCGACCCGGCGGGCAGGGCCAGCCGGAACCGGTGCGCGTGCGCGGTGAACGGGTCGCTGTCGGGGGCGCCGAACGCGCGCAGCGGCGCCGCGCCCAGCGCCGAGCCGCCGACCCGGAACCGGCTCGCGGACCGGCCGAACAGCCTTATGGCGCCCAGCCCCTGGTCCTGTCCCGGCCCCGCGCCGGAGCCGATGGCCTTGCGCAGGTGTGCCCAGCGGCGGTCCGTCGCCAGTTCGTCGACGACCGGGGTCACCCCGAACACGATGCGCACCGCCTCCCGCAGCGCCCACGGCGTGCCCCGGCGCCGGTACAGCTCCGGGGCGGCGGCCAGCAGCTCGCGCCGGATACGGGCGTCCCAGCCCGCCTCGTACGACAGGCCCAGCAGCCCGGCCAGCCACGGCAGCACCCGGTCGGGGACGCCGGCCGGGTCGAGGAGGGCCGGATACCGCTCGATGACCCGGTCGAGCTGGGCGAGCGTGGCGTCGAACAGCGACAGGAAGCGTTCGGTGAAGTCGTCGGCCGCGGGGTCCTCACGGAAGGCGGGCGGCAGCAGATCGGCGCTGGTGACCCGGGGGAAGTCCAGCCGGATCCGGCGGACGACCGGGGTCGCGGCACCGTCGCCGGAGAGGCGCAGCCGCAGCCGCAGGTAGCGGCCGGGCGGCTGGTCCACGAGGAAGTCCGTGGATCCCGGGGCCGACGCCTGCCAGTCGCTGTCGTCGTAGTGGCTGTCCTCGGTCACCACGATCTGTACGGCGACGGCTGTCCCGTCGGGCACGTCGGCGTCCACGCGGACGCGGTGCCAGCGGCACCGCGAGATGCCGCTGTCGATCAGGGCGGTGATGTACGACCCGCTGGTCAGGTACGCGTCGGTGGCGGGCGGCGCGGGGTCGCTGGGCCGGCCCCGCCAGGTGTAACAGGTGGTCTGGGGGCCGTCGGGGCCCTGCTCGCTCAGGCAGAACCCGTCGTCGTCGGCCGAGGTGAGGGCGGACGGCGGAAGGGCGGCGGCCAGCTCGTCCATGGTGACGGTGTCGAAGTGGCGGCGGTGGCCGCCCCGGTGGATCGTGAGCCGTCCGCCGTCGTCGGTGAGCAGCCACACGGTCCGCTCCGGTCCGGTGCGCAGGCCGATGACCTCGCCGCGGGCGCCGGTGCGGAGCACGCCGCGGAAACGGCCCGTCTGGTCGTACCGCCTCACGTCCGTGCTGCCCTGACAGGCCACCAGGATCTCGTCGCCGGGAGCGGGGACGGCCCAGCGAGCCTGCTCGGCCCGGATCACCCCGGCGAGTTGGGCGCCCTCGCGGTGCCATACCAGGACGCGGCCGGAGTCCACGACGGCCAGCCGGTGGCCGCGCGCGGCGACCGAGACCGGCGCGCGCAGCAGGCGGGGATCGCAGCCGGGCGGCCAGACCGGGGTGAAGGCGCCGCAGGCGTCGCGGCGCAGCAGCCGCCGCTCGCCGGGGATGAGCAGGTACCAGGCGCACGGCCCGCACCCGGGCGCGAGGCGGGGATCGGGGAACCAGGGCAGCAGCTGGGCCCTGGTGGGGCCTTCGGGGGCGGTGCCGTGGTGGGCGAGGCGGAGGCCGGACGGGTCGCCGAAACCGACGATGTCCTGGGCCTCCTGCTTGTCCCAGCCGACGTAGGCGTCGAGCAGACGGAAGGTCGCGGGGTGTGGGGTGCACGTCATGGCTGGTCTCCTACCGGGATCAGCAGCGGGCGCTCCGGCCAGACGAGGGTGTGGGGCGGGAGGGCGTGGTCGGTGCAGGGCGGCAGGCGGATGCCGTCGACGGTGAGCGAGAGCCGGGTGACGGCCAGCACCCCGTCGACCGCCAGGAGCCGCCGGACCAGCGCGGTGTGCCGCAGCGCGCCGCCGAACGGCCAGCCCGCGCCGTCCTCCCCGCCGCGCAGCGGATCCAGGTAGGTGCGCACCGCGTCGCCCGCCCGGGCGAGGACCGCGGCCCGGTCGAGGTCCGGGTCGAGCGTGACCCAGGACTCCACCCCGACGCGGCGGTAGGGGGCGGGGGCGGCGACCACCGTGACCCCGGCGGGTGCGGCGTCGCGCGACAGGAAGTCGGCGACGGCCCGCAGGGTGGCGGCGGTGGGGACGGGCGGTTCGGCGGCGTCGTCGCCCGGCGGTACGGGCGGTACGACGAGGACGCCCACGACGCCGGGGATCGGCTTCCCGGCGAAGTCGGGGTGCAGGCCGGGCACGCCCCGGGCGCGGGCAACCGAGGCGCCGGGCGCGCGGAGGGCGAGCTGCCCGTAGTCGGCGGGGGCCACGGCCCGGCCGCGGGCCCGCAGTTCGCCGACGCCGCGGCGCATGGCGTCGGCGTCGGGTTCGGCGTCCGAGCCGCCGGAGGCCGGGAAGGGGTTGCCCACGCCGGTGACGAACGGCAGCGCGGTCACCACTCCGCTCACGGCTCCCGCCCGTACGGCGCCGGCGCTGCCGCCGCCCACGCGGTAGCGCACGGCGCGGACGTTGCGGAAGCCGGGCGGGACGGCCATGCCGTTGACGCCGTCCCCGAAGGTCACTTCGCCGCTGTCGTGATCCACGGTGAACACGCGGTCGTCGGCGCCGTACCCGGCCAGGCTCTCCACCTCGCGCCACCGGGTGGAGGTTCCGGCGGTGGTGCCGAACACGTCGCCCCCCGTGTCGTCGTCCACCTCGATGACCACCGATCCGGCGAGGATGGGCACCTGGCTGAGCTTCATGCGTCGCCGCGCGGTCGCCGTACCGTCCTGGACGGGCTGGAGCGGCTCGTCGCGGATGGTGCGGGCGGCTGTGGCGGTGACCACGTTCAGCCGCAGTCCGGACAGGACCGGCGCCGGGCCGGGGAAGGCGCCGTGGGCGATCCGCAGGCGCAGCCAGCGCAACAGGGGCCGGGGCCGGGTGCCGGGCGGGCTGCCCGGCTGCCACGAGCGCGGCACGCGCAGCTCGACGGTCCCGTTGGCGTTGAGCCCTGCCGTGGAGTCCCGCAGCACCTCGGCGGGGACGAGCCGGGTGCCGTCCAGCACGTCCCAGCGCAGCAGCGGCGCGGGCGGCAGCGGCAGGGGCGTCAGTCCGCCGGAGGCCGCGGGCGCGGGGGGCGCGGCGACGACCACGAAGCCCAGCGACAGCCGGGGGTAGGGGCCGGCCGGTCCGGCGAGTCCGATCCACAGCCCGTTGCCGGGCTCCGGGTCGCGGCCGAAGGGCGTGAAGGGGCGGCTGGGCCCGGACGGTCCCAGGGGCAGGGTCTCCAGCCGTCCGGCCTCCTGGACGGCGAGGGCGCCGAGGGTGGCCGGTGTGGCGTACAGGTCCTGGTCCGTCTCGTAGACGACCTGCCCCGCCGGGGTGGAGGCCGCGCTCTGGAACCCGGCGGGGACGAGGACGGAGGAGCCGTCGGGCGGATTGACGGTGAACTCGAGGAGCGCGGCCGCCGCTCCGGCCGGGCGCCGCCGCACCCCCGCCGTCGCCAGGTGTTCGGCGAGCACCTTCTCCGGGAGCCGGTTGACGCGGCCCAGCACGGGTTCGGCGAGCGTGCCGAAGAGGCGGACGAGCGCGACGCCCGCGTCCTGGCGGTCGGGATCGGTCCAGTCCGGGGTGTAGCCCGCGATGCGTCCGCGGACGGCGGTGCGGACCGCCTCGCGGGTGGCGTCGACGAGTTCGGGCTGGACGCCGCTGGGCCCGGGGCCTGGCACGGTCCGGCCGTCCGCCCGCTCCTGTTCCCGGGCGTCCCGCTCCCACCACACGTCGCCGGTCATGTCAGCCCCTCCCCCGGTTCGACGGCGGGCACGATCCGGGTGCGGACCGTGCGCAGGACGGGAAGTTCCCCGGCCGCGAGCGGCACCTCGTCGCAGGCTTCGTCCGCGTCGGCCCCGTCGAGGCCGATCGCGACGGCGGCGATGTCCGCGAGGTCCCCCAGCGCCCGTTGCGCGGCCCGCAGCAGGGCCGAGGGCCGCAGCGGCTGCCCGAACGGCCAGCCGTCCTGGTCGTCGCCGCCCACCAGCGGGTCGAGGAAGCGGCGCAGCGCCGCGGTGACCGCGGTGGCCACGCGGGTGCGGTCGGCGGGGTCGCCGGAGAGGTCGACGCGCAGGGCGACATCGCGGTAGCGGGGCGCGCGGACGAAGACCTCGGAGGTGAGCAGCCGCGCCTTTTCGAGACGGGCGGCGACCGCGCACAGCATGCCCGGGTCGGGCATCGGCGCGGCGACGAAGTCCTCGCGGGCGAGGTCGTCCCGGGGTACGGCCGGGACGATGCGCACGGTCACCGCGCCGGGCACCGTGGCGCACGGGAAGCCGGGATGCTCGCCGAGGGCCGGGTAGGCGCGGGCCACGGCGACGCCCGGGGGCGTACGGGCCAGGGTGACGAAGTCGTCGGCGGTGACGGCGCGGGTCACCTCGCCGAGCGACGCGGCCGCGCGCTGCCGCGCCTCGGGAACCGTCTCCGGGTCCGCGCCGCCTTCGGCCCGTACGAGGTTGGCGGCCGAGACCGCGCCGATCCCGGCCGGGTCGTCGGCGGCCGGGAGCCAGTTGGCGGTCATGCCGCCGTTGCCGTCCCTGCCGCCGCCGGTCACGTAGGCCACGTGCACGTCCGGGTCCGGGTGGGGGATGCGTCCGGTGAGTCCGTCGCCGAACACCAGCGCGCCCTCGGCCCGATCGAGCACGAAGATGCGGTCGGCCGGTGCGCCGAAGGTGAAGTCCGGCACAGGCGTCCACTCATCGCCCGCCAGGCGCACGGTGGCCTCCAGGAGGCGGTCGGCGGCGTCCGGCAGGACGAGGTGCTGTCCGGGCAGCCTGAGCCAGGCGCGGATCTGCTCCTGGAGGTCGGCGCCGTCCGCGGTGCGGTACGTGCGGTGGTGTGCGGCGGACACGTTGACGGCGAGTTGGAGGAGGCGGGGCGGGGCCGCGTAGGTGGCCGCCGGGGTCGACACCAGGAGCCCGGTGTCCTGGGTGGTCCAGTCGGCGGGAGGGTGGAGCCGGACGATTCCGGACCGGCGGAGACCGGCCGTGCCGTCCTCGATCCTTTCGAACTCGCCGGAGATGTCCGTGCCCGGCCGGAACCAGGACCAGGTCAGCTCGGCGGGCGGCGGCACATCGTCGACCGCCCCGGGCAGCCACGACGGTACGCACACGGCGGGCGCGTCCAGTTCCACGAGCAGGCAGATCGGGCCGGGCGCGGTGTGCTCTCCGGTGAGCGGCAGGGTGAAGCGGGCCTCGGCCGGGGCGCCGTCGCTCGCGAGCAGGGCGATGCCACGCCGGGCCCGCAGGTCCGCCGTGCGGTCGCGGTCGGTCCACACGGTGATCTCGCCGCCCTCGGCGAGCGGGAGGACGGCCACGTCGTCGTCGAGGGTGAACACGATCCGGCCCGTGGGGTCCCGGGTCAGCGCCGTCCCCGCGGGGACGAGGGGTACTGCGGTGTCCTCCTGCTGTGCGGCGAGGCGCAGCACGGTGGCGGCGGGTCGGGCGGGGCGCGGCGGTTTGATGTCGAGCAGCCGCAGGATGGCGACCACGAGCGCCTCGGGCACCTGGTCGAGCCAGTACAGCCGCTGTTCGAGGAGGTAGGCGAAGAGTTCGAGGAGGGTGACGCCGGGGTCGACGGGCGCGTGCAGTGTCCAGGTGCCGTCCGACTCGGCGGGGATGCGGCGGCGGATGGCCGCCATCATGTCGGCCCAGGTGAGGTCGTCCAGCTTGGGCGCGGGCAGCGTCATGGCGTCCCCCCAAGGGAGCCCGTGAGGCTCGTGAGCCCGGTGTAGAACGGGAACACCAGGTTCGCCTTGGTGTTGCTGCGCCGGATGCGATAGACGATCGAGACGGTGATCCGCGACTCGTCGGCCGGGTCGGCCTCCGCGCGGACCTCCTCCAGTTCCACACGTGGCTCGTGGTCGCGGACGGCGGCGGCGATCGACTGCTCCAGGTCGCGCAGGTTCTGCACGCTGCCGGGCGCGAACAGCAACTCATGGGCGCGGGTGCCCAGTTCGGGCTGCATGACCCGCTCGCCGGTGCCGGTGAGCAGCAGCGCCCGCAGGCAGTGCTCGATACTCTCCTCGCCGACGGCGTAGCCGAGCCGCCCGGACGCGTCGGGCAGGATCGGGAACCGCCAGCCGGTCCCCAGGAACTCCTCGCTCATTCCGTCCTCGCCTTCTTGGCCAGCACGGCGGGGGTGAGCGGCGGGGCCGGCGGGCCGGTCGGCCCGGCTGCGGAGGGGTGGGTGTGCGTGTTGAACGCCTGGAGCAGCGCGTTGCCGAGGACGAGGGGTTCGGTGGCGGCGCCGCCGAGGTCGATGGAGGGCGAGTCGAGCGTCACCTTGGGCGCCTTGAGGGTGATCTCGCCCTGGGCGGTCACGGTGACGCTGCCGCCCTCGGCCGCGGTGATGTGGATCGCCTTGCCCTGGTCGTCCAGTTCCACCACGTGTCCGGCGGCGGAGGTGATCCGGACGGCGGCCTTGGACTCGGTGTCGTCCAGGAGCACTTCATGGCCGTGCTTGGTCCGGATGATCTTCTGATCGCGGCCTTCGGTACGGGCGGTCGGCGGTTTGTCCTTGCCGTTGTAGAGGCCGCCCAGGACGATCGGGTACCGCATGTCGCCGTGCACGAAGGCGACGAGCACCTCGTCGCCCTTCTCGGGCACGAACACCGAGCCGTAGCCGTTTCCCGCGTACAGCTGGCCGACCCGGATCCAGTCGGTGACCGTGGTGTCGTCGAACCAGGGGAACTTCAGTTTGACCTGGCCCTCGTCGTTGCCCTCGTTCTCCACGACGAGCGCTTCGACCACGCCGTAGTAGCGCTTGTCGGTGGAGCGGGCGCGTGGCGTACCCCTCATGGTCACTGGTCCCCCTGGTGGATCCGCCGTGCGGTGAACTGGGTGAAGAAACCGCTGGTGTTGAGGGTGTGCTCGACCCGTTTGACGAAGTAGGTGCCGGAGAAACGGCGGCCGAGCCCGTAGATCTCCAGGTTGTCGCCGGGCCGCAGCTCGGGCAGGCCCGCCACCTTGCCGGTGGCGGTGATGAACTCGTACGCACGCTCACGCAGCAGGCTGATCGCCAGTTCGCGGGCCTCCTGGTCGCTGCCGACCGGCGCGTCGACCATGACCTCCTGGCGGCCCTGCATCGTGGACTCGGCGGCCTGCGGCCCGCTCTGCCCGTCGGCCGTGTTCTGCCCGGCGGGAAGGTTCTCCGCGGTCGCGGTGAACGCGATGGGCTGTTTCGTACGGGGGTCCCAGCCGCGCACGGTGACCTTGCTGACCTGCTGCGACACCGTCAGCGTCGGGGTGAACTCGATCAGGTTGGGGATCAGCCCCGCAGGCTGGCCGGTGGGGCCGGTGGTCAGCCCCGGAGCGTACGCCAGCCGGTACACGCGGATCGGGCGGCCGTCGCGGCCGTCGGTCGGCTTGATGAAGTACAGCGTGTCCTCGCCGGTCTTCGCGTCCGGCAGGATGTAGCAGTCGAAGTCCAGCCGCTTGGCCCGCTCCAGCAGGAACGTGGCGTCGTCCTGGTTCTTCTGCACCACCACGTCGTGGGTGGGCCCTTCCCTGGTGACCTCGATGCGCAGGTGGTTGCGCTGGGCGATCTGCTCGGCGATGCGCCAGTCGGGCAGATTACGGTAGATCTTGGTCTCGTTCTCGGTGGGCTTGCGGTCCTTGAGCCGCAGCAGCCCGTCCACGCCGCTGACCTGGACGGTGGGCGAGGCGCCGTCGGTGAACTTCGGGCTGAGCGTGGAGATGGTCCCGGTGGCGACGGTGAGCAGCTTGTCGGCGTAGCCGAGCCGGACCGAGACCCGGCCGCCGAGCCGGAAGCTCGCCGAATCGCTGTGCTTGAACCGCAGGTGAGCATCGTCCCAGTTGTTCAGGGTGAGATCGAAGCCGGACATCTCGTCGATGTCCCGGTTCACCTTGATGTCGATGATGTCGTTCTTGGTGGACGGGTCCATCTCCAGGCCCTCGATGCGCACCTCGAACTCCGGCGCGTACCGGTCGGGCGGGGCCACCTCGGGTGCGGGGGTGCTCATCGGGCCTCCTCACGGCAGCCGGGGCACGGTCAGCACCCGGCCCGGCCGTAGGTCGCGTGGATCGCTGATGCCGTTGGCGCGCGCCAGCTCCCGCCAGGCGTCGGGCCGCCGGTACAGCGCGGCGGAGATGGAGCTGAGCGTGTCGCCGCGGCGCACCACATAGCTCTTCTCCACCGTGGGCGAGGAGCGCGGTGTCTCGGCGACCTGCACGGCGGCCGTACGGAACTCCTTGAGCGAGAGGTCCAGCATGGCGCGCAGCGGCACCCCGTCCGGCCGGAACAGCTGGTAGTTGACGTCCAGCTTCTCCACGACGCCGGTGAAGACCTCCTCGTCCCAGACGAAGCGGACGACAGGTGGCGCGTGTTCGCGGCTGTCGGGCCGCAGCAGGTTGCGCAGCGCGTTGACGTAGGCGGTCCGTACGTTCTCCAGGGTGTCGGAGGTGTCCACCAGCGCCTGGACCGTGAGGGTTTCCGTGCCGCCGCGGACGTACTGCAGGGGCGGGGTCTCCAGGCCGGGGATGGTGATCTCGGCGAACGTGTTGCTCTTGCTCAGCTTGTAGTCGGTGGGGTTGAACCGCAGCGGGATCCGCCGCTGCCGCTCGTCGGCGATCACCGGGCGGACGATCTCCAGGCGGGCCCGGGCGGCGCCTTGGCGGGCGAAGGACACGGGGGTCACGCTCATTGCAGGCCCTCCCCGTCCCCGAAGCTCCGCTCCGTCTGGGTGCGTTGGGCTCGGGCGCACTGGTCCTCGTACAGCTTCGCCCAGGCCTGGATGTGCTTGTTGAACAGCTTCGTGAACACGGCACCGTCGTCGCCGTCCACCTGGAACCGGACCTCCAGCTGGTGAATGGTCACCTTCGGCACGCCGGTCACCTCCCTCGGCCCAGGCGCGACAGGGCGTCCGCCGCGGCGTCCTGCAGGACCTTCGTCAGCCCCTCGTGCGCGATCTCCAGCGACTCGATGGCGATCGCGTTCTGCTCCGCGTGCAGGTCCGGGCCGCTCCACTTGGCGGCGAGCCCACCGTGGAAGGCCCACGCCGCGCCGGGCACCCCGTCCGGGCCGAGCACGATCACGGCGCCGTCGCGGCGGGCGCCGAGTGAGTCGGCGAGCCCGGCCTGGTACCAGGACCACAGCCCCGGGTCGCGCACCACGCCGCGCTTGAGCGTGATCCGGTTCCAGGAGTGGCGCAGCGGCAGCTGGTGGACCGAGTCGTTGCGGCCGCCCTCCGGGTAGCTCGTCACCTCCAGCTGTGCGCCGAGCCCGGTGACCTCCTGGAACGCGCCGGACGCGGCCAGTGGCAGCAGCAGGGCCTGCGCGGGCGGCAGATAGGCGTCGCCGGGGTCGAGGGTGACCAGGAAGCGGTATTTGGGCAGGGGATCCAGGGTCATGCCTCGATTACCTCCAGGTCTCGGTCCTGGCCGAGTACGAGACGGAGCCGGATGAACTCCATGGGGACGGCCGGGGCGACCTCGATCTCGCAGACCAGCTGCCCCGGGTCCTGCTCGGGCGGGTTGTTGGTGTCGTCGCACACCACCCGGAACGCCTGCTCGGGCCGGTCACCGGCGAGCGCCCCGGCGCGGAAGGCCGACAGGAGTACGGAGGTCAGCGCCCGCACCAGGGTCAGCCGCAGTTCGGGCGAGTTGACGTCGAACACCAGCGGGCTCGCCGCCCGCCGGATGGCCCGCACCAGCAGGTGCACCAGCCTGCGGTGGGCGATGTAGCGGGTGCGCGGGTCGGCGGACAGGGTGCGCCCGCCCCACACCATCAGCCCCCGCCCGCGGGTGCACCGGAGCAGGTCGACACCCGCGTCGAACAGCCGGACCTGCTGCGGTTCGGGGTACTCGGCGGCGAGGTCGACCGCCTCCAGGATCACGGCGTTCGCGGGCGTGTGATGTGCGCCGCGCTCGCCGTCGAGGCGGGCGATGACGCCCAGGACGTGCCCGGACGCCGGGACGATGCGCAGGTCGTGCCCGTCGGGGACGCGCAGCGGCGGGTGGTAGACGGCGACGCAGCCGAGGAGCCCGGCATCGCCGGTGGCCGCCAGGGAGTCCGCCCAGCCGGCCACCTCGTCCACGGAGGACAGCCGGGGCGGTACGTCGAGCACGGCCAGGCGGTCGTGCGACGGCTCGATGCTGCGCAGCAGTTCGAGCACCACGTCGGTGTGGGTGGTGCCGGACAGGTCCGTGCCGAGGTCCGGCAGCGCCACCAGCGCCGGTTCCGGCAGTTCGGCCTGGGTGGTGACGGCGTCCGCGTACGCGTCGCGGGTGGGCTCCGCGTCGGTGCCGCCCGCGAGCGTCAGGTCCCAGGACATCGTGATGGGGCCGGTCGATCCCGGCGGTGGTGGTGGCCCGTCCGGGACCAGCCGGATGTAGCGGGACCCGTTCAGCCGGTCGGCGACTTCGGCGAGCGGCAGCCCGGGGAAGGTCTCGGTCGGCTCGCCGGGCAGCATGACCCGTACGCCCACGGTGGGCGGCCCGGCGACGGTGCTGGACTGGTAGCGGATGGCGACGCGGGCACCGTTGGCCCAGGCGCCGGGGCTGGTCGCGACCACCTGGAAGCCCGTGGCGGCCAATCCGCTCAGCGGACCGGCCGCCCACCGGGCCCGGGCCGTGGTGGCCGGCCCGGACACGCGGAGCACCCAGGCCGTGCGGCCGCCGTTCTCGAAGAAGCCGCGCAGTGCGTACGGGGTGGCGAAGGCGCCGTCCGGCGGTCCGAAGGCGGCCACGACGTCGTTCCAGCTCTCCACGCGCACGGGAGTGCCGACCGGGCCGCGCCGGAGCCGACCCAGGAACGCCGCCACGTCGGTGCGCAGCGGCTCCGTGTCGGGACCACGGGTCGCGGACGTCAGGGATACGCCGGGAAGCGCTTCGCCGGCCATGTCAGGCGTCGATCTCCAGCTTCTCGACCGCCAGGACCAGGGTCTCCATGGCGATCTCGTTCTTGGTGGCGCTGAGCGTCGGGCCGGTGTATTTGGTCGGCCAGCCGCGGTCGAAGTTCCAGCGCATGGCCTCCTGGCGGTTCTCGTCCAGCAGCACGATCGACCCGGAGGTGCGCCGCACCTTGCCGTTGAGCGCTTCGACGACCCAGTTCCAGAAGCCGACGTGGCCGGTGATGCCGCGCTTGAAGGTGAGGTTGGTGAACTTCTTCAGCCCCGGGATCTTGCGGACGGTGATGTCCTCGCTCCCGGTGCGGTACTCGATCGGCGGAACCTCCAGCTCCAGCCCGCTCACCTCGGTGAAGGACCCGCTCACCGCGACCCCGTCGTCGCTGACGTTGGTGACGATGATCTGGAAGTTGTAGGACGCGTACGGATCGTCCCTGGTAACGGGCGGCATGGTGGCCTCTCTTCAGTCCTCGGTCCTCGGTCGGGCACTCAGGCGAGTTGGGTCTCGCGGGTCTTCTGCTGGATCCGGAAGATCACGAACTCCGCCGGGAAGACCGGCGCGACGCCGATGACGCAGATGAGCCGGCCGTTGGCCAGGTCGTCCTCCGTCATCGTGGTGCGGTCGCAGGCGACGAAGAACGCCTCGTCGGCGGTCGTCCCGGCGAGCGCGCCGCTGCGCCAGACGGTGGTGAGGAAGTTGGTGACGGTCTGACGGACCAGGGCCCACAGCGCCTCGTCGTTCGGCTCGAACACCACCCACTGGGTGCCCTCGTCGATCGACTCCTCCAGGTAGAGGAAGAGCCGCCGGACATTGATGTACTTCCAGGAGCTGTCCGAGGAGAGCGTGCGCGCGCCCCACACCCGGTGGCCCATCCCGGGGAAGAACCGCAGCGCGTTGATGCCCTTGGGGTTGAGCAGGTCCTGATGGCGCTTGGTGATGTCCTGGGCGATGCCGTCGGTCAGCCGGATGCCCCGGATGACCGCGTTCGCCGGTGCCTTGTGCACGCCGCGCTCCACGTCCGTGCGTGCGTAGATCCCGGCCATGTGGCCGGACGGCGGCACCTCGGTGTCGCGGCCCGTCGACGGGTCGCGGGTGACGAGCCACGGGTGGTACAGCGCCGCGTACTTGGTGTCGAACGGCTCGCGGAAGGCCAGGATGCCCTCGGTGTCCAGGCCGTCCTGCGGATCGAGGATCGCGAACCGGTCCTTGAGCAGTTCGCAGTGGGTGACCAGGGCCGATTCGACCGTCCCCGACCACATCCCGGGCACCGCGCAGACGGCCACCTCGTCGATGTCCTCCAGCGCGGCGATCCCGGTGCGCTTGCCGCTGCCGCCGTCCTCGCCGACGAAGTCGGCGACGCTCAGGCTTCCGTAGGCGTCGTCGCCGTCCGCCAGGGTCAGCCAGGATCCGACCGCGGGCAGGGGGAACTTCTGCGGGTCGGTGGACAGCGCCGTCGCCCGCACCAGCTTCGAGCGGCCGGCCAGGGTGGTCACCAGGTTCGTCGGGGAGTCGCCGGTGAGCCGGAGGTTGCGGTACGTCTCCGACACCACGGCCCCGGACGGGTCGGTGAACCGGGCGTCGACCTGTACCTCGGCCAGGTGCAGCCGGTCGGTTTCGTACAGCGTCCCGGGCACGTCGTCGTCGAGGGTGACGACATCGTCGGCGACCGACTGGACGGTGCGGATGGTCAGGTTGGTGCCGTTGTCGAGCTGTACGAGGGCGCCCTCGTACAGCCGGCTCGCCCCGCCGACCCTCAGCTTCGGACCTGCCGAGATGTTGCCCCGGCGCACGCGGCGCACCATCAGCCCCTTGCGCCACGCCTCATGTGACGTGCCGGACGGCAGGGTCAGCGTGACCTTCCCGTCCGCGGGCTGGCCCACCTGGGCCTGGAACCGGTCGGATCCAATCTGCACCCAGACGTCGGTGTCGGGCTCGATCCCGGTCCGCGCGGTGACCTCGACCGTCTCGTCGTCCGCGTCGGCGTCCGTGGCCAGCTGCGTGACGAACAGCGCGCCCTCCTGTGGATCCGGCAGCACCGGCAGCGTGGCCCCGACCATCGGCTGGACGCGCACCTGGACGCCGCTGCCCCACGAGCCGGGGCTGACGGCGGCGAACTCCAGCGTCTGTTCGTCGCTGCGCGTCCCGATCTGCACGTAGTCGCCGCGGGCCGTCCTGACCTCCGCGGGCAGCGCGGCGTCCAGTTCGATCCGGTGGGCGGTCACGTCGTAGGCGGCGACACCGGCGCTGAGGATCTCCTGCTGGTCGTCGCCGCGGAAGATCTTGATCGGCTCGCCGACGCCGGTGAACCCGATCAGGTGGCCAAGCTCCAGGCGGGTGGCGCCCTTGGCGGCATCACCGACGATCGGGCTCACCCGGCCGTGGCCCAGAACGCCCGAGGCCGGTGTCGCCTGCTTGCTGGCGACCCGCTTGATGTACAGGCGCTGGCCGCCGTTGTCGAAGAAGCCCTTGACCGCCAGCGGGAACAGCCACCAGCGGCCGCCTTCGGCGGGATCGCCCGCCCAGGTGTCCCGGATGAGGGGGTCCGGCTCGGGGACGAAGCCACCGAACGTGTTCTGGAACTCGAGGAAGTTGGTGACCAGCTTGGGTTTGCCTGTGTACGGGCCGCGTAGGGTGACGCCGACCATACCGGCCGTACTGGTGCTCACCCCCGCGATCGGCCGTGGGCCCGCATCGATCTCCTCGACGTAGACCCCGGGGCTCAGATACTCCGCCATGGACGGCTCCTTAACTCTCGCGGATCTCAATGACGTGCCGGCGCTCGATGTCCTGCGGCAGCCGCACGACCAGCGATCCGGATCTGCCCGGCCGCTCGGTGGCCCGCAGGCGGAAGGTCTCCTCGACGGCGTGCTCACCGGCCTTCTCGCCCTCCCACCGCAGGGCCAGCCGGAAGGCGCCCGTGGCGTCGGACAGGGTGCGCTCGTGCCATGGCGTCAGGTCCCGGCCGGTCCGCCCCTCGGCCTCCACCAGCACATTGGCGATCGGCTCGGCGGTGGCCGCGTCGACCACGGCGCCGTGCACCGTGCGCACACCCGGCGGATAGGGGAAGGAGACGCCCGGCAGCAGCCGGACCAGCCGGGGTTCGGCCGCCACCGCCGGCGGGTGGGTGTCGTCGTACGGGTGCACCAGGAACTCGACGCCCACCAGATCGGCCGAGAACGGCTGCCCGTCGGCCGGGTACAGCGGTTGGTAGCCGGCGGCCGCGAACCGGGCGCGGTGGCGCCGCGGCCGGGCCGCCCAGGGCTCGGCGCACCGGCCAAGCCCCGGATAGGCGAAGGCGGCGCTGGGCGTGCGCACCGCCGCGTCGTCCAGCGGCAGCCAGGCGCCGTCCTCGAACCGGTCCAGCTGGACCGTCACCCCGGCACCGCGCACCCGCCGGGCGTAGTCGTCGAACGGGATGAACCAGGCGGGGCTGTGGAGGGTGGAGCGTTCCAGCGGCTGGAAGCGGCTCATGGCGTCGCCGCCCCGCTGATGACCCGGCTGTGCACCGGGCGGACCGGCGTCTCGATGGCGGAGTCCAGGTTGACGACGCGGACCTCGTAGTTCAGCGACAGCCGGTACGGCTTCTGGATCGCGTACCAGACCCAGGATTTCTGGTCCAGGGTGAGCGGGGTGAGGCTGAGGTGCAGCGAGTCGGTGCTCGCCGCCAGGCTGCCGGACAGCTGTGTGCCGTCCAGGATCGCATCGTCGTAGAACGTCTGCATCGCCCGGCCGAGCATCCGGTGCTGGGTCTCCTGGTCGCCGCCCCAGGGGGTGATCAGATAGCGCAGCAGCAGAGCCATCGGCGGCTTGCGGGTGGCCGGCGGGTCGGGTGGTTGGGAGCGCACCGGTGGCCGGTTGCGCGATGTCGGGTCCTCGGCGATTTCGTAAAGGAACACGGTGAGTTTCGGCGGCGGTGTCTGCACCGTCTCGGAAAGATCGTTGAGTTCCGCGATCGGCGGTTCCACCTGGCTGAGCCCGCGCAGGGACTGGGTCAGGGTCTCCACGATGACCGTCGAGACGTCGGCGATGACGCCGAAGTCACCCATGCGAATCCTCCCCGCGCTCCGCACCCGAAAGCGTGTACCGACGCCCGAAAGCGTGCCTCGACGAGGATGCCGGGCCCGGCGTGGCGCAATCGCGATTCACCCATCACACGAGCGTCACCAGCCCGTTTCCGTCGCACGACGATGACGTCGGCGGTCACGCGCCGACAACGCCGAGGTGACACCGATAGGCATATTTTCCTTCCATGGAAATCCACTCAGAGCAGGCCGGCGTCCTGATCCTCCGAGTGTGGGTGGAAGAGGGAAGGCCGGATGGCTTCCGGGCCCGCATTGTGCGGACGGGCGGCCGGCACCAGGCGCCGCCGACCGCGGTGAGCGCGGTCGACGATGTGCTCGCCAGTGTGCGCGCCTGGCTCGATCAGTTACTCGAATCCGACGGGTGACGTTTCCGCGACGCCCCGGTGATGCCCGGCAACTTAGCGTTCCGTTACCGAAGGGCAGGGCGCACGATCATGAATTGCTCGTAACATGGCTGGGCAGTATCCCGATTGCCGGTATGGGATCTTTATGGGATCTTTCACTGAAGCCGATATCGCCCGGGGGGCCGATGAGCGCAGAAGGCCACGTCATAACGTTGAGGCTGCTCAAAGGCTTCGCGCTATCGGTTGATCACAAACGGGTTCCCCTTTCTTCCAGCGCCCAACGCCTCCTCGCGTTCCTCGCCCTCCAGGACATGCCGCGCACCCGAACGTATGTGGCCGGAATGCTGTGGCCCGACGTTACGGCGTCCCGCGCCAACGCCAACCTCAGATCGTCTTTGTGGCGCGCGACCCGAACGGGACATCAGGTCATCGACGCGTCCACACAGGAACTGGCGATCGCCAAACACATCGACGTGGACATTCATGCGGCGGCGACGCGCGCGCACCAGCTGCTCGACATGTCGTGCCATTGCGACGACATCCTCACCGCCCGGACGCGTGCGGACCTGTCGTCCGATCTGTTACCCGAGTGGTCGGAGAACGAGTGGGTGCTGGTCGAGCAGGAGCAGTACCACGAACTCCGGCTGTACGCCCTGGAGGCGATGACCGAGCGGCTGACGGCGGCGGGCCGCCACGGCGAGGCCGTCGCTTCCGGGCTGGCCGCCGTCCGCGCGGAACCCCTGCGGGAGAGCGCGCACCGCGTGCTGATCACCGCACATCTGGCCGCCGGCAACAGGGGTGCGGCGCTGCGGCAGTTCGAGCAGTGCCGCCGGGTGCTGCTCGACGAACTGGGCCTTGAGCCCTCCCAGGCGCTGCGAAGCCTGGTGCCGTGCCATCCGCCTCACCCGTCCGCCCCCGAGGAGGCGCCCCAACAGGCCCGGCGCGTCGTCGTCCGCCACGCGGCGAGCGACGTCCTGGTCGACGGCGCGGGCGGAAGGTAGCCCGGGGCACAGCTCAGCCCAGCCCGTCCCGGTGGGACCAACGGGGCTCACCGGGGCTGTCGTACGGCTGCGGGGGCTCCCTCCTGGGCTCGCTGCGGGTGGCGCCGCGCGCGGCCCGCATGTGGTCGCAGGCCCGGGAGCCGGGGCCGAACTCGATGCCGGTGGCGGCCGCGAGTGCCGCGAAGAAGCTCTCGCCGAACTCCGACTGCTTGGTGGTCGTCCAGGTGTATGTCTCGCAGTCGCGCAGGGCCCGCATCATCATGCGGCTCCCGTAGCCCCGGCGCTGCCATCGCTCGGCGACCCGGATCTTCCTGACCAGGCCCCTCCTGCACGTGTCGCACACCTGCCAGGTGAGCCGGGCGAAGTCCTCCCCGTCCGGCTCCTGGCTCACCCGCAGCTGCCGGCATCCTGCCGGGACGCCGGGCGGGGTGTACATCCAGACCTCCCCCTCCTCCGTGGAGCGCCCGGGCTCGCGCCCGCGTAACGCAGCCACCAGGCGGCCCCATAAACCGGCCCGCTCACCGCCCGCCATCAGCGGCCGTTCTCGTCGGCGGTGCCGAATCTGTGCGCGCCCTCCACGGCTTGCCCTCTCAACGTCCCCACGCCCCTTCGTCCTCATCCCGGCCGGCCCCGGAGGACCGGCGGAGCCAGCCTGCCCCACCCGGGGCCGCCCGGACAGGTCTCAACCCGTCGACACGCGGTGCGGGTTGGTGCTGCACCATCGTTCCGGACGCCGTCTCCCCGAACGCCCGGGCGCTGATCGCACCCAAGTTCGACCGTGATCGAGGGTGAGGAGCCGTTTACCGTGTGCGTCGGCGCCTGCGGCTCACGGTGTGCCCCGGGGGCTCACATCGACGCAGATCCAGTCGTACTCGCCGTAATGCAGCAGCTCAGCGCCTTCGAAGAGGGTCACCGTGGAATCGCCGTACTCCCAGACCACGCCCCGCTCGGCTTCCAGCGCCTCGTCCGGCGGCCGCGGCACCGGTTCGCCCAGCCGCGCGCGCAGTAGTTCCTCGGCCGCCCGGAAGCCGGATGCCCAGTCGTCCTCGGTGGCCTCCGGCTGCCACCGCCATCCGGTGAACGCGTCGAACTCCCAGACCTCCTCCGGGGGCAGCGGCTCCCCCTCCAGGTCGGTCACCTCGAACGCGCCGTACGCCAGGGGCATCAGCACGCCACGGTCCTCCAGGCATCCGGGGTGGGCACACGTCACCTCCGCCCCTCCCTCCTCGCAGCCGGGATGGTTGCCGAGCCACAGGTGCCAGCCCTGGTCCTGTCCCTCCCCTTCCTCGCCGGGCGGGGGCCAAGTCTCCATCTCCGGGATGACGGGCTCGCCGCCGGGCCCGGACAGATGCCAGCCGTTGCGCACGAAAAGGTCCTCATAGGCCGGGTACGTCCAGGTCAGCCCGGCGAACTGCAGGACACGGCCAAGCCACTGGCCGTCTGCCGGAGTCATCATCGCCATGCG
The DNA here is from genome assembly GCF_044332925.1 of Streptomyces sp. NPDC021212. Taxonomy (NCBI): domain Bacteria; kingdom Bacillati; phylum Actinomycetota; class Actinomycetes; order Kitasatosporales; family Streptomycetaceae; genus Streptomyces; species Streptomyces sp. NPDC021212. Next base: position 219,968 of record NZ_JBIRPZ010000008.1, read on the forward strand.
CGGACAGTACTCGCCACGCGGGGAGGGCCCCAGGGGCAGGCGCACTCGCGCCGGTTATCGTATCGAGGCACAACGAGCACGGGCAGGGCGGAACGAAGAGGGATGCGGTGTCGGACAAGGGGCGGCTGGTCGCCAGGCGGTACCGGCTGACCGAGCGGATCGGCAGCGGTGGCATGGGGACGGTGTGGCGGGCCGAGGACGATGTTCTGGGCCGCCAGGTGGCGCTCAAACGGATCCACGCTCCGCGCCATCTCTCCGACGACGAACTCGCCACGCTGTACGAGCGCACCCGCCGCGAGGCGCGGAGCGCCGCCCGCATCACCCACCCCAACGTGGTCGTCGTCCATGACGTCGTGGACGACGACGAGGGGCTGCCGTGCATCGTCATGGAGTACGTGCCGTCCACCACCCTCGGCGCGCTGCTCAAGGAGCGCGGTACCGTCCCGCCCCAGGAGGCGGCGCGGATCGGCCGGGGCATGGTCGCCGCGCTCCGGGCCGCGCACGCGGCCGGGGTGCTGCACCGGGACGTCAAGCCCGGCAATGTGCTGCTCAGCGACGCCGACGACAGGATCGTCCTCACCGACTTCGGCATCGCGGTGACCAGCGGAACGTCGACGCTGACCCGGACCGGCGAGATGATCGGCTCCATCGAGTACATGGCGCCGGAGCGCGTCAGGGGCCGCAAGCCCGGCCCCTTCTCGGACCTCTGGGCGCTGGGCGCGACGCTCTACCAAGCGGTGGAAGGGCAGCCGCCGTTCCGGCGGGACACGGCGATCGAGACGGCCTACGCCAACGCCGTCGACCCGCTGCCGCCCATGCGGCACGCCGGACCGCTGGCACCGCTGATCGAGGCGCTGCTGGCCAAGGAGCCCGACGAGCGGCCGTCGGCGGAGGAGACGGAGCGGGAGCTGCGGGCCGTGGCGGCGGAGGCGCCGACCCGGGCCCGGGCCCCCCGGCAGGAAGCCCCCGACACGCCCGCCGCTCCGCCGCCGGCCGGGGCAGTGGCCACTCCTGGGCGCACCGGCGGCAGCCGTCGTCAGCGGCACCGCGTCATGTGGAGCGCCGTGGCGGTGGCGCTCACGACGGTGGCCGCGGCCGGTGCCTTCTCCCTGTGGCCGGACGACGGCGGGCAGCGGGACGGTGACAAGGCGAAGGCCCCTGCCACCGCTCCCCCGCCCGTACCCCGCGGCTACCACCTGGTGGAGGAGAAGAAGCTCGGCGTCTCCTTCCCCGTACCGAACAGGTGGAAGCTGAGCGGCCGAACGAACGACGGAGTCAAGTACATCGACCCCTCCGGCCTGGTCGAGATCACTATCGGCATGGTGGACCCCGCCGGTCCGACACCCGTGGCGCACTTCCGGGACATCGAGGCGAACACGAAGAAGAACTACGACGTGGTCCGCCGACTGCGCCTGGACCGCACCACCTTCCGGGGACAGCCCGCGGCGATCTGGGAGTGCACGTTCGTCGGCAGAGTGCGCACGTTCCGCGCCATCGACCTCGGCTTCGGGCGGGAGGGCGGCAAGGAGTACGACGTCTACCTCTCGGCGCCCGACGAGCAATGGGGCACTTACCGCCCCATCTTCGACAAGGTGAAGCAGGGCTTGCGCACCCACTGACCGCGTGCCCGCTGACTGGGCTCATCACCGCACGCGCGTGTACCGGTTCACGCCGTCGGCGAACGCCACCGTCACCTGCCCGCGGAGCACGAGGACGTCCAGGTGCGCGGCGGTCTCGTTGACCGCGAGCATCTGGTTGAAGGCACTCAGGCTCCCGAACGGCACCGCACGGCGCGTCCAGGCGAGCCCCCGCGCCACCGCGTGGGCGTCGAGGGTGTCCTCGCCCAGCGCGGCCAGGCTCCCGGCCAGCCGGTCGTCGTGGTGGGCGAGCAGTTCGGCGACCCGGGTGTGGGCGCTGTCGGTGACCGGCCCGTGGGCGGGCAGCAGGTGGGCGTCGGCGTAGCGGGTCATCAGCCGCAGCGAGTCCAGGTAGTCGGCGAGCGGACGGCCACCCGGTTCGGCCAGTTCGAAGCCGATGGAGGGGGTGATGTGCGGCAGGACGTGGTCCCCGGAGAACAGCAGTCCGCGCTGCTCGTCCAGGAAGACCACATGGCCCTTGGTGTGCCCCGGGGTGGGGACGACACGCAGCGCGCGGTCGCCGAAGCGGAGGGTTTCGGCACCGAGCCAGCGATCGGGGGCCTCCCACACAGTGGGGTCGTAGCCGCCGTGGTCCATCGCCTCGATGTGGTCGGCGAGTTCCCCGGCTCCCGCCTCGCGCAGCGTGCGCAGCGAGCCGACGGGCTGGTCGCTGCGCAGCCGGTCGAGCATCTCCAGTCCCGGGCGTTCCCCCGAGCCGAGGTAGACGCGTGAGCCCAGCAGCCTGCGCAGTTCCACGGCGTGGGTGTAGTGGTCGCGATGGATGTGGGTGACCAGGATGTGGCTGATGTCGCCGGGGTCGCGGTCGATGGCGGCCAGCGCCTCTTCGAGCGCCTTGCGGGCCTCGGGGATCGCCCAGCCGCCGTCGATCATGACGATGCCGCCGTCGTCGTCCAGGTCCTCCAGGAGGTAGACGTTCACGGCGTGCAGGCCGTCATTGGGCAGCGGCAGGGGCACGCGGTGCACCCCGGGCTGTACGGTCTGGATTCCGGCCGCCGCCCACGGGCCCTGGTCGAACCGCGCTGTCATGATCCTCCTCGTCGATGTCCTGCCCGGATCACGCCGGATGGCGTGCCGCGTCGGCAGACGCTCACGGATGCGCCCCTCTCAGGGCCGGTCGGCCTCGCGGGCACGCAGCGTGACGGCCAGGTCCCGGGCCCCGCCCCGGTCGAGCTTGCCGACCTTCGTCTGGGGCAACTCGTCGGTACCGTACACGTATTCGGGCCATTTGGTCTTGGACAGTCCGATGCTCTCCAGGTGGCCGGTCATCTCGGCCAGGTCGACGGGCCGGCCGTCCGTGGTGACGACGAGCAGTGCCACGCGTTCGCCGAGGACGTCGTCGGGGACCGGCACCACGCAGGCCCGGGCCACACGCGGGTGGCCTGCGACCGCGCGCTCGATCTCGGTGATGCCGATGTTGCGGCCGCCGCGGATGATGATGTCCTTCTCGCGTCCCATGATGGTGAGGGTGCCGTCCTCGTGGGTGGTCAGCAGATCGCCGGTGGGCAGATACCCGTCCTCCGTCAGGTCCGGGGGAACGGCCCTCCCGTCGCCGGCATAGCCGAGGAAGAGGGACGGACCGCGCACCTGCGCCCGGCCGGTCACACCTGGGCCGGCCACCTGGCCGTCGGGGGTGAGCGCGCGCACGTCCGTGCCCGGGAAGGGGCGGCCGTCTCTGCCGAGCCGGATCTCCTCGGGATCGCCGGGACTCGGTGAGGTGTGGCCGAGGCATTCGGACATGCCGAAGACCCGCAGGATCTTTGTTCCGAGCGACTGCTCGGCCCGGGCCAGGGCCACGCGGTCCATGGGCCCGCCGCCAACGGTGATCGACCGGACACCCCTGAGGATTGCGGAGCCGGCCGCCTCGTCGCCCATCTGCAGCGCCATGGTCGGTACGCACATGGTCCAGCGGACACCGGCGTCGGCCATCCGCCGCAGCGCGAGAGCCCTGTCCCACTTCCCCGTCATGACGAGCGGCCCGCGCAGCAGCAGCGAGAGATAGACGCCGAAGCAGTACGCGGCCGTCGACGACAGCGGGACGATCGCGGCGACGGCCTCGCCCGGCGCCAGGCCGTTGACGGCGATGGTGGTCGCGGCGGCATAGCGCAGGGCCTCCTCGGACTGTACGACGCCTTTGGGCCGTCCGGTCGACCCGGAGGTCAGGCCGATCAGGACGCCACCCGACCACCGGGACACCGCACGTTTGTCCGGTGTGGCCAGGCATGTCCAGCCGTCGAGCACGGTCCGCGCCGGGCCCGGCAGCAGTGTCGACACCGCCCACTCGTCGATCGCCGAGGGCTCGGCGATGACGGCGTCGGGGCGGATGTCCTCCCAGGCGGCGGCGAATTCGGCCCGGGTGGTGTGCCGGTTGACCAGCGCGATGACCCCGCCGTCCCCGCCGCTGAGCCCCGCGGCCAGGGTGGCGGCGACGGTGCGCCATGAGTTGTCCGCCTGGATCAGGACGGTGCCGACGGCTCCGTCGGCCGTGCCTGCGGACAGTGCCCCGGCCAGCCGTACGGCCTCGTCGAGGAGCTGCCGGGCCGTATGACTGCCCGTGTCGTCGATGACGGCAACGAAGTCGCCCTCGGCGACCTGCTGTTGGAACTCCCGCACTACCTGTCGCATCTCGTCCCCTCCTCAGGCGGCGAACAGCTCCGCCTCGTGCCCCATGACCGCGATACGGCGGCCCTTCATGTCGCCCACCTGGGCGACGGCTGCGGCCCATTCGGGACTCGCGAGGGCCTTCTTCAGGTCCTCGGGGGAGTCGAAGCCGAGGACGGAGATGCCGTCCCAGCCCTCGGAGCGCGGCTCCAGGGCGGCGTCGATCTCGGTGTGCCGCCAGCTGCGCAGTCCGGGCAGGTGGCAGGTCAGCTCCGCGTGGTCGCCGCGCCACCACTTGATGAACTGCTCGTGTGTCCACTCCGGGGGCCGGGCTGCCAGCAGGACGAGGTTGTACATGACGGTCCTCCGCACGTGGTCGCTTCCATGAACGCGGTCGTTGGGTGAGGCATGCGTGGTCAGGTGAAGCGGATCTCGGACGAGCGCCCGATCAGCAGGCGCTGCAGCCGGCCTTCGCCGTTCACTCGCCCGGCGGCGACGAAGCTCGCCTCGGGGACGCCCGCGCGCCGTACCTCGCCCAGGAAGAATTCGTCCCTCCCGAGCGTGGTCGCCGCGAGCCGGTGGTGGGTGCGGGTGCCCTTCTCGCGCTGTTCCAGGTAGCCGACCAGGGCGGCGCGGCCTCCGGCGAAGTCGGTGGCGTCGCCGCCGCCGGTGGAGAACAGGATGGACAGCGAGAAGTCGTCGCTGATCAGGTCGAGGATCCGGGACGGCTCGTCCCCGTCGAGGATCTCGAACCACGCGGTGAGGAACGGGGCCGCCGCCGGGGCGCCCGTCATGCCCGGCTCCTGTCCTCGGCCCAGTCGATCAGTTGGAAGGAGGTGGTGAAAAAGGCCTGGTAGCGTGCTATGAGTCCGCCGGGCGAGAGCACCGCGCCCGAGTGGAAGGAGCCCATGTACCGCCCGCTCTCGGTCACGACTCCGTACACGGTCTCCAGGTCGCCGTCCCGGCTGTGGCGCAGGATCTCGTGCGTCCGGTCCACGGGGTTTCGGCCGCCGATGTACGCGGCGAAGTCTTCCCTGGAGGTGCCGGTGACCTCCTTGCCCGGCAGGGCTATGAGGAACCGGAAATCGGGTTCCAGCAGTTCGAGCGTCTGTTCCGGATGCCGGCTGTCCATACCGGCGAAATACGCGCGCAACGCCATGAGGGGGACCTTTCGATTGGCGGGACGAGCGCCCCGGGATCCGGGACCTTCTCGACTCCCCAGATCAACCTGAGTTCAGTTCAATTCATTCTGGATGGTAATCCCGGTGAAACACGGCTGACAAGAGCCTGTACGGACCCGAAAACGGCCCCCGGCGGATGGTCCGCCGGGGGCCGCAGAAAGCGGATTCGCTCAGGCCGTCACGAGGCGACCATCCGCACGCAGGCGCCCTCGATCAGCTCGCTGATATCGGACAGTGGCGTCGGCCCCGACGGCCGGTACCACCGCCAGACGCTGACGATCAGGCCGAGCACGCCCGCACCCAGCAGCTGTGCGTCCCGGAGCGGGAAGGCGCCCTGGGACATGCCCCGGACCAGCAGGTTCGTCCAGTCCCGCTCGACGAGTTGGACCAGCCGGCGGGCCTCGACGCGCTCGGCCTCCTCCCGCTTGGACTTGCGCGGGCCGGAGAGCAGGTCCATGTGGTTGTGCAGGATACGCATCTGCAGAACCTCGTGGTCGGAGACGTCATACGCCGCGCGCACGGCCGCCCGCAGGGCCTCGACCGGGTCCGTGACGTCCGCGGTCGCCTCCGTGAACTTGTCGTGGGAACGCTGGAGCTCCAACCGCATGATGGTGAGCAGACAGTGGGTCTTGGACTCGAAGTAGTGGTACAGCGCCGTCTGCCCGATCCCGACCCGCTCCGCCACGGTGGACCACTTGGTGGCCTCGAAGCCCGTCTCGCCGAAGCGGTCGACGGCGGCCGCCAGAATGGCAGCTCGCTTGGACCTCGGTCCTGCTTCCGGTTCAACGATCCTCGTCGCCATCACTCGTCTCCTGGCTGCAGCCCGCCTATCGTCCGTACCTGAGAGTAGCCCCAACCTGAACTCAGTTGCCAATCGGCTGGAAGAACCGGCACGAACGTGCTCAGACGCGCTCCAGCACGGTCGCGTTCGCCATGCCGCCGCCCTCGCACATCGTCTGCAGGCCATAGCGTCCTTCGGTCCTGCGCAGTTGGTGGACGAGCGTGGTCATGAGCCGGGCGCCGGTGGCGCCGAGCGGATGTCCGAGCGCGATGGCGCCGCCGAAGGCGTTGACCCGCTCCGGGGCGGGGCCGATTTCCTTCTGCCAGGCGAGGACGACCGAGGCGAAGGCCTCGTTGATCTCCACCAGGTCGATGTCCTCGACCGAGAGCCCGGCCTTGCCGAGAACCTTCTCGGTGGCGGGGATCGGGCCGGTCAGCATGTGGATCGGATCGGAGCCGACGACGGCCATGGTGTGCACGCGTGCGAGCGGGGTCAGACCGTGGCGGCGCACCGCCTCCTCGGAGGCGATCAAGAGGGCGGCGGCGCCGTCGCTGATCTGGCTGGAGACGGCGGCGGTCAGTCGGCCGTCCTCGGTGAGGGTCTTCAGACCGGCCATCTTCTCCAGAGTGCTGTCGGCACGCGGGCCCTCGTCGGCGGTCAGTCCGAAGGCCGGGCTGATCTCGTCGTCGAAGACACCGCCTGCCTGGGCGGCGAGGGCCCGCTGGTGGCTGGTGAGCGCGAAGTCCTCCATGTCCGCCCGGGAGATGCCCCACTTTTCCGCGATCAGTTCGGCGCCGCGGAACTGTGACACCTCCTGGTCGCCGAAGTTCTCGCGCCAGCCGTCCCCCGCGTACGGGCTGCCGAGGCCCGCCTGTTCTCCGACGTACATGGGGCTGGCAATGGGCACCAGGCTCATCACCTCCACCCCGCCGGCGACCACCAGGTCGGCGGCACCGGAGCCGACCGCCTGGGCCGCGAAGTGCACGGCCTGCTGGGAGGAACCGCACTGGCGGTCGATGGTGGTGCCGGGCACGTGCTGCGGCAGCCCCGCGGACAGCCATGCGGTGCGGGCGACGTTGCCGGTCTGGGCGCCGATCTGGCCGACGCACCCGAAGTACACGTCGTCGACGGCATCCGGGTCGGCGCCGGTACGCTCCAGCAGAACACGCAGCACATGGGCGCCGAGGTCGGCGGGGTGCACACCGCTGAGCGCGCCCTTGCGGCGGCCGACGGGGGTGCGGACGGCTCCGACGATGAAGGCTTCGGACATGACGGACTCCATGGTTCGGGGTAGAGGGTTCAGGCGCTGGGGGCGGCGCGCGTGAAGTCGGGCGCCCGCTTGCCGAGGAAGGCGGCGACGCCCTCCCGGCCCGCGGCGGAGGTGGCCGCGGCGGCGATCGTGTGGGCTTCCCGGTCCAGGTGCGCGCCGAGGTCGGCGGTCAGCCCGGCGGCGACGAGCCGGCGGATGGCGCCGAACGCGGCGGTGGGCCCGCGGCGCAGCGCCTCGGCCGTGCGCGCGGCCTCTTCGGTCAGCTCGCCGGGGGTGACGACCCGGCTCACCAGGCCGATGCCCGCGGCTTCGGCCGCCGTGACGCGGCGGTTGGTCAGCAGCAGGTCCAGGGCCCGCTTGGGGCCGATCAGACGGGGCAGGAACCAGCTGACACCGGCGTCCGGCGTGTAGCCGATGCCGGTGTACGCGGCGGTGAAGGACGCGGTGTCGGCGGCGAGCGTCACATCGGCGGACGCGGCCAGGCCGAGCCCCGCGCCCGCGACGGCGCCCTGTACGGCGGCCACCACGGGCGCGTCGCTCGCCGCGAACGTGCGCAGCGCGTCATGGAGCAGGTCGGTCACCGCGGTGAGGTGCTTCTCCAGTGCCTCACCGGAGAGCCGGGAGAACTCCCTGAGGTCGCCGCCGACGCAGAAGGACTTGCCCTCGCCGGTCAGCAGTACCGCCCGTACGCCCTCCGCGGCGCAGGTCCGTGCCGCGTCCAGCAGTCCGCGTGCCATGTCCAGGCCGATGGCGTTGCCCGCCTCGCCGCGGCGCAGGGTGAGGTGGGCCAGACCGTCGTCGATGTCGATGCCGACGCTCATCGCGCGGTCCATCCGCCGTCGACGGTCAGGACCTGTCCGGTGCAGTAGGAGGAGGCGTCCGAGGCGAGGAAGAGCAGCGCGCCGTCGAGTTCATGGCCTTCGCCGCCGCGCCGCAGCAGGGTGTTGCGCTCGACCCAGCGGGCGGAGCGCTCGTCGCCGAAGAGGTCCGCGGTCATCTCGGTGCGAAACCAGCCGGGGGCGAGCGCGTTGACACGGGTACCACTCGCGCCCCACTGTCCGGCCAGCTCCCGGGTCAGCCCGATCAGTCCGGCCTTGGAGGCGGAGTAGCTCGCACCGCCGAGCGGGGCGGCGGTGACCAGGCCGAGGATGGAGGAGACATTGATGACGCTCCGGCCCGGCGCGCCCTCCGCCTCGGGCGCCTCGGCCACGAGCCGTGCCAGGTGGAAGGGGGCGGTGAGGTTGACGCCGAGGACGTCGGCGAAGGCGTCCGGGGATTCGTCCTCGGCACGGGTCTCCCCGGACGTGGCGGCGTTGTTGACCAGGATGTCGATGCGGCCGGTGGCGTCCAGCGCGGTCTCGACGAGCCGCGTCCGGTCCCAGTCCAGCGAGACGTCGCACGCGATGGGGTGGATGCGGTCGCCTCCGTCGGCGAGTTCCTTCAGCCGGTCGATGCGCCGGGCGGCGGCGAACACGGTGGCGCCGGCCTGTGCGAGGACCGCGGCGAAGCGTGCGCCGAGCCCGGCGGAGGCTCCGGTGACCAGGGCGGTCCTGCCCTGGAGGGAGAACAGCTCCGCGGCGGGCCGTGGCGCGCTCATCCCTCCACCCCGATCGGCAGGGCGGTCGCGCCGCCGTCGAGCACCAGGGTCTGGCCGGTCATCCACGAGGAGGCGTCGGAGGCCAGGAACAGTGCCGCGTGGGCCACGTCCTCCACGGTGCCGAGGCGCCGCAGCGGCAGTTTGGCGGTGAGGATCGGTTCGCGTACCTCCCATACCGCCCGCGCCAGTTCCGTCTTGATCAGCCCGGGGGCGATGGCGTTGACGCGGGCGCGCGGCCCGAGTTCGTAGGCGAGCTGCCGGGTCATGTGCAGCATGGCGGCCTTGGTGGCGTTGTAGTAGCCGATGTGCGGATCGACGACGAGTCCGCCGACGGAGGAGATGTTGACCACCGCTCCCCCGTGCTCGGCCATCCAGGCCCGCCAGGCGTACCGGGTCCAGGCGATCATGCCGTACTGGTTGACACGGACGGTCTTCTCCGCGCGCGACAAATCCAGGTCGAGCAGATCGCCGTGGTACGGGTTGGTCGCCGCGTTGTTGACGAGGACGTCGAGGCGGCCGAAGCGGGCCATGGTCTCCTCGACGCAGGTCTCGGCCTGCTCCGGTTCACCGGCGTTGGCCACCACGGTGTGGACGTCGCCGTCGCCCTTGACGCGCAGCAACTCCTCGCGTGCCTCGGCGAGTCCGGCCGGTTTGCGGGCCGCGAGCACCACGTGGGCGCCGGCCGTCCGGTAGGCGGTGGCGATGCCGAGGCCGATGCCGCGGGATCCGCCGGTGATGACGGCCACCTTGCCGTCGAGGCTGTTGGCGCTCACGCCGCTCCCGTCGTTGTGCCGGTCTTCTTCGTGTCGGTCTTCTTCGTGTCGGTCTTCTTCGTGTATTCCGCGAGTTCCAGGCGGGCCACCGTCCGCAGATGCACCTCGTCGGGGCCGTCGGCGATGCGCAGCGCGCGCGTGATGGCGTACAGCCGGGCCAGTACGGTGTCGTCGCTGACGCCCGCCGCACCGTGCGCCTGCACCGCGCGGTCGACCACCTTGTGGGCGACCTCCAGCGCCGCGACCTTGATGGCGGCGACCTCCATGCGGGCGGCGGCGTTGCCGACGGTGTCCATCAGCCAGGCGGACTTGAGGACGAGGAGACGCAGCTGCTCGATCTCGATGCGGCTGCGGGCGATCCACTCCCGGACCACGCCCCGGTCGGCGAGGGGCCCGCCGAAGGCGGTGCGTGTGGTGACGCGCTCGCACATCAGCTGGAGGGCGCGCTCGGCGAATCCCACGGCGCGCATCGCGTAGTGCATCCGGCCCGGGCCGAGCCGTCCCTGGGCGAGCGCGAAGCCCTCGCCCTCGCCGCCGAGGATGTTCGCGGCCGGTACGCGGACGTCTTCGAAGAGCACATCGCCGTGTCCGAGCCGATCGGTGTAGCCGAACATCGGCAGGTCGCGCAGGATCGTGATGCCCGGGGTGTCCCGGGGGATGAGCAGCATGCTCTGCTGTCGGTAGGTGGGCGCCTCCGGGTCCGTCTTGCCCATCAGGATGATGAGCTCGCAGTCGGGGTCGAGGATCCCGGAGGTGTACCACTTGCGGCCGTTGACGACGTAAGCGTCACCGTCGCGGGTGATGCGGGTGCGGATGTTGCGGGCGTCGGAACTGGCGACTTCCGGCTCGGTCATGGCGAAGCACGAGCGGATCTCCGCGTCGAGCAGGGGGCGCAGCCAGCGGTCCTGCTGCTCGGGGGTGCCGTACAGCGCGAGGAGTTCCATGTTGCCGGTGTCGGGCGCCGAGCAGTTGAACACCTCGGGGCCGATGATGGAGCGCCCGGCCAGTTCCATGAGCGGCGCGTATTCGAGGTTGCTGAGCCCCGCGCCCCAGTCGCCGTGCGCCATGAAGAGGTTCCACAACCCCTCGGCACGGGCCTTCTCCTTCAGCCCGGCCATGACCGGCGGCAGGGCGTGCGGGTCGTCCGCTTCGGCCAGCTGCCGGTCGTAGACCGCTTCCGCCGGAAAAACGTGCTCCTCCATGAACGACCGTATGCGGTCCTGGAGTTCACTCGCGCGTGGCGAGAATGCGAAATCCACGCTTGCTCCTGTTCAATGGGGCCGATCAGCCGAGGATGTCGCGCGCGGTGCGGATCATCGCGGCGATGGTGGGCGGCAGGCGCTCCTGGTCCGGGTCGTGGTGCTTGCCCTCGCGGTGGCGGCGCAGGTTGTGGCCCATGATCGCGGCCATCTTCATGCGGCCGAGCGCCCGGAACCAGTCCATCGCGGGCAGGGCGGGCCGGCCGTCACGGTAGGCGTCCAGGAGGTCGGTCTCGCCGGGCAGGCCGGGCACGGGGTGTCCCAGGCGGGGAAAGTTGCGGTGGTCGGCGAAGAGCAGGAACCAGCCGAGGTCGATGCGCGGGTCGCCGACGCTCCAGATCTCCCAGTCCACGACGGCCACGGCCCGCTCGTCCACACACAGTACGTTGCCGAGCCGGAAGTCCCCGTGCAGCAGCACCGGCGGGAGGGCGCCGGGTACGCCATCGGCGAGACGTACCAGCAGCTCCTCCCCGCCGGGCCGCAGTTCGTTGGGAACGGCCCGCAGGGTGCGGCTCCATCGCTCCAGCTCGCCCGAGGGGTCGAGCGGTGCGGGCGCGTCGAGCCCGGGTGCTCCGACATCGGTGGTGTGGAGCCGTCGCAGGACGGAGGCGATCTCCAGCATCCGGGCGCGGGCCGTCGCGGCGGGCACCTCGTGCTCGTCGAGGACCGGCTCGACGGCCTCCCCGGCCGCGAAGTCCATGGCGAACCAGGCGGGCTGGGTTTCGTCGACGGCCACGACGCCCGGTACCGGCACCGTGGACCCGGCCAGCGCGCCCAGTACCCGGGCCTGGCGCAGGACGTCGTTGCGTCCGACGGCCCGCTGCCCGGGCGGCACCGCCTTGACGACGTATCGGGCGTCCCCCGCCGTGACCGAGTACGTCAGCCCGGAGTGGCCGCCCGGCAGCACTGTCAGCTCGCCGATGGCCGCGCCCGGGTGGTGGCGGGCGAGCCGGTCGCGGACCCGGGCGGCCAGCTCCGGCGCTTGCGTGGTTGTGCTCATCGGACGGGCTCCTTGGGCAGGCCGAGGACGCGTTCGGCGAGGATGGTGCGCTGGATCTCGTCGGTGCCACCCGCGATGCTGTAGCCGGGGGCGCCGAGCAGATGCTCCGTCCAGGCGTAGGTGCCCCACTCCCCCGTGTCCGCCACGAGGCTCGGCCCCAGCAGCTCGGACACCAGGTCGCTGGTGCGGCGCATGGTCTCGGTTGCGTACAGCTTGCCGACCGAGGCTTCCGCGCCGGGTTCGCGCCCGGCGACGAGGGCGGCGGTCACCCGCAGTCCGATGAGCCGCTGGACGAGGGTGCGGATGTGGAGGTCGGCGGCCCGCTGCTGTTCGCCGCCGGTGAGGGGGCGCGGCAGGTTCGCGGCGAGGTCCAAGGCCCGGTCGGCGTTGTCGAGGCCGAGGCTGCCGGAGTCGAGCCGTTCGGCGGCCAGCACGCTGAGCGTGACCCGCCAGCCCTCGCCGACCGGCCCGAGCCGGTCGGTGTCGGGCACCCGCACGTCGTCGAGGTAGACCTCGTTGAAGCTGGTGCCGCCGGTCATCTGCCGGATCGGCCGTACGGTGACGCCCGGCGCGTCCATGCGCACCAGGAAGACGGTGATCCCGGCGTGTTTGCGGACGTCCGGATCGGTGCGGCACACCGCGACGCCCCAGGTGGCGACGCGGGCTCCCGAAGTCCATACCTTGTGCCCGGTCAGCACCCAACTGTCGCCCTCGCGTACCGCCCTGGTGCGCACCGCGGCGAGGTCGGAGCCGGCCTCGGTCTCCGAAAACAGCTGGCAGGCCAGTTCGTCGGTGCGCAGCATGGGACGCAGCCAGCGCCGCTTCTGCTCCTCGGTGCCCCAGATGCCGATGGCCGGGGCGACGAGCGCCTGCGTCACGGGGAAGATCTCGGGCCGGTGGGGTACGTCGAAGACGGCCTCTTCGGCGCGGTAGAGCTGCTCGTAGTACGCGGGCAGGTCGCGCCCGCCGTAGTCCTGCGGCCAGTTGAACGCGGACCAGCCCTGGTCGTAGCGGGTGCGTTCCCACTCCTGGACGCGGGCGGTGTGTTCGCGTTCCTGCTCCTCGGTCCAGTTGTCGAACACCGCGACGGAGTCGGAGCCGCTGCCCCACTCCCCGTCGTCGGGGCGGGGCCGGGCCGCACCGGTGAGCCACCGGCGGGCCCGGGCGCGGAACTCCTCGGGTTCCGGGACACCGCTCATCTCTTCTGCCACCTCCGTTCGGCGGAATGTTCGGGGGCGCTCAGCGGGAGAGCACCGTGCAGGCACTCACACCGGGGGCGCCGTACACATGGGTGAAGCCGACCCTGGGACGGCTCGGGACCTGGCGTTCTCCGGCGCGTCCGCGCAGTTGCTGGACGACCTCGTAGACCTGGCGCAGTCCCGAGGCGCCGATGGGTTCGCCGTTGGCGATGCAGCCGCCGTCGGTGTTGACCGGCAGCGTTCCGCCGATCTCGGTGGCCCCGGAGGCGATCAGCCGCTCCTGCTCGCCGTCCACACAGAACCCGCACTCGGCCATGTGCATGACCTCGGCGCCGCTCTCGGTGTCCTGGAGCTGGCAGACGTCGACCTCGCCGGGACCGACCCCCGCCTCCTCGAAGGCGGCGGCCGAGGCGTCGCGGCTGACACTGGTCAGCTCGCCCCCGGGGATCCACGGGCTGAACACCTCGAACGAGCCGAAGCGCCGGGTGCGTACGGCCGCCGAGCGCAAGGTGACCGGCGAGCCGTCCATGGTGCGGGCGGCCTCGGGCGAGCAGAGCACCAGCGCGGCCGCGCCCGCCCCCGGGGAGCAGAACATATAGCGGGTCAGCGGATCGCTGACCATGCCCGATTCCAGGATCTCATCGGCGGACAGCGGTTTGCGCCGCCATGCCTCGGGGGTCAGGACGCCGTTGCGGTACGCCTTCTCGGCAACCAGGGCGAGGGTGTGCGGGGTGATGCCGTGGTCGTGCATGTAGCGCTGGATCTTCATGCCGAAGAACTGGGTGGTCACCATCAGCCCGTCGCTGCCGTACTCGGCGCCCAGCCCCCAGTCCTCGGGCCTCGGGTCGAAGGCACCGCGCGGGTGTTTGTCGAAGCCGACGGCGAGGACGACGTCCGCCATACCGGAGCGGATCGCGTTCACGGCGGAGATCAGCGCGCTGCCGCCGGTGGCACAGCCGTTCTTGACGTTGACGAACGGCAGTCCGGTCAGGCCGAGCTGGCCCACCAGGGTATCGGCGAGACCCGCGCTGTCGCTGCCACCGAACGCGGCGCGCACCCGCGACCACGGGATCCCGGCGTCCGCCAGCGCGGCATTCACCGCGCCGACGGCGAGCTGCCGGCCGGTCGTCTCCGACCGGCCGAACGGGGTGCGGCCGGCACCGCAGATCAGGACCTCGCTGCTCATGAACCCTCCCGTTCGGGGGTCGTGGGCCTGGCCCGTGGCACACCGGACCCCGGGGTCACGGTGAGGGGCATGCCGATGCGGAGATCGTCCAGGTCGTCGACGTCGAGGACGGCGGCCACCCGTACGTTCTCCGGCAGCTCGACATAGCCGACCGCGAACGGGGCGAAGCCGCCGGGCGGGGCCTCATAGGGCGGCGACTTGGGGGCGTAGCGCTGCACCGTCCAGGTCCACAGCGTGCCCGCGCCCTCCAGGACCACCGGCCGTGCCGGTCCCCCGCAGCGCGGGCACGCGTCGTCCGGGGGACAGACCGTCACCGCGCAGCCGGAGCAGCGCGAGCCCTGGAGCCCGGCGGCCGGGCTCCGCGGTTCGGTGGCCATCCGGGTCAGCGCCCCTGCCACTTGGGCTCGCGCTTCTCCAGGAACGCCGACACGCCCTCGTTCGCGTCCTCGGAGTTGAGCGCCACGCCCACGGCGAGGTGTTCCATCACCATCAGCGACTGGGTGTCGGCGTCCAGGCTGCGGTCGATCGTCATCTTCGTGAGCCACATCATGAAGGGGCTCTTGTCGGTGAGGTCCCCGATGAAGTCCTCGACCACCGCGTCCAGCTCCTCGGCCGGGGCGGACTTGTTGATGAGCCCGAACTCGGTGGCCTCGACGCCCGAGAGCAGCTTGCCGGTGAGCATCAGCTCCTTGGTCTTGCGGATGCCGATCATGCGCGGCACCCGGTAGATCGGTCCCGCCCCGCCGAACAGCGCACGGCGGATGTGGAAGTCACCGATCTTGGCGTCGTCCGCGGCGATGGCGAAGTCGCAGGAAATCATGATCTCGAAGCCGCCGGCGGTGACATGGCCCTCCAGGACCGCGACCGACGGGGTCTTCATCGAGTAGAGCCGGTCGCACACCTTCGCGGACTTCACCGCGACGTCGATCGCGTTCGACTTGCCGACGTACTCGGCCTTCAGGCTGTCCAGGTCGAAGCCCGAGCAGAAGGTGCCGCCGCGGCCGCGGACCACCAGGACCCGGAGCTCGGGGTCCTCGTCGACCTCGGTGATGATCTCGTCGAGCCGGTCCAGGATCGGCACGGTGACGCAGTTCTTCTTCCACGGGCGGTTGAGCCACACCCGGGCGACGTGGCCGTCGCGCTCGAACTGGATCTCGTCTTCCACCGTCATTCTCACTCCCCAAACTGAACTGAATTCACTGCAACTTTCTCCGGCCACGGCTGCCCTGTCAAGCCTTTGATCTACCTCGGTTCAATACGCCGGAGCACATCGCGGCCGCCCCTCGCGGCGAGGGCCTCCGCGGCCGCGCGGCCCTCCGCGACGGCGTGCGCGATGCGGCGCGGCACGACGCAGTCACCGATGGCGTGGACGGCCTGGTGAGCGGCCGGAGGGATGTCGGGACGGCGCGGGCGGCGTTCACCGACGGTGACCAGGACGTCGGCGGCGAGGCGGGTCTCCCGGCCGTCGAGGAGATGTCGCAGGCCCACCCCCTCGGCGGTCGTCGAGGTCACGGTGGTCATCGCCAGGACGCGCAGGGGAGCACCGATGAGCCGGTTCATCAGCTGAGTGCGGTTCTCCGGCGACAGACCCGCCGCGAACCCGGTGCCGGGGGTGACGACGGTGACCTCCGCGGCGCCGGCCGCCAGCGCGCTCTCCGTGGCGCTGATCCCCTGCCACCAGCCGAATCCGTCGTCGAGGACGGCGACGCGGGGCGCGTCCGGGACCACCTCCGCATACCGGTGCAGAAAGTCCGTGCTGGTGAGGGTCCACAGCTCGCCAGGCACGGCGAGGGGGTCCTCCTTCGCGCCGGTGGCGAGCACGATCCGGGCGTACGCCGTCAGGTCGTCCGCCCCGGCGGATGTGCCCAGCAGCAGCGTTGCACCGAGGTCCTCGAGCTGGTCGCGCTGGTAATCGGCGAGCTTCTGCCAGCCGGAGCGGTTCGGGGCCAGGGAGGCGAGACGCGCCTGGCCACCGACGTACCGGGCCGGGTCGAAGACGGTCACGTCCGCGCCGGAACGAGCGAGCGTCATCGCGCACTCCATGCCCGCCGGGCCCGCTCCGAGCACGGCGACCGGGCCGTCGGGGGAGGTCCGCCGGACGAGCCGCAGCGGGACGGCCGGGCGGGCGGTGGCTCCCGGCGGGCCGAGATCGGGGTTCACCGAGCACGACCCGGTGGGTTCGAAGGTGCGGCAGCCCTCGTTGCAGCTCGTGCAGGGGCGTACGGATCGCTCGTCGCCCGCGATCACCTTGCGGGCGAAGTCGGGATCGGCGATGAACGGCCGGGCCATGCCGACCAGATCGGCCCCCGAGTCCAGCGCCCGCTCGATGTCCGCGGCCGACCGGAAACCCTGGCCGACCAGGAGTGGCAGGGTGACCGCGGAACGGAGCCGGGCCACCGACTCCAGCAGCGGTGGGCGGGTGGTGGCCATGCCGGGGACATAGGTGTTGCGGACGCCGGTGGTGACGCTGACGTACGCGAAGGGCGAGGCGGCCGACAGCCGGGGAAGCAGTTCGATCAGGTCGTCCAGGCCGAGACCGGAATCCTCACCGGGCTCCACCGACACCCTCACGCCGATGGGCAGTTCACCGATCTCCCGGCGGACGGCGTCGATCACCTGGGCGGTGAGAGCGATGCGATCGCCGTACGCGTCGCCACGGGTGTTGGTGAGCCGGGAGAGAAACTGGGCGAGCAGATAGCCGTGGCCGGCGTGCAGTTCCACGCCGTGAAATCCGGCTTGCACGCTGTTCGCCGCACAGATGCGGAAGGCGTCGACAATGCCGCGGACTTCTTCGGCGCTCAACGGGTGAGGGGCGGCGGCCTCACGGGGCGAGCGGACGGCCGCGGCGGAGACCGGCGCGTAGTAGGTGCCGGCGCCCAGGGTCTCCCGGCCGAGGTGGACGAGTTGCGCGATGGCCACGGCGCCCCCGTCCGTGATGGCCTCGGCGCGGCGGCGTACGGCGTCCTCGATCTCGGGGCGCCACGCCTCGGTCAGATAGCGCCGCGGCAGCGTCGACTCGGGTGCCACTGCGGTTCCCCCGGTGATCACCATGCCGGCGCCGCCCCGGGCCAGCCGACGCCAGTAGGCCGCGTCGGCTCCCGTGGGGGCACCGTCGGTGACGGCGGCGGTGGCATGGGCGGTGGCGACGAGGCGGTTGCGGAGCGTGAGTCCGCCGAGTGGATACGGTGCGGCGAGGTTCAGTGAGGTGCGTGGCGTCATGCGGGCCTCCCCGTCTCGTCGCCCGTTCAGACAGCAGAGCGGGTGGTGAGGCCGGCGAGTTCGGCCAGCCGGTCCCGGTGGCGGTCGGCCGTGCCGAACAGCACCTCGTCGCCGCGCGCTCGGCGCACATACAGATGGGCCGGGTGCTCCCAGGTGAAGCCGATGCCACCGTGCAGCTGCACGTACTCGGCCGTGGCCAGGCGGAAGGTCTCGGAGCAGACCACGGCGGCGGCGCACGCGGCCACCGGCAGGCCCGGCGAGCCGACGGCGGCGCAGGCGGTCGCGTACGCGGATGCCGAGCGCGCCCCCTCCAGCGCGACCAGCACATCGGCCAGCCGGTGCTTGACGGCCTGGAAGGAACCGATGGGACGCCCGAACTGGTGGCGCTGCGCGACGAATTCGACCGTGGCGTCCAGCGCGTGACCGCTGCCGCCGACCTGCTCGGCGGCGAGCGCGGCCCGCCCGGTGTCCAGCGTCGCCGACACGGTCTCGTCGGCACCCTCCGCCGCGCCCACCGGGGTGGCCGGCGCGCCGTGGAACTCCAGCAGCGCCTGGCGCCGCGTCTCGTCCAGGACCCGGCGCGGCGTCCGGCGGCAAGTGCCGGGGGCCGGCTCGCACGCGAACAGCCGGGGCCCCTCGGGCGCCGCGGCCCGCACCAGGATCAGCTCGGCGCCGGCCCCGTCCAGGACGAAGTCCGCCCGCCCCCGCAGCACCCAGCCCGTGCCGGTCCGCTCCGCGGTGACGCCGGGCTCGTCCGCGCCGAACCCGGCCACGGTCGCGGTCAGCGTGCCGTCGGCGATCCGGGGCAGATAGCGGGCACACGCCGAGCGGTCGCCGCTGTGCAGCAGGGCGGGGGCGGCCAGGGCCACCGTGGGCAGCAGCGGCGCGCAGTACAGGGCGCGCCCGGCCTCCTCCAGCACCACGGCCAGCTCGGCGAAGGTGAAGCCGGACCCGCCGTACTCCTCCGGCACGGCCAGGCCATGGACCCCGATCTCGCCGGCGAGCCGCGCCCAGAGCGCCTCGTCGTGCCCGCGCGGCGTGGCCAGATGCTTGCGGACGTCCTCGGGACCGCTCGCCTCGGCGAAGAGGTCCCGCAGCACGGTGCGCAGTTGTCGTTGTTCGTCCGTTTCGGACAGCAGGTGGGGGGCGATGTCGGGGTGGCGGTTGTCCATGGGGTCTCCATCGTGCTCGTACGACCGGAGCATCGTCTAAGAATTGAACTCAATTCACGACCGTAGGCACCGCCTCTCGCACGGGCAAGACCTCTATTGAACCCACTTCACCTCTGTTACGGTGACGATCACGGACACGGGGCGACGAGAGCGGGGTCGGTGGGGATGAGGGCGCTGCGGCTGACGGAGTGGGGCGCGCCCCCGGTACCGACTGATGTCGAGCGGCCCGTGCCGCGCGGCGCCGAGGTGCTGGTGCGGGTCGAGGCCACCGGACTGTGCCACTCCGACCTGCACGTCATCGACGCGGCTCCCGGTGTGCTCCCCTACCGGCTGCCGTTCACCCTCGGCCACGAGATCGCCGGGCGGGTCGCGGCCCTGGCGCCCGAGGCCGACGGGGTGGAAGCGGATGATCCCGTGGTGGTCTACGGACCGTGGGGCTGCGGCGGCTGCGACCGCTGCGCCACCGGCCGGGACAACTACTGCGACCGGCGGGACACGCTCGGCCGGCACGGCGCGGGACTCGGTCGCGACGGCGGAATGGCCGAGTACGTGCTCGTCCCGTCCGCCCGCCATCTGGTGCCGATCGGCGACGTACCGGCCGAGCAGGCGGCCCCGCTCTCCGACGCCGGTCTGACCTCGTACCACGCCGTGGCCGGGGCCCGGCACGCGCTCGGGGAGGGCACCACCGCCGTCGTCATCGGGATCGGCGGGCTCGGCCATCTGTGTGTGCAGATCCTCCGCGCGACGACGGCGAGCCGTGTGCTGGCGGTCGACGTCCGGGAGGAGGCGCTGGCTCTCGCGGAGCGCTCCGGCGCCCACTTCGCCACCCTGATGCGGGCGGACACCGCCCGGGTGCTCCGCGCCCGCGCCCAGGGCGCGGGAGGCGGTACGGGGGCGGACGCCGTGTTCGACTTCGTCGGCACCGACCCGACGCTGGACCTCGCCACCGCCGTACTGCGCCCCGGTGGTGAACTCGCCGTCGTCGGCAGCGGAGGCGGCCGGCTGACGGTGTCCAAACCGGGCGTACTGCCACCCGGTTTCCGGCTCTCGCTGCCCTTCTGGGGAACCCGCCCCGAGCTGGCGGAGGTGATCGGACTGGCGCGTTCGGGAGCGCTCCACGTCGAAACGGAGCGGTTCCCGCTGTCCGCCGCGCCGGAGGCCATCGACCGGCTCCGCGGGGGTCGGGTGCGGGGGCGGGCCGTACTCGTCCCCGACTGATCACTCGACACGAAAGGGAAGTGCGCCATGCGCTTCGAGGGCAAGGTCGCGCTCGTCACCGGCGGAGCCCGGGGCATGGGCGCCTCACACGTCCGCGGGCTGGCCGCGGAGGGCGCCCGGGTCGCCGTCTGCGATGTGCTGGACGACGAGGGTGAGGCCCTGGCCGGTGAGCTCCCCGGGGCCCGGTACTGCCACCTCGACGTCACCGACGAGGCGCGGTGGGAGTCCGTGGTCCGCACGGTCGAGGAGACTCTCGGGCCGGTGGACGTGCTGGTCAACAACGCGGGAATCATTCACTTCGGCGGGGTGGAGGAGCAGACTCCCGAGCAGTTCCGCCGGATCCTCGACGTCAATCTGGTGGGCGCCTTCCTCGGTATGCACACCGTCCTGCCCGGTATGCGCGCCCGCGGCCGCGGGGCCGTCGTCAACCTCTCCTCGGCCGCCGGCATGACGGGTTTCGCCGACGGCATCGCCTATGTGGCGAGCAAGTGGGGGGTACGAGGGATGACCAAGGCCGCCGCGCTCGACATGGCGGGCACGGGCGTACGCATCAACTCCGTACACCCGGGCGTCATCCGCACGCCCATGGGCGAGAGCACCTCGCCCGAACTCTTCGCCGACCAGCCGGTGCCCCGCATCGGTGAACCCGGCGAGGTCACCCGCATGGTGCTCTTCCTTTCCTGCGACGACGCCTCCTACACCACGGGCGGGGAGTTCCTGATCGACGGTGGCCAGACCATCGGCCACGCCGGTCACGCCCGCGGGGCATGAGCGTCTATACGTCCTTCCGGACGGTGGCCAGGGCGCCCACGTCCTTCCGGACGGTGGCCAGGGCGCCGATCCCGATCAGGCACACCGCCATGACGAAGAACGCCGGGGAGAGCAGGCTTCCGGTCCGGTCGACCAGGAAGGCGGCGATGTACGGCGCCGTACCGCCCGCGAGGACGGTGCCGATGTTGTACCCGATCGCCATACCGGTGTAGCGGACCCGGCGTTCGAAGAGGTGCGGCCACAGGCTGGCCGCCGGGACCTGGACGAACGCGCTGCTCACCATCAAGAGCACATAGGCCAGGCCCGCCACGGCCAGGCTTCCCCGGCCCATGAGCACCATCGCCGGGTAGGCGGTCACCAGGAAGCCCACCAGCCCGGCCAGCAGGACCCGGCGACAGCCGAACCGGGCCGAGAGCCAGCCGGCCGGCACCATGAGCAGCACGGTGACGAACACGACACCCGCGGTCAGCCAGAACACCTGCGTGGGGTCGTACCCCAGGTTGGTGGTCAGGTAGATGCCGATGTACGTCAGTCCGAGGAAGACCGCGCCGCCCTGCGCCATGGCCAATCCGACGGACTGCAGCAGCGCCGGGCGGTGGGTGGACAGGACCTCCCGGATGGGAGCCGAGGGGATGTCGGCGCGCTCTGCGGCCTTCTGGAATTCCGGGGTGTCCTCGATCTTCAGCCGGGCCCACAGACAGATCAGGGTGAGCGGCACGGCCAGCAGGAAGGGCAGCCGCCAGCCCCAGTCGGCCATCTGGTCCTTGGTGGTGAGAGCCGAGATCGCCCCGGCCGTGGCGGCGGCCAACACGAACCCGAGGTTGGATCCGATGGGCGTGACGGCACCGAGGAAGGCCCTGCGCCGTGGTGGCGCCGACTCGTAGATGTAGGTGAAGGCGCCGACCGACTCGCCGCCCGAGGAGATGCCCTGCACCACCCGGATGAGGAACAGCAGCACCGCGGCGAACACGCCGATCTGGCTGTAGGTCGGCAGCAGTCCGGTGAGGCTGCTGGCCACTCCCATGCACAGCACGGACGAGACCAGCGCCTTGCGGCGGCCCCATCGGTCGCCGAGCCATCCGAAGAAGACACCGCCGACCGGCCGCACGACCAGGCCGGTGGCGAACACCGCGAGCGCCGCCAGCACCGAGGCCGTCGGATCGTCGCCCGGGAAGAACTGCGGAGCGATCGCCACGGCAAGATAGCCGTAGATACTGAAGTCGTAGTACTCGATCAGGGTGCCGATGCTCCCGGCGAGCATCGCGCGGCGCACCGTACGCGGGTCGTATGACGGCGACTCCGCCCCCGGCGGGGCGGGTTGCTGAGTAGTACTCAAGGTCCGACTCTCCTTCCCAGCGGCACGGTCCGTGCCCTTTCGATGTTTCGGGGACGCTACAGAACTGAACTCAGTACAGCTAGCCTCGGGAGGGAGGTTCATAAGAAAATCGAGATGACGGGGGCCACCCCGGTCACCCCTGGTCACCCCGCGTCACCCTGGTCGCCCTCGCCATGCTCGAATTGGATTCGATTCACAGGGCATGTGCATACGATGAACCGGCCGCCGTTGGCGAGCAGCGCCGCGCCGACCAGGCCGGCCGCGGCCTCGCTCACCAGAAACAGGACGATGTCGGCGATCAGCCCGCCGGGGCGTCGAAGACCGAGGACGAGCCGATCACGACGATCGCGCCCGCCTTCGCGGGCCACATGACCCGGACCGGCAACGGCTCCCGTCACAACCGCGACCTTGCCCTCGAACCTGCCAACCTGCCCACACCTCCCGCACCTGAAACCATAATTGAATCGACTTCACCTCCCCTATCGCGCCGATCACGGGGACAACAAGACCCAGGACCGGGCCACCCCCATCGACAGTTGCGTCGACAGGCCTTGATGCCTGAATTGGATTCGGTTTTACTGGAGACGCGGTGACCGGAGGAGGTGCGCGCATGGTGGGAGAAGCCGTCGACCTGCTCATCGTCGGCGCGGGCATGGGGGGCCTGACCGCCGGCGCCCGCGCCGTCCGCGACGGCCTGTCCGTGGTGGTCGTGGATACCAGTACGGACGTCGGCGGCTCCGCACGTTTCGCCGGATACGCCTGGACCGCCCCGAATCACGAGGTCATGGACCGGCACAATCCGCGAGGAGACCTGGCCCTGAAGCGCGCCCTCGTGGACCGGTTCGCCGAGGGTGTGTCATGGATCCGCTCCGTCGGCGTGGAGGTGAAGGACGCGCAGCGCATCCTCGGCTTCGGCCGCGGACACCAATTCGACACCAACCATTACCTCGACACCTGCCGTCGGCTCGTCCTCGACGGCGGTGGTCGGATACTGCTCGCGACCCACACCGAACGGCTACTGACCGAGCAGGATGCCGTCGTAGGAGCCGAGCTGCGGTCATCCGACGGCGCCCGCAGGACGGTCCGCGCCCGCGCCACGCTCCTCGCGACCGGGGGATTTCAGGGCGACGCCGCACTCCGCGCCGCTCATGTGCATCCGCACGCCGACCGCATGGAGCTGCGCTCCAATCCGCACAGCCGCGGCGGCGGCTACCGCCTGGCCACCCAGGTCGGCGCGGCCACCGGCCACGCCGACGCCGGCTTCTACGGTCACCTCATTCCGAGCTGCGTGCCCTTCACCGACCCGGCGGACTTCGTCGACCTGTCGCTGTACTACAGCGAGCACGCGCTCCTGTTCAACCTGCGCAACGAGCGCTTCGTGGACGAGACGCTGGGCGACCACCTCACCGCCATGGCGCTGCTGGAGCAGCCGGAGAGCCGGGGTCTCCTCATCGCGGACGCCCGGGTCTTCCGCGACTGGATCGTCGGCTCCTACGTCGACGGCGCGGTCGCCGTCGACAAGTTCGCGCTGGCGAACAAGCGGGGCGGCCGCGCCGGACTGGCCGAAGACCTCGACGAACTGGCCTGCCTACCCGAGGAATGGGGCTACCGGGGCGACTCCATCCGCGACGGCGTCAAGCGGTTCAACGAGCGCGTTTCGGCGGGGCTCGCCACGGCACCCGGCCGGGCACTGGACCCCCTGGCGCTGGACGAGCCCCCGTACTACGTCATCGAGACGGTACCGGCCATCACCTTCCCGTTCCACGGAGTGCGCATCGACGACCAGGCTCGGGTCCTGGCCGAGAACGGGGAGCCGCTGACAGGGCTTCTCGCCGCCGGGTCGGACACCGGCGGGCTGTGGCACCGCGCCTACGCGGGCGGTATCGCCTCAGCCCTCGTCTTCGGGCTGACCGCGGCGGACACCGCCGCGGCGCCGGCCCGTCACCCCTGATCCCGGATACGGAGGGTGCGCACGGCAGGTCCGTCAGCCGGCGCGGCCGGCCTCCGTGATCGCTTCACCGGGCGGCACCGGGCCGGGAGGGGTGCCGTCGCCGAAGGGGCGCCCGCCCAGTTCCTCCCGTCCGTGCGGGGCGGACCAGTCGGAGAGGTCGGGGCCCAGCGGGACGATGCGCGTGGGATTGACGCTGGTGTGCACCTGGTAGTAGTGCCGCTTGATGTGGTCGAAATCCACGGTGTCGCCGAATCCGGGCGTCTGGAAGAGGTCGCGTACGTAGCCCCACAGCACCCGGTCCTCGCTCAGCTTGTTCCGGTTGCACTTGAAGTGGCCGTGGTAAACGGCGTCGAAGCGGACCAGCGTGGTGAACAGCCGGATGTCGGCCTCGGTGATGGTGTCGCCGACCAGATACCGCCGCGTGGCCAGACGTTCCGACAGCCGGTCCAGACGGGCGAAGAGGTTCCGGTAGGCATCGTCGTACGGCCCCTGATGCGTGGCGAATCCGGCCTGGTACACGCCGTTGTTCACATCGTGGTAGACCCCCTCCATCACCTCGTCGATCTCGTCGCGGTGCTTCTCGGGGTACAGGTCCGGCGCCCCGTCCCGGTGCAGGGCGGTCCACTGGGTGGCGAGGTCGAGGGTGAGGCGCTGGAAGTCGTTGGTGACCAGCTTCCCGCTGGGGATGTCGACGATCGCGGGCACGCTCACGCCGCCCGGATACTCCGTCTCGCGGGCGTCGTACGCCTCGCTGAGGAACGCTATGCCCAGCACCGGGTCCCGGCCCCCCGGGTCCAGGGTGAAGCGCCAGCTCCGCTCGTCCTGGATGGGGTCCGTGACCGCCAGCGACAGGGCCGATTCCAGGCCGAGCAGCCGTCGCGAGATCAGCGCCCGGCTGGCCCAGGGGCAGGCCCGGCTGACGACCAGCCGGTAGCGCCCGGCCTCGACCGGCCAGCCGTCCCGGCCGTCGGCCGTGATCCGGTCGGAGAAGTGCGGCCCGGATCGTGTGAATTCCTTCTCGTCACGGGGTGTCTCCTGGCCAGCGGAGTTCAATTCGGTTACCTCCCGAAGTGCGCGGCGCGTATGTGTCCGCCCGACATGTGTACGGTCGGCTCACTACCTACCCTGCCGCACGCCGGGGAGACACGCGACGCAGC
Organism: Streptomyces sp. NPDC021212; assembly: GCF_044332925.1. NCBI lineage: Bacteria > Bacillati > Actinomycetota > Actinomycetes > Kitasatosporales > Streptomycetaceae > Streptomyces > Streptomyces sp. NPDC021212. The sequence goes on from NZ_JBIRPZ010000008.1 coordinate 245,294, forward strand.
GCGATCCCAGGTGATACCTCGGTGAGGAAGCCACCTCGGAGCCGGGACAGGGGACAGGGGCACAGCACGGTGGCGGCCCGCCGGATGCACCGGCCGGCCGCCACCCCTCCCCCGCTCCCATCGCGGTTGTTCAGCCGGTGGTCAGACTCGCCGGTTGTACACGTACAGGAACCACTTCTTGTATCCGTCGTTGCCCGTTTCGTACTTGCAGCTGTAGTCGGCCCACCAGCGCTTGGTCTTGCCCGCCTTGCCCTCCGAAACACAGGCGCTCTTGGTCCAGTAGGCGCGGTAGAAGCTCCACCCCGCCGCCAGCTGGCCGGAGTTCTCGCCGGTGACTGCGTGGCCGGTCACGACCTGGGCCGGGGCCGACGGGCGCGGCGTGGCCTCGGCCGTCCCCGCCAGGCCCAGCAGGCCGGCGCCGAGTACCACGGTGGTGGCCACTGTGTTCCTCAGCGCCCTGCGGGCCCTCGGGCTCCTGCGGTTGTCGTTCCTCATGGACTTCCCCCTTCGTTCGTGTGGTGCGCCCCCGTGACGGTCCGGCCCTTCGTGGCCCGGCCGTGGCGCGAACACGCGAACATGCTGCCGCTCGCGCCCGCCGCTTGTCGTGAGCGGACGGCGCACTGTTGTTGGCGCAGAGCGCACTACCGCGGCGGGCCGATGGTGGAGGACGCTGGACCACGATGAGGGGGTCTTCGTGGAAGTGGTCTTCGACAGCGCCGCACTGCCCGTACGCGACCGTGCGGAGGCTTGGGTACGGACCACGGCTCAGGCGCTGGTCACCACCAAGCTCACATTCCCGCACCCCGGCGGCTTCCGGGGGCGTCTGCGGGCCATGCCCCTCGGCCCCGCCCAGGTCAGCGAGATGGCGTACGCGCCGCTGCTCTCCCAGCGGACGCCCGCCCTGATCCGGCGGTCGGACCCGGAGCAGTACCAGCTGGCTCTGATCCGCCGGGGGCACCAGGGCATCGAGCAGAATCGGACGCGGGCTCTCCTCGGTCCCGGCGAACTCGTCCTGTACGACAGTTCACGCCCCTTCGACGCCCTCGTCGACACCGGTCAGGCCGACTCCGAATCGGTGGTGCTGCAGTTCCCGAAACGGCTGCTGCCGCTGCCGGAGCGGAAGGTCGCCCGGCTGCTGGCGGTGCCACTGCCCGGCACGGAGGGCGTCGGCCGCCTGTGCGCGCAGTTCATGACCTCCCTGGCCGACGAACACCTCCGGTGCACTCCGCGCGATGTCCTGCGGATGGGGCACACGGCGGTCGACCTGGCCACCGCCGTACTGGCCCACCATCTCGACGACGAGGCGGCCCTGCCGGCCCGGTCACCGCAGCACGTGCTGTTCCTGCGCATCGCCGCCTTCATCGATCAGCATCTGCCCGCCGCGGATCTGGGGCCCGCCACCATCGCCTCGGCTCAGCGGATCTCGCTGCGCTATCTGCACCGGATCTTCCAGCAGCACGGCACCTCGGTGAGCGCGTACATCAAGGACCGCCGTCTGGACCGGTGCCGACGCGACCTGGCCGATCCCCATCTCCACCATCTGACCATCCAGGCCATCGCCGCTCGCTGGGGCTTCCCGCGGCCCGCCGAGTTCAGTCGCGCCTTCCGCGCGGCGGTGGGAATGCCACCCAGCCACTACCGGGCCCTCACCCACCGCCGCGCGCCGTGACCTAGGCGGGCAGTTTCGTGTCGACGACGAAGCTGATCTCGATGACCTGGCCGGGGAAGGTCAGTTCGGTGACGCCGATGACCGTGCTGACCGGGCGGTGGTCGCCGAAATACGCCAGGTTGCCCTCCGCCGTCGCCGCGGCGTTCCGCCGCAGGTCGACCACGTACACGGTCTGCGAGACGACCTGGCTCCGGGTGACGCCGTAGTGGTCCAGGACCTTGTCCAGGTTGACGTAGGTCTGCTTGAGCTGGGCGGCGAAGTCGTCCGGGGAGCGGAACTCGCCCGCCTCGTCCAGCGAGAGCTGTCCGGAGATGTGGATCAGATCGCCGGACTTGATCGCCTGCGAGTAGCCGAAGTCGCTCTCGGCCGGCACGTCGTAATGGAAGACATCGATGGTGGCCAACGGTGCTCGCCCTTCTGGTGGACTCTCTTGCGGTTACTCGGGAACTGTAGGAGAGTGACCGCCGACCTGGAAGAACGCACTTTTCGGTGACTGAGGAACCTGATGGTGACCAAGCAGCAACTCAATGGCCTTCCCGAGGACGCGGACCTGAGGCGAGCGGACTCCCTGGCGCGGGAGATCTTCTCGGACGTCGCCAACAAGTGGGCGCTCCTGATCATCGAGGCGCTCGGCGAGCGCACCCTGCGCTTCAGCGAACTGCGGAACGAGGTCGAGGGCGTCAGCCACAAGATGCTCACCCAGAACCTGCGCATGCTGGAGCGCAACGGCCTGGTCGACCGGAAGGTGCACCCCACCGTGCCGCCACGGGTCGAGTACACCCTCACCGAGCCCGGCCGGGCCCTGCGCGCCACGGTCGACGCCCTCTGCGGCTGGACCCACCAGTACCTCGGCCACATCGAGGACGCGCGCCGCCGCTTCGGCGCCTGAGGGGCGCGCACCCAGCCGAGCATTATCCCGCAGATGAAGACCCCGTCGACGCCACTTCGCGGTTTGAACACAAAATCACCAAAGTGGCGGCGCATATGCAAGGATCCGACCCCCCGGGCCGATCCGGCCCGGAGTGTGGAGGGGAATCCATAGTGAAATCAATGACCTTCAGATCCGCTGTCGGGGCGGCACTGACGGTGGCGTTGTCGGCCGTGGCTCTGCCCGCCTCGGCCGCGAGTTCGGCGCAGACGGGTGTGGTGGACGGGGCGACCGCCACGTCCTTCGGGCAGTTGGCGGACGCGGTGCTCACCGAGCGTACGGCGGCCCTGTTGGACGGGCAGCAGGCACGGCGTACGGCGGCACCGGCCACCAAGAAGGCGCGGCTGTCGGCCGGTCTGACGCGGACCGAGAACACGGCGCTGTCCACGCTGCGCACCCGCAAGGCGCGGCTGGCGGCGCTGGGCGAGGCGTACACGAACGCCGACACCAAGGTCACCGTGGGCAAGACCCGTGTCAAGGACGGGCGTGCGACCGTCCAGGCCACGGAGACCACGACGCTGACGTACAAGAAGATCCGCGGGGACGAGCCCGCGACCACCAGCTTCCAGGCCCACCACGAGCTGAGCTTCACCGCCGGCACCGGCGGCAAGTGGGAGCTGACGGGCATCAGGCCCACCGACGACGGGCCCAGGGCCATCAACGAGCCCGCCACGGTGGCGGTGAAGGCGGCGGCGCTGCCCAGCGCGACCCCCGCGTCCACGGCGATGCCGTCCCAGCAGGTGAACAAGCCCGCGGGTGCGTACAACTACGCGGCGATGGCGACGTACGCGGAGAAGTACTGGAGCAACTACAACCCCGCCTACCGGAAGTTCAACGAAGCCGGCGGGGACTGCACCAACTTCATCAGCCAGGCCCTGAAGGCGGGCGGCTGGAAGCACGCGCCGGGCGACGCGCAGGACTACCGCACTTGGTGGTACGACACCTCCACCCAGGCGACGGCCTGGGTGGGCGCCAACGAGTGGTCGTGGTTCACGCTGGACGCCAAGCGGGCGACCAACCTGGCGAACGTGTACTACATGGGCGTCGGGGACGTCATGCAGATGGACTTCGACCGGGACGGGTCCAAGGACCACACCATGATGGTCACGTACCGCTCACCCAGCGGTGTTCCGTACATGACCTACCACTCGGTCAACACGTACCGGAAGTCGATAGCGAGCGTCATCGCCTCCAACCCGAACTCGCTGTACTACGCGTACCGCACCTGACGGAAACACACCGGTGACCGTGGCCTCCGCCCTTCGGGTGGGGGCCACGGTCCATTGCCGTGCGTGGTCACATGTGGTGCGCACCGCCCGGGCTCTCGGCCCCGGTCGGCGTCTCGCGGCTGAAGGCGTGCTCCGGCCCCGGGTGGCCCGGGCCCGGGGCGGAGAGGTGATGGGTGGCGCCGGGGCGGAGTCCGTCGAGGTGGACGGCGATGTGGCGGCGGGCGGTGATGTCGAGCCACTCGGGCGGGGTGTTGGGAAGGGGTCGGCTGATCATGGCCGCGGTCATCAGCAGGTCGATGGAGTTGACGTCGTCGCGCACCGCCCCGCGCTCCCGGCCGCGGGCGAGCACCGCCTCCAGGGAGCGGGTGATGCGGTGGCGCAGGTCGGTGGCGTCCTCGTCGTGGAAGGCCGGCCCGCCGAACAGCGGGAGGACCAGGCGCGAGCGCTGTGCGACCACACCGGTCAGGAAGCGTTCGACGGCCCTCAGCGGGGCGTCCGGACCGCCCTCCTCGGCCACCTCCTGGGCGGCCCTCGCTTCGGCCAGCACGGTTTCGTAACCCTCGATGGCCACCTGCCGGCAGAGTGCGGCGCGGTCGGGGAAGCGGCGGTAGAGCGTCGCGATGCTGACGTGGGCGCGACGGGCGATGTCGTCCAGGGGCGCGGCGGTGCCGTGCTCGCCGAACATGGCGCGGGCCGCGTCCAGGATGCGCTGCTGGTTGCGGCGGGCGTCGGCGCGCATCGGGGGCTTCGCCCGTATGGATTCCTGACCGTCCCTCACGCCTCCGCGCCTTCCCTCGGTGTGCATACCGCATGCCCTGGATCGCACCACATGGCTGAGCGTAACCGGGTGGCGCGCGGGAGCCGACCGTCGTGTACGGGGCATCATCGGTGGCCGGGGGACGGTTCGGTAGCCTCGGTCCCCGTCACGGCGGCCGGGTGTGGATCGGGGGATGTTCGGTGGACAAGGCGAGGGCGGACGTCGAGGAGCGGGTCCGGCGCGACTGGGGGCTCACGTTGCCGGAGTCGTTCTTCCGGCTGATGGAGTGCATGGAACGGCTGGGGCCCGTCGAACGTCGAGCGCTGGCGGACATGGGGGTGTCCCCGTGCGGTGTCGCTGATGTGTACGACGACCCCGGTGCGCGGCCCCGCGAGGGCGTCGACGTGCGGGCGCATGGACGTTACTACCGGGATCCGCCGGAGTTCCTGACGTTTCTGCACGGCGGGTCAGACGGGCTGCACTACGGGCTGTGGTCCGACGACGGCCGCACGTGCGAGGGGATCGCCTCGTACTACAACAACGACGGTGGCGGGATCGAGAGGCACGCGGGGACGCCCCTGGAGGCCGTGCGGGCGCTCCTGGAACGCCACTGGCGGGACCTCGCGGACGACGACGGGGACGAGGAGTACCTGGCCGAGCGGCGGTCGGGGCTCGGGGCGCTGCGGCAGGCGCTGACCGGCTTCGAAACCGGGGACCGGGCGGAGGTGGGGATCGCCTGCTCCAGGATCCACGACGCCGCCGTCCCGCCCGTGGACCCGGGGCGGATCACCACCCTCGACGGTGCCGGCGCGCTCGTCGCGGGCAGCACCGCGCTGGACCGGCCCCCGCACAACGGGGCCGACACGTACGCGTTCGCGCGGTACATGTACGAGTTCTTCGAGGACCACGCGGCCGTGGAGCGGAGTGTGGAGGAGGCGCGGCGCCGGTGTGCGGCGGGGGATCCCGCGGAGGCGCTGGTGCTGGGGCGCGATCTGCACTGGGCGTCAGGGGGCGAGCCGGTGTTCGAGGGGTTCGCGCGGGATCTCCTCGCGGCGGCCTACGGTGCGCTGGATCGCCCCGCGCTCGCGGAGACGGCCGCCGCCCATCACCGCCATCGTGATCTGCCCCGGGTCGACGTGCTGCTCCCGAGCGGCTGACGCCAGGGGCGGGGTCTACGCGCCGTCGGCCCAGCCGGTGGCCGCCACCAGCTCTCGCGCGATGTCCACCACCAGCCGCCCGTCGGTGGCCACGCGCAGGGCGTCCGCGGGGGCCTGCTCGTCCAGGAGGCGGGCCTTGCGGGCGCTGGCGCGCAGTTCGTGCTCCAGTTCCGAGCCGAGTTCCCGGCCCGTCAGCCGCTCCTCCGTCGTGGCGTCCGATGCGGTGAGCAGGACAGGTACGATCCGGGCGCAGGGCCTGGTGGCGCGCTCGATCATGTCGGTGGCCGCGGGCAGCACGCTCACGGTGTTCGTGTAGACGAGGCGCCGGTAACCGAGTTCGGCGTAGTTGGCCCAGAGGGCCGTCAGGTTGCGTTCGGCGATTTTCGTGCAGCGCGGATCGTCCTCGGGGGCCGGGTGCACCTGGGCCATGAAGTCTCCCTCGACGATCGCGTGGGGCACCGACGCGGCGCGCAGCTGCGCCGACACCTCCCAGCCGACCGTCGTCTTGCCGACGCCCGCACGTCCTCCTATGACCAGTACTTCGGTGTGTTCCATGGAGGGAGGGTCTCAGCTGCGGCCCGCCGGCCGCGATGCGTTATCCGGGGCGTCGGCGGGAGCGAGCGGCTTCCTGCTCGGGCCGTCGGGCCCGCCCTGGGCTACCGGCTGTCCGACGACAGGAAGTCCGACAGTCCCTCCAGCAGTCGGTCCACGTCCTCGGTGCTGGTGTAGGGGGCCAGGCCGACGCGGAGTCCGCCGGTGTCACCGAGGCCGAGCCTGCGGGAGGTCTCGATCGCGTAGAAGGATCCGGACGGCGCGTCCACGCCGCTGCGGGCCAGGTGGCGGTAGGCGTCGGTGGTGTCGCGGCCGTCGATGGTCATCAGGAGGGTGGGGGTGCGGTCCGCCGCGCGGGAGTGGACCGTGATCGGGTCGAGGGCGGCCAGCCCCTTGTCGATGCGCAGCCGCAGCGCTTCCTCGTGTTCTTCGAGGGCCGCGTACGCCGATGCCAGCCGCTCGCGGCGGCTGCCGTGCGCCCGCGGGTCCAGCCCGGCGAGGAAGTCGACGGCGGCGCGGGTCCCGGCGAGGAATTCGTACGGCAGGGTGCCCAGCTCGAACCGCTCGGGGATAACGTTGGTGGAGGGCAGCAGCTTGTCGGGGTGCAGGGTCTCCAGGAGTTCGGGGCGGCTCGCCAGGACGCCGAGATGGGGGCCGAGGAACTTGTACGGGGAGCAGGCGAAGAAGTCCGCTCCGAGCAGGTCGAGGTCGACGAGGGAGTGGGCGGTGTGGTGCACGCCGTCGACGTACAGCAGCGCCCCGGCGCCGTGGACGCGCCGGGCGATCTCCGGTATCGCCGGGCGGGTGCCGATGAGGTTCGAGGCGGCGGTGACGGCGACCAGCCGGGTGCGCTCGCTCAGGACGGCGCTGATGTCGTCGGGGGTCAGCTCGCCCGTGGCCGGGTCGAAGTCGGCCCAGCGCACGGTGGCCCCGGCCCGGTCCGCGGCCTGGACCCAGGGGCGGATGTTGGAGTCGTGGTCCAGGCGGGTGACCACGACCTCGTCGCCCGGCGACCACGTCTTGGCGAGCGTACGGGAGAAGTCGTAGGCCAGTTGGGTGGCACTGCGGCCGAAGACGACCGCGGTGGGGTCCGCGCCGAGCAGATCGGCCATCGCCTGCCGGGCCGCGGCGACGATCGCCTCGGCGTTGCGCTCCCCCGCGGTGTTCTGTCCCCGGTTGGCCAGCGGGTGCGCCAGTGCGTCGGTGATGGCCTCGATGACGGGTACGGGGGTCTGCGTACCGCCGGGACCGTCGAAGTGGGCCGAACCGGCCGTCAGGGCGGGAAACTGCGCGCGGATGGCGGTGATGTCGTACGTCACGGCAACTCCTTGCTGCGGTGCGGAGGCGGTCGGCGGTGAGGCACCGTGGTGATCGATTATGGAGTTCGCCGGGGCTGTGGGGAACAGCGCCTGCCGCGGTCGGCTTCGCCGAGCGGAGGCGTGATCAGGCGCGCGCCCGGCCACCCTGATTGAATCATCACATCAGGCACATATCGGGAAGAGCGGTCATCCCGTCCCGCCGCGCGGGACCGGGGCGCGGGGCCGGGTCGCGAAGGGCGGTGGCACCGGCGTGAGCAGCGGGTCTCTCCCTCCGCCGGAGCGGGCACAGAGGCGGGAGGGCAGGCGGCGTCCGGGTATCCGGCGCGGCCGGTGGGCGCGGTACGCGGCGGTCGGCCGCCGTCCGCGCCAGGGCGCGGGGGCCTCGGCGCGGACGCGTGCGGGGCGCGGGGCGGGTGGCGCGGGCGGGGCGGGCGATCGGGTGCATCCCGGGCTGCGGCTGGCCGCGGCGTACGCGTGGCGGCTACTGGCCGTCGGGGCGGCGGTCTATCTGACGTTCACCGTACTGGGGCGCTTTCAGCTGGTGGCGGTCGCGGTGTTCCTGGCGCTGGTGGGCACGGCGCTGCTGCGGCCGCTGGCCGATGTGCTGGCGCGCAGACTGCCCCGGCCGCTCGCGGTGGCGCTGGCGGTGTTCGGGAGCCTGCTGGCGGTTTTGGGGCTGCTGGCGCTGGTGGGCAGCGCGGCGGCAGGTGAGGCGGGTCGGCTCGTGGGCGAGTTCCGCGGCGGCATCGGCCGCATCACCCAATGGCTGGAGGGACCGCCGTTCCACATCCGGCACCGCACGCTGACCGGGCTGCACGACAGGATCAGCTCGTTCGTCTCGACCCATCGCGCCACGCTCATCAGCAGGGCGCTCAGCAGCGCGGGCCGGGTCGTGGAGGCGCTGACGGCGGCGGTGCTGGCGCTGTTCTGCTCGCTGTTCTTCGTGCATTCCGGCGACGGGATGTGGCGGTGGTTCCGCGAGCAGCTCCCGGAGGCGGCCCGTTCACGGTGGGACCGGGCGGGGCGGGCGGCCTGGGGCACCTTCGCCGGGTACACCCGGGGCATCATCCTGGTGGCGGCGGCCAACGCGACTCTGGTCGGCCTGGCCCTGTTGCTGCTGCGGGTGCCGCTGGCGCTGCCGTTGACCCTGCTGGTCTTCTTCGCCACCTTCATCCCGCTGATCGGTTCGCCGATCGCGCTGGCCGTGGCCACGGTGGTGGCCCTGGCGGGGCGGGGACCGGTCATCGCGGCGGTGGTGCTCGTGCTCATCGTCGTGGTCGGGCAGGTCGAGGGGCATGTGCTGCATCCGCTGGTGATGAGCTGGGCGGTGCGGCTGCACCCGGTGGTGGTGGCGATCTCGGTGATCGCCGGAAGCATCGTGGCGGGGGTGGTCGGGGCGATCGTGGCCGTGCCCATGGTGTCGGTGGCCTGGTCCGTGACCCGCGCGCTGCGCGACCCTCCCACGGGTCACCGCTAGAAAGCGTCAGGAGGCCTCACGTACGGTCCGGGCCAGAATCCGCAGGCCCTCGTCGACGCTCAGAAGTAGCTGCGCAGCAGTCCCTCGGAGCCGCGGGTCGCGAGCAGCAGTGCGAGGATCACCACGCCCGAGGCGGCGGCGAGGTATCCGCCGTAGAGGGCCACGGCGAACATGCCGATGACGGACAGCCAGGTCACGTCGCCGCCCGCCGTGGGCTGGAGGGTGGTGGCCGTGGCCTGCCGGCGTCCGAGGATGAGCAGGGAGGCACTGCCGACGAGGAAGGGCACAACGCGTTCGAATACTCCGGGCGGGGTCAGCAGGAGCAGTACGACACCCACCGCACTGCCTGCCGCACAGGCCACACCGATCCGTAACGCCGCGTCGAACTGTCCGGTGAGCTCCCGCCGCGAACTGGGCACCACGGCGATGTTGCCGACCGCCGGCAAGACGGTGTTGGTGACGTTCGCGGTGGTCGGTGGAAGCCCCGCGGCCAGCAGCGCCGGGTAGGAAAACAGTGAGGCGAGTCCCGCACCGTCCCGGCCAGCCCCGCGGCCATCCCGGCGAGTGCCAGCAAGGTGGCCCGTACGTACGCATCCGGCATCGGCCCCGGCCGCTGCGTCAGCCGGACCGGCGGTCCTGCGGCCTCAATAAATTGCACCTGAGATTCGTATTATCTAAGATGGCGTCATGCGGCTGACGAAATCAACCGACCTGGCTCTCCGCGCCATCATGCGACTGGCGGTCACCGGAGCCGAGCCGTGCACCGCGCGGCAGATCGCCGGGGAGATGCGGGTGCAGTACAGCCACTTGGCGAAGGTCGCCGCCCGGCTGCAGCACCTCGGCCTCATCGAGACGCGGCGGGGGCGCGGCGGCGGGCTGGTGCTCACGGAGACCGGCCGCACCGCGTCGGTCGGCCAACTGGTCCGGGAGCTCGAAGGGGTCGGCGAGGTGGTCGACTGCGAAGGCGACACCCCGTGTCCGCTCCGGCAGGGCTGCCGACTGCGGATGGCGCTGCGGCAGGCACAAGAGGCGTTCTTCTCCTCGCTCGACCCGCTGACGGTCACTGATCTGGTCGGCTCCCCCACCGGGCCCGTCCTGCTCGGGCTGGTGGGACGAGCTCCGGTGGCGGACCGGTGACCGGGCCCCGCCGCGCCGGTGTGCCGACGCTCGCCGCGCCGGGTTTTTTCGCGCTATTAAATACGAATGCTACGTACCATTTAGGAGCCGGTGATGCTCTCCCAGAAGTCCGCTGACACCGTCCGCGCCACCCTCCCCGCCGTCGGTGCGGCCATCGGGTCCATCACCGATCTGTTCTACCGGAAGCTCTTCGAGGCCCACCCGGAGCTGCTGCGGCACATGTTCAACCGGGGGAACCAGGCCGCGGGCGTCCAGCGGCAGGCCCTCGCAGGTGCCGTGGCCGCGTTCGCCACCGCCCTGGTGGAGCGCCCCGATGTCCGCCCCGACGCGATGCTGAGCCGGATCGCGCACAAGCACGCCTCGCTCGGGGTGAGCCCCGCCCAGTACCCGCTCGTGCACCGCCACCTGTCGGCCGCGATCGCGGACGTCCTCGGTGACGCGGTCACCGAGGAGGTCGCCGCCGCCTGGGACGAGGTCTACTGGCTGATGGCAGGCGCCCTCATCGAGATCGAGCGGCGGCTCTACGCCGAGCAGGGGGTGCTGGCGGGCGGGACCTGGCGGCCCTGGGAGGTGGCCGAGCGGATCCAGGAGACCGCGGACGTCGTCACCTTTCGGCTGCGGCCCGCGGACGGCCGCCCGGCACCGGCCTTCAAGGCGGGCCAGTACGTCTCGGTCCAGGTCGAACTGGCCGACGGGGCGCGCCAGATCCGCCAGTACAGCCTGACCAACCCGCCCGGCGCGACGGTGCGCTCCATCACCGTCAAGCATGTGCGCGGCGGCACGGGGCCGGACGGCGAGGTCTCGGGGCATCTGCACGAGCACCTCCGGGAGGGCGATGTGATCAGCGTGTCCGCCCCGTACGGCGACCTCGTGCTCGACGCCAGGGACGCACCGCTGCTGCTGGCGTCGGCCGGTATCGGCTGCACACCGATCGTCGCGATGCTGGGGGATCTGGTCGACCGGGGGCACCAGGCCCCGGTCATCACGGTCCACGCCGACCGCTCTCCCGCCGACCACGCGCTGCGCGCGGATCAGGAGCGGCTGGTCACCAAGCTCGCCCAGGGTTCCGCACACGTCTGGTACGAACGGCCGGAGGACGACTGGCCGGCCGAGCGCACCGGCCTGGTGGACCTGTCCGGCGTCGAGATCCCCGAGGGCGTCCGGGCCTATCTCTGCGGGCCGCTGGGGTTCATGCGGTCGGTGCGCGCCCAGTTGCTGGAGCACGGTGTGCGACCGTCGGACATCCACTACGAGGTCTTCGGCCCCGATATGTGGCTCGCGCAGAGCTGACTCCGGCTCGCCCGACCGCCGATTTCAGCCGTCCCCGGCAGCCGCCGGGCACGGATTTCGGCGTGAAAGACACGAATGGCCCAGGGCGCGGTCGCCTCGATCCGGGTACTCGTGGGACGGTACGCATCACGGATTACCTTCCATTCCGGATGAATCGCCGGAAATGGCCGTCGGCATCCCCGCATTCGACCGAGGAACCATGGATCGCGAAAAGATCACTCTCAGCGGTACGCAGGAGACGATGCTCGCCACGCTGTACGGCCGGGCGGTGGACAGCCGCTCACCGCACTCCGTCCTGGGCGATCACACGGCCCAGGAGGCGGTGGAGCGCGTCGCCTACGACTTCGGCAAGACCGGCATGACGGAGACCACCGCGGTCGGCATCGCGCTCCGGGCCAAACAGCTCGACGACTGGACCTCCGCGTTCCTGGCCGAGCACCAGAAGGCGACCGTGCTGCACCTGGCGTGCGGACTGGACACCCGGGTCCACCGGCTCGACCCCTCGTCGTCGGTGCGCTGGCTGGACGTCGACTACCCCGACGTCATCGAGCTGCGCCGGCAGCTCCTCCCCCGGCCGTCGGGGAACTACGAGATGATCGCCTCCTCGGTGACCGAGGAGGCGTGGCTTTGCGAGGTGCCAGACGACCGGCCGACCGTGGCCGTCTTCGAGGGACTGACGATGTATCTGCGCAAGGAGGAGGGCAAGCGCCTCATCCAGCGGATCACCGACCGGTTCCCCGGCGGCCAACTGCTCTTCGACGTCTACGGGTCACTCGGCATCCGCCTCCAGAAGATGGTCCCGGCGGTCCGCAACGCGGGCGCGACGCTGCACTGGGGCCTGGACGACCCGCGTGAGATCGAGGGCTGGCACGACGGACTGACCCTGATGGACGCGGTCCGCAGCGTCGACATGCCGGGCATGGAGGCGATGCCCACCTCGGGCAGGGTGAGCATGAAGGTGATGGCACATCTGCCCGGCTTCAAGGACGTGGGCCGCATTCTGCGCTACCGCTTCTAGGCGAGTTCGGGCTGCGGTTCCAGCGCCGGTGCCTGCGCGACTTTCGGTTCCCACAGGCTGGTGGTCCGCATGTAGCCGTAGATGACCGAGGCCATCGCCAGAAGGAGAAGCGGTCCGAACACCCATGGATGCCTGGCCATCTCCATCGGCAGATAGCGATAGGACACCAGGAGCGCGGTGAAAACCGTTGTGCCGTAGGCGACCAGCTGGATTCCCGACCGGCCCCAGCCACGTGCGAGCGAGCGCAGCGCTGCCTCTATCGTGAGCGCGAACACCACACCGGCGATGAGATCCACGCCGTAGTGGTAGCCGAATCCCAGGGTTGCGGAAAGCGTGGCGATCAGCCAGAACGCGCCCGCGAATCGCAGAATCCGCGGCCCCTTGCGGGAATGGATGAAAATCGCGGTGGCCCATGCCGTGTGCAGGCTGGGCATGCAGTTGCGGGGGGTGGCGTCGTCGTACGAGACCGGGTGCGGGGGGTTGAACGGCGGTAGCGTGTGCGGCCACAGGTTGGCGATCGCCCAGTGCTCGCCGCCGGTGCCGAAGGCTCCGGTGCCGTAGGCGAAGACCGGTCCGACCACCGGGAAGATCATGTAGATGGCCGGCCCGAGGAGCCCGATGGCCAGAAAGGTGGGCACCAGATGGTGCCCCGGGAAGCGGCGCTCGACCGCCACGTTGCGCAGCTGGTACAGCGCGACGATGACCGCGGCCACCGGTAGCTGAATGTAGACGTAGTCGAGAACGTGGGCGGGGACCGGGCCGGCGGCCGCGACGACCCGCCCCACCAGCCACGACGGATTGCCCAGCGCGTGGTCGGCGATCGCCAGGTACTGGTCGAGCACCACCGGGCGGGTCTTCGCCGTGATGAGGAGCCAGGTATCGCCGGCCTTACGGCCGGCCACCAGCACCAGGCCCAGCCCTACGCCCTTCAGCAGCAGGACGCGCTCCCGGCCCGTGCGGCGCGTGACAGCGATGACCGCATAGCCCAAAATCACCCACAACGCGCCGTTACCGAAGGGGTGACCTTCGGTCACCTTCAGGTCGAGCGCCCACCGCACCAGAAAGAAGACGATATCGATACCGATCGCGACGCCAGCGGCGATGAACCGCTCCCGCCAGGTGAGCACCACCATCATCAAGGCCATGCCGCCGTACAGCAGGGGGCCCGATTTGGGGGCAATTATCACCTCTTGCGCCTGGCTGGTGATCGGCCCCGGCAGGCCGTAGCGACGCGCCGCGACCTCCAGCGCGACGAGAAACACGAGGAGCGCCACACCCGCCGCGACCCACAGCATCACCCGTGGTTGACGCCACGTGGCGAACGCCTTTCGGTAACTTGTTCGCGAAAACACCCGCGATGCTTTAGGTATCAATTGGTCAGCCGATTTGTTAGATATTGGTTGAGTAAGTCACTGTTGGCGCCGAATGGCATGGCTTTCCGTGAAGGGCGGGCGATGGGGGCGCTCGTCGTGAGTTTGATCATTCTATCGGAGCAGCGCGGGTGTCCAGTGTCAGCGCCCACGGTCGCCCCGATCCGCCCGGGGCGAAGGACCCGCGCCCGGCCGCCACGGCCGCACCGCACCCGGCGCCGGGGCGCTATTTGATGCCGACCAGCATGGAATAGCCGCCCATCAGGGCTTCGATCCGGGTGCTGCCGAATCCCGCCTCCGCCATCCAGGACCGTCCTTCGGCCACGGTGTATTCGCATCCGGCGACGGACTCGATCAGCATGTTCAGGCTTGCCAGCAGGCCGAACGCGTTGTGCCGCCGCTCGTCGTCGATGATCGCGTCGTAGATCAGCACCGCTCCCCCGTCGGGCAGGGCGTCGTACGCCTTCTTCAGCAGCAGCCGCTTCTCGTCCAGGCCCCAGCCGTGCAGGATCTGGCCCAGCACGATGACATCGGCGGTGGGCAGTTCGTCCGCGAAGAAGTCGCCGCCGTGGAAGGTGAGCCGGTCGGTGAGGCCGAAGGACGCCACGTAGTCGTCGAATACCGGGCGCACCCGGGGCAGTTCGTAGACACCGCCGCTGATGTGGGGGTGGCGCTGGGCCACCGCCACCGGGACGCAGCCCAGGGCGCCGCCGACGTCGAGCACCGTCCGGTAGCCGTCCCAGGGGAATTTCTCGGCTATCACCCGCGCCATTCCCATGCTGAGCCCAGTCATGCCGTGCAGGAATCGTTCGAGGCCGGCCTGGTCGTGGTAGATGGCGTCGTAGACGTCTCCGCCGTGCTTCTGTTCGTTCTGTGGCTTTCCGGTGCGCAACGCCTCGGTGAGCGACCCCCAGAACGGATAGAGACGGCTGTTCGCCATCTCCAGGACTCCGCCGACGTAGGCGTCCTTCTGCCGGTCGAGAAACGCGTCGGCGCTCGGGCTGTTGCGATACTCCCTCCCCGCTCTCTCCAGGAATCCCAGGGCGACCAGCGCGTCCAGGAAGTCCGCCGCGCTTCGCGGATGCAGACCCAGCGTCTCCGCCAGCTCACCGCCCTCGCAAGGGCCTTTGCCAAGCCGGGTGAAGACATCCAGCTCCACGGCGGTGAGCAGGGTTTTGGACGCCATGTAGCCGAGCCCCACCTCCAGGATGGGCTTCGGGCTGATCTCGTGCGACATGAAGTTCCTCGCCGTTGTTCCGGAATGAGCACACACGGCACTCGACCGCGGTCATTGCGGACTTTCGTACGCTACCGCGCAGTTGGGGCGGCAAGCGATCCACAGGCTGAGCCCGGCCAGGGGGATCGTGCTCAGCAGGGTGACGGCGACCGTGCCGAGACCGCCGCCCCCACTGCCGAGCACCTGGCCGGTGAGCAGGAAGAGGACCATGTTGTTGCCCGCGTGGGCCAGGCTCGCGACCCAGACCGTGCCACTGCGCACGAACAGCCAGGCGAGAATGACCTCCTGACACTGGAAGCAGAGGGTCCACACCAGCAGTCCCAGCAAGAGCCGGGGGAATTCGACATAGCCGATGAAGGCAAGCGGATAGTGCCAGGACGCCCAGACGAGCCCGGTGACAATCGACGACGGCGCCATTCTGCCGCCGAACAGCCGCGGTCGGAGATAGCTGGTCCAGCCGAACTCCTCACCCCAGTACAGCGGGGTGAGGAGGGGAAGGGCGAGCATCAGGGCGAGCACCGCCGCCCAGCCCGGGACACCGTCCACGATCTCGTCCAGCGGGGCGAGGTCCGGGCGCCACAGGCCCAGTGCGGCCGCGAGAGCCATGGTCACGGCGGCGATTGCCAACGGCCCGAACCAGGCGAGGAGATAGTAGCGCCAGGCCGTCTTCAGCCGGAGCCGGAGCCCCGCGTCGGCGAATCCCTCCCGGGTGACCCAGCGCCGTACGATGAACGCCGCCATGGCCGGGACACAGAAACCCGGAAGCTGCAGCAGCGGATGCAACGCGGACAAGCCCATGACCCGGTGCGCCACGAACAGCCACAGCCAGGTTCCGGCGAAGGACAGGGCGAGGAACACCGCGACCCCTCTGGTTTTCGGTGACATCAACACACATGCCTTTCATGAGTACTGACGGTTCGGCGCCGAAGAACGCCACGGATGAAGGTGCGGACAAAACTGCCGTCCGGCGGCGTGGGACGCATCGCTGCCACGAGGGAAATCCGCATCCCCCGGTATCGCCGGCGGAGCTGGCTCTTTCGGGGGAGGCAGGGCGCGGCGGGGCGCCGGTACTCTTCGGCCCCATGCGCCAACTGATGCGCCCACTTTTCGATGGCGCCACTTATCGGAGCTGGGCTTACCTACTTCTCGGAGCGGCACTGAGTGTGCCGCCGCTGGTGGTGGCGGTTGTGTCAGCACCGCCCGGGTGGCCGCTTCCCGGCCGTATCGCGGGCTTCACGCTCGCGCTCGTCGTCGTGATCGCCGGCATGGGTGTTCCGCGCGCGGCGCGCGGCTGGTGCGTCACGCTGGCCAACCGGCTGCTGGGCACCGAACTGCCCGTTCCGGCCGCCGCGTCGCCCCGGTCCCGGTGGCCCGACCGGGTGCGTACGGCGGTCTGGCTGGTGCCGCATGCGGCGGTGGGCGTGACGGCGACGGCTGCGACCGGGGCGCTGGTGTTCGCCGCGGTCATCTTTCCGGCCGTATGGCTGGATGGCGGAGGCCGGATCGCCGTCCTCTGGAGCCATGTCACCGTGACTGCGGGCGTGGCGGGAACGTGGAGCCTCCTCATCCCCGTTTTGTGTCTGCTGCTGGCCGCGTACGTGACCGCGGCCGCCGCCATGGGACTCCGGCTGCTGGCTCCGGTCCTGCTCGACCACCGGCCCGCCGAGCGGGCGGCCGCCGCCGAGGAGCGGGCGCGCCTGCTGGCCGGGCGCAACCGGCTGGCTCAGGAGCTGCACGACTCCATCGGGCATACGCTGACGGCCTCCACCATCCAGGCGGCGGTGGCCGGCGAACTGCTGGAGCGCGATCCGGTGGCGGCGCGGCGTGCCCTGACCAGCATCGAGGAGACGACCCGTGCGGCGATGGACGACCTCGACCACGTCCTCGGCGCCCTGCGGGAGCAGCAGGCGCCCACGGCTCCCGCGCGTACCCTCGCCGACTTCGGCGCGCTGGTGGAGTCGGTGCGGCAGGCGGGAGCGTTGCTGGAGGTGACCAGCGAGGGCAGCCTGGACCGCGTCCCGGCGACCGTGTCGCGCGAGGCGTACCGCATCGTCCAGGAGGGGCTGACCAACGCGCTGCGGCACGGCGCGAAGGCGGGCATCACGCTGCGGGTCACCGCCCGGGACGGGCTGCTGGAGCTGGAACTCGTCAACCTGGTGGGCGGCGCGGCGCGCTTCCGCCGGGGCGGGCGGCCGCGTCACGGGCTGGACGGGATCGCCGACCGGGTGCGGCTGCTGAACGGCGAGGTGTCGGCCGGTCCGGCGGACGACGCCGAGGGCGGGCGGGCGCGGTGGCGGCTGGTGGCGCGACTGCCGCTGGGGCCCGTGCGATGACCGCGATGAACGCTGCCGGGACGCCGGACGGGGCGGCCGCTGCACGCCGTACGGTGCGCGTGCTCATCGTGGACGACGAGGAACTCACGCGCACCGGACTGCGGACGCTGGTGTCCGCGAAGCCCGATCTCACTGTGGTCGGCGAGGCCACCGACGGGTGCGAAGTACTGGCGCTGGTGGACGAGTTGTGCCCCGATGTGGTGCTGATGGACGTGCGGATGCCCACTGTCAACGGGATCGAGGCCACGCGGCGGCTGAGGGCCGCGTCGGCGGAGCCGCCGAAGGTCATCGTGATCACCACCTTCGAGAACGACGAGTACGTCTACGACGCCTTGGAGGCCGGTGCCAGCGGATTCATCCGCAAGCGGGCCCCAGCCCAGCAGATCGCCCATGCCATCCGGCTGGTGGCCAGTGGGGATTCGGTCCTCTTCCCCGAGGCCGTCGCCCGGCTGACCACCGGGCGTCCGGTGCGGCGGGAGTCCGCGGCACGGGCGGCAACGCTCACCCGCCGGGAGGCGGAGATCCTCCAGCTGATGGCGGAGGGGCTGACGAACCAGCAGATCGCGGCGGTGCTGACGGTGAGCCTGGAGACCGTCAAGACGCATGTGGGCAATGTGCTGACCAAGCTGGGCGCCGGGAATCGGACCCAGGCGGTGATTCTGGCCTTCGAAGCAGGACTCGCGCCCCGAAGGCAAGAAAGGGCTTGTGCCATCAAGTCGCCTACGTCGCACGGGCCTTGACACCACTGATGACAGCGCTTCTACGGCGTGATGACTTTCGGACGACGATCCCTCAGACCCGGTGGGCGGCCGCTCGGCCTGCTCACGGCCGCCGCCCTCGGCGCCGCCGCCACCCTCACGGCGCTCCCCGCCCCCGCATCCGCCTCCGCTCCGGCACGGACTGGGCCGACTGTGACCGAAGGGCTCGGGCGCGAAGAACCGCCCCATCACGATCGGGCGTTACGGACCGGGCCCAAGCCCCGGATCGGCGGCGACACCGCGGGCAACGCCTCGGGCGTGCGCTTCAAAGCGGATGGGACCGGTCCAAGAAGACCGGGGGCATCGTATTCGACACCACTGTGCCCGACATCACGGCGCCGCCCGCCGCTCCGACCGTGCTGCACGATGTGCGGGTGCAGAACTCCACGGTGCGCAACACCCGGCGGCACCGCGTACGGCTGCAACACGATGGACCAACGTCCGCGGCGCGGTGGTGGACCGCAATGTGGTCGACCAGGCGGGAACGTCGGGCATCGAGGCGTACTACGCGGACGACGTGGTGATCCAGCGCCGTCAACCCGGCCGTGTCGGGCCCGTACGGCACCCCCCTCTACCGCGGCGCACCCGACATCGGCGCGATCGAGGGCCCGCGTTAATCGCTGTCGATTGTCAGTGGTGCCTCGTACCGTGAGGACATGGCGGAGATCGAGTACGTCCGGGGGGACGCCACCGCGCCTCACGGCAAGGGAGTGAAGATCCTCGCCCATGTCTGCAACGACCTGGGCGGCTGGGGGAAAGGCTTCGTGCTGGGGCTGTCGCGGCGCTGGCCGGAGCCCGAGGCGGCGTACCGCCGATGGCACCGTGAGCGGGCGCGCAACGACTTCGGGCTGGGCGCGGTGCAGTTCGTCCGGGTGGGCCCGTATCTGTGGGTCGCGAACATGATCGGTCAGCGCGGGATGCGCCGTGGCAGCAAGGGGGTTCCCGTGCGGTACGAGGCGATCGACACGGCCCTCGGCTCACTCGCGGCCAAGGCCGCCGAGGCCGGTGCGTCGGTGCATATGCCGCGCATCGGCTGCGGGTTGGCGGGCGGCCGGTGGTCGCGGGTCGAGCCGCTGATAGAGCGGCGGCTGACGGCGCGGGGCATATCGGTCACGGTGTACGACCATGCCGGCTGAGCCGGCATCGGCCCCGGGCTGCGGACAGGAGGCGGAGATGGAGACCGGGACACTCGATCCGATGGAGCGGCTGATCGCCGAGCGGGCCTGTGAGCGTCTGATCGTGGAGTTTCTGCGGCGGCTCGATCTGGGGGAACCCGGCACGGTGGCGGAGTTGTTCACCCCCGAGGGGATATGGGAGTGGCCCGCCGGCGATCGTCTGGTGCGGGGACGGGATGCGCTGCGGGAGTATTTCGCCTCGCGGCCGGCCGATCGGCTGTCGCGTCGGGTGTGTTCGAACATCCTGGTCACCGTGGACTCCACGGCGACGGCCCGCGCGACGTCGTATTTCGCGACGTACCGGGTCGACGGCTATCGCGGGGGCATCGTTCCGCCGCGGCCGCCGGTCAATGTGGGGCACTACGAGGACAGGTTCCGCCGGGTGGAGGGGCGGTGGCTGCTGGCCTCGCGGACCACGCATCTGGCCTTCGGCGGGGAGACGGAGCGGCTCGGGGGCGCGGAGCGGGACTGAGTCAGCCGTCCTCCGCGTCCGCGCCGCAGCGCGCGCAGCGGTCGAAGAGGGCGGTGTCCTGGATGGCGCCGCATGCGGCGCAGACGCGGTCCAGCCAACAGGCGGCTTCCCCGCCTTCGGATTCAGCGGGGGCGGGTACCGAGGGCCGGCTCGGCTCCGTGTCGTTGTCGCTCATCGTCGGTGTCTCTCCCGGGCCGTTGAGTGGGTCTATCCAGGGTCCCACGGGGCGGATACATCGGATCTGTGTCGTGCATCGGCGCATTCATAGGGCGTTATTCGGTCTCGACTCTCCACAGTTATCGGATGACTCGGTAACGTGTCCGCCTCGGGAGGCAAACATGGAGAGATCTGTCAGACGCTCCACCCTGGTCCTTCTCCTCTGCGGCGCACTGGCCATGACGCTGTTCGTCACGGGCCCGGCGCGGGCGAAGGGGCAGGCGAAGGACTCCGCGTGGACGGTGAGCGGTCCCTTGCCGAACGGGCGAGCGCCCCACTCGGAGGGCTCCGGTCCGCTCGCCCGGTTACGGCTCGACCGGGCCTCGGGCGCGCTGACGCTTCAGGTGTCCCGAGCCGGTCGTACGGTGGTCGAGCCCTCGGCCCTGGGCATCGTCACCGAGCGGGCGGACCTGTCGCACGGGCTGCGGTTCCTGGGCCGCAGCGACCGTACGGTGGCCGGGCAGTACCGGTCCACGGTCGGCAAGGAGCGCTCGCGCGCGTTCCGCATGACCGAGGCGCGCTTCCGGTTCCGGGGCAGCGGCGGCGCCCGGCTGGACGTGCTGGTGCGGGTGTCCGGCGACGGCGTCGCCTATCGCTACGTCCTGCCGTCCGGCAGCGGTGATGTGCTGGGCGAGACCTCGGCGTTCACGCTGCCGGCGGACGCGGACGCGTGGCTCGGCACGTACCGTAAGGACAACGAGAACCTGTTCAAGCAGTACACCGCGGCGACGGCGCCCGCCGGTGAGTACATGGCGCAGGCCCTGTTCGGGACGGGCGGCGTCTACACCCTGATCGCCGAGTCGGACCTCACCGGCCGCTACTCCGCCGCCCGCCTGGTCCACGAGGAGGGCCGCCCGACATACCGCATCGGGCTGTGGGACCAGCGGGTCGAGTCCGACGGCCCGCTCAGCACCCCGTGGCGCGCGATGGTCGTCGGCGATCTGGCGACCGTCACCGAGTCCACCTTCACCGACGATCTGGCTCCGGCCTCGAAGGTCGCCGACACCTCGTGGATCCGGCCGGGGCCCGCGCTGTGGACCTGGCTCGCGGGCGGGCGTCCGGCCGGGCAGAGCCTGTCGATGCAGAAGGGATACGTGGACTACGCGGCACGCCGTGGCTGGCCGTATGTGGTGGTGGACGCGGGCTGGTACTTCGACCCGGAGCAGTGGGACGTCACCGACCCCGACTGGCAGCGCAACAGCTGGATCCCGGAGCTGGTCCGGTACGCCCGGGAGCGGAAGGTCGGCATCCAGGTCTGGATCCACCATCGCGATCTGGACACCGCGGAGGAGCGCGAGCAGTGGCTGCCGACCCTGGAGAAGTGGGGGGTGAAGGGGGTGAAGATCGACTTCATGGACTCCGAATCCCAGGAGACGCTGCGCTGGTACGACGAGATCGTTCCGGCCACCGCCGCCCACCATCTGCTCGTCAACTTCCACGGCTCGACCATCCCCAAGGGCATCCAGCGCACCTGGCCGCAGGTGATGTCGATGGAGGGCGTCAACGGCGAGGAGAAGCGGGTGAACACCCCGGAGCATCTGGCGACGCTTCCCTTCACCCGCAACGTCATCGGCTCGATGGACTTCACCCCGGGCGCCTTCCAGCGGGCCGAGCGCCCCAACGCGGCCTCGGACGCGGGCGAGCTGGGCCTGTCGGTGCTGTACGAGTCGGGGATCCAGAACCTGGCGGGCACCCCGGAGTCGTACGACGCCCGTCCGCAGGCCCGTCGCTTCCTGGAGCAGATACCCACCTCCTGGGACCGCACCCGGCTGCTGGCCGGGCGGCCCGGCGAGAGCGCGGTGGTCGCCCGCGCGAAGGGAGGGCGCTGGTTCATCGGCGGCATCTTCACCGGTGAGGCGCACACCGCCGCCGTACCGTTGCGGCTGGGCCAGGGGAAGTGGCTGGTCGATCTCGTCCGCGACGGAGCGGACGGCCTGGTGCGCGAGCCGCGGGTGGTGCGCGGCGGGGACACCGTGTCCGTCCCGGTGGTGAAGGACGGCGGCTTCGCCGCCATCGCCTGCCGCTGGCGCCCCGGCCTCACCAGCTGCGGCCGGTCCTGACGCACAAGCCGTGCCCCGCGTCGGATCCGGCGCGGGGCACGGCGCGGAGCGGCGGATTCCGCGCGTCTGACGCATGATCGTTCCAGGGCGACCGAGCGGATCACACGTCAGGAAGCGGATATGGCGATCACCAGATGGTTCTTCGAGCCCGGCCACACGGCCGCCGAATTCAAGGCCAGGCACATGATGGTCACGTACGTGCGGGGACAGTTCAAGAATATTGAGGGCTCGATCGAGGTGGATCCGGACAAGCCGGAGGACGCCCGGATCGAGGCGACCATCGACGCGACGCAGGTGTACACCGGGCAGCCGCAGCGGGACGACCATCTGCGCAGCGCGGACTTCTTCGATGCCGAACACCATCCGACGTGGACGTTCACCGGCACGGGCGTCACCCAGCTGAGCGAAACCGAGTTCGAGGTCGCGGGCGATCTCACGGTGCGCGGTGTCACCCGCCGGGTGCCGCTCCATGTGACCTATCTGGGGCAGTGGAACACGCCCTGGTGGGAGGGTGACCGGGACCTGGGGCCGCGGCGGCGGGCGGGCTTCCTCGCTACGGGCCGGGTCAACCGGCAGGACTTCGGGGTGTCCTGGAACGACACGGTGGACCGGGGCGGAGTCGTGGTGAGCGACATGATCGACATCACCGTCGACGTCGAGGCCGTTCTCGATCCCACGGGCGGGCGCTCCTGAGCCGCTCAGAGGCTAGGGGGCGTCCGGCCGGTCAGCCGGTGCGGGCCCGGCGACCCGGCGGCTTGCGGGTGCGGGTCCACTCCCCCAGTTGCCGGGCCGTCCAGGTGTTGATGACGCGTTCCTTCGGCACGCCGCATTCCACCGCCCGGGTGCATCCGTTGAGCTGCCAATCGAGCTGGCCAGGCGCATGGGCGTCGGTGTCGACCGAGAAGAACGTCCCCGCCCGGACCGCCTCCCGGAGCAGGCGGCGCGGCGGATCCAGCCGCTCCGGACGGCAGTTGATCTCCACGGCGGTGCCCGACTCCACGCAGGCGGCGAAGACCTCGGCGGCGTCGAACGCCGACTCGGGCCGCTTGCCGCCCAGCAGCCGCCCCGTGCAGTGCCCCAGCACATCGACGTGCGGATCGCTGACCGCGGCCACCATCCGGCGGGTCATCGGGCGCGCGTCCATCCGCAGCTTGGAGTGGACGGAGGCCACCACCAGGTCCAGCCGTTCCAGCAGCTCGGGCTCCTGGTCGAGCGAGCCGTCGGCCAGGATGTCGACCTCGATCCCGGTCAGCAGCCGGAACGGGGACAGCGTCTCGTTGAGCGCAGCCACCACGTCCAGCTGCTCGCGCAGCCGGTCCGCCGAGAGCCCCCGGGCGACGGTGAGCCGCGGGGAATGGTCCGTCAGCACGGCCCAGTCATGGCCCAGCCGGGCGGCGGTACGGGCCATCAGCTCGATCGGGGAGCCGCCGTCCGACCAGTCCGAATGCAGATGGCAGTCGCCGCGCAGCGCGGCCCGCAGCTCGTCCGCGGCGGCGTCGGGCGGCCGATCCTCTCCGGGGCCGCCCTCTCCTGAACTGGCTGCGAGCTTCCGCAGATAGCCGGGCACCTCGCCCCTGAGCGCCTCCTTGACCACCTGTGAGGTCTTGGGCCCGAGGCCCTTGAGCGAGGCGAGCGTGCCCGCCGCCGCCCGTCGCTCCACCTCTTCCGGGGGCAGTTCGGCGAGCACCGCCTGCGCGGTACGGAAGGCGCGCACGCGGTACGTCGGTGCCTGCTCGCGCTCCAGCAGGAACGCGATCCGGTCCAGCGCCGTCAGCGGGTCCACCCGCGGCCTCCTTCCTCCCGCACGCCGATGTCTCAGGCGCGCCGGTGCCTCAGGCGCGCCGGTCCGGGCGGCGGCTCGGAGGCTGCCGGGGCTCGGCGCGCGCGGTCTGTTCGGGCACGTCACAGGTCTGCGGCGACTTGTCGGAGACGGTGATGGGCCGACCGTAGTGCTGGATCTCCAGCGGGGCGCCCTCGACCAGGGTGTAGGTGGCGGTGCGGTCGGTGATCTCCACGCGCAGCCGCCGTCGCAGCACCTGCACGCTGAAGGCCAGCCGGGCCAGCTTCTCCGGCAGCTTGGGCGAGAAGCACAGGTTGCCCTCCTTGTACCGCATCCCGCCGAACCCGGCGACCAGCGCCATCCAGGTGCCGGCCAGCGAGGCGATGTGCAGGCCGTCGCGGGTGTTGTGCTCCAGGTCCCGCAGGTCCATCAGGGCCGCCTCGCCCAGGTAGTCGTAGGCGAGGCGCAGATGGCCGACCTCGGCGGCCATGACGGCCTGGGCGCAGGCGGACAGGGAGGAGTCGCGGACGGTCAGGTGCTCGTAGTAGGCGAAGTTGCGTGCCTTCTCCTCCTCGGTGAAGCACTCGCCGCGCAGATACATGGCCAGCACCAGGTCGGCCTGTTTGACCACCTGCTTGCGGTACAGGTCGAAGTAGGGGAAGTGGAGCATCAGGGGGTACTGGCTGGGGTGGGTGTTCTGGAAGTCCCACTCCTGGTGGCCGGTGAAGTCGGCGGACTGTTCGTGGACGCCCAGCGTCTTGTTGTACGGGACCGTCATGGCCTCGGCCGCGTCCCGCCAGGTCGCGGCCTCCTCGTCGTCGGCGCCCAGCAGCGAGCCCTTGTCCGGGTGGCGCTCCACGACGTCCGCGGCGGCGCGCAGGTTCGACTGGGCCATGAGGTTGGTGTAGACGTTGTCGTCCGCGATGGCGCTGTACTCGTCCGGGCCGGTCACCCCGTCGATGTGGAACCGGCCGTGGTGGTCATGGTGGCCCAGGGACCGCCACAGCCTGGCGGTCTCCACCAGTATTTCCACCCCCGTCTCGCGTTCGAACTCCTCGTCGCCGGTGGCGGCGATGTAGCGCACCACGGCGTCGGCCACGTCGGCGTTGATGTGGAAGGCGGCGGTGCCGGCGGGCCAGTAGGCGGAGCACTCGGATCCGTCGATGGTGCGCCAGGGGAAGGCGGCGCCCTCGTGGCCGAGCTGGCGCGCCCGCTCCCGGGCGGCGGGCAGGGTGGACTGGCGCCAGCGCAGCGCCTGGGCGACCGCCTCGGGGAAGGTGTAGGTCAGCAGTTGCAGGACGAAGGTGTCGGCGTCCCAGAAGGAATGGCCGTCGTAGCCGGAGCCGGTGAGGCCCTTGGCGGGGATGGCGCGTTCCTCGGCGCGTGCCCCGGCCTGCAGGACGTGGAAGATGCCGAACCGCACGGCCTGCTGGATCTCGGCGTCGCCCTCGACCTCGACGTCGGCGCGGGCCCAGAAGTCCTCAAGCCAGGCGCGCTGCTGTTCGACCAGGCCCTCCCAGCCGGTGGAGGCGGCTCCGGCGAGCCCCGCCTCGACCTGGTCGCGTACGGCGGGCAGGGAGCGCGCGCCGGACCAGCCGTAGGCGACCAGCTTCTCCAGCCGCAGTTTCTCGCCCGGCTTGAGGACGGAGGTGACGGTGAGGCGGGCGACGTCGTCGCTGCTCTCACTGGCGTGGCGGGTGGGCGGCGGTCCGGTGATCAGATGGTCGGCGGCGCTGGCGACCCGCAGCCCGCTGGCCCTGGTGCAGTGGATCAGCCGCAGCCGCTTGTCGACGGCGGCGTGCTCCTCGGGCTCCAGCGGACTCTCCAGAGCGGAGGCGACCCGGGGGTCCCCGCCGCGCTCCGGCAGCTGTTCGTTGGCGACCAGCTCGGACTGGACGACGACGCGGATCTCGGCGTCCAGCGCTTCCACCTCGTAGGCGATCGCGGCGACGGACCGCTGGGTGAGGGAGACCAGACGGGTCGAGCGCACCCGCACGCTGGTTCCCGAGGGGGAGGTCCATTCGCAGGTGCGGTGCAGTACGCCGGCCCGCAGGTCGAGCACGCGCTCATGGGAGCAGAGCCGCCCGTAGCGCAGGTCGAAGGGTTCGTCGTCCACCAGCAACCGGATGATCTTGCCGTTGGTGACGTTGATCATGGTCTGGCCGGCCTCGGGATAGCCGTATCCGGCCTCCGCGTACGGCAGCGGGCGCAGCTCGTGCACCCCGTTGAGGTAGGAGCCGGGCAGTCCGTGCGGCTCGCCCTCGTCGATGTTGGCGCGCCAGCCGACATGGCCGTTGGACAGTGCGAAGACCGACTCGCTCTGCGGCAGCAGATCGAGGCGGAGCGCGGTCTCTCGCAGCTGCCAGGGATCGACGGCGTACGAGGAATCGGTGATCACGAGGGGCCCTCCAGCAGCTCGGCGAGATCCTTGACGACGATGTCGGCGCCGTGTCCGCGCAGCGCGTCGGCCTGGCCGACCCGGTCCACGCCGACGACGTAGCCGAAGCGGCCCGCGCGGCCGGCCTCCATGCCCGCCAGCGCGTCCTCGAAGACGGCCGCCTCGGCGGGGGCGGCGTCCAGGTCCTTGGCGGCTTCCAGGAAGGTGTCCGGATTCGGTTTGCCCGGGAGCCCTCGCTCGGCGGCGACCACGCCGTCGATCCGCACCTCGAAGAGATGCTCGATACCGGCGGCGACCAGCACGTCGCGGCAGTTGGCGCTGGAGGAGACGACCGCCGTGCGCAGCCCGGCGGCGCGCGCGGCCTCGGCGAAGCGCACCGATCCGGGATACGCCTCGACGCCTTCCTCCCGGATCTTCTCCAGGACGAGGGCGTTCTTCCGGTTGCCGAGCCCGTAGACGGTGTCCTTGTCGGGCGGGTCGTCCACGCTGCCCTCGGGGATGTCGATGTCCCGGGAGGCCAGGAAGGTGAGTACGCCGTCGGCGCGCGGGCGGCCATCGACGTACTCGTCGTAGTCGGTGGTCTTGTCGAAGGGGCGGAAGGAGGGGCCGTCGCGGCGGCGCAGAAATTCGTCGAACATCTGCTTCCACGCCGCCGCGTGCACCACGGCGGTCCGGGTCAGCACGCCGTCGAGGTCGAACAGGCAGGCCCGGATGCCCGCCGGGAGGCAGAGCTTGGTCATGGCTCCCGGTTCCCCAGCGCGCGCCGGAATATGCGGCCGGATTCTCCGGCGAATCCGGCGAGGGCGGGGAGCGGGAGCCTAGTCCGGTACGGCGGTGCGGCCCTCGCGGCGGGAGCGGTCGGCGGCCTCCAGTACGGCGACCACCTCGCGGCCGAACCGCACGTCGCAGGGGTCGGCCACGCCGTCCCGGGCGCTCAGCAGCAGCCGGTCGACGGCCGTGGTGAAGGCCTCCACGGCCGTTACTCCGGGGTCGGGCACCTCGGCCGTTCCCTGTTCGCCGTAGAAGTCGCAGCCGAAGCCGACCGCGGCGGGCCGGGCGTCCAGGGTGAGCGCGAGGGTGCCGACCGCGCCGGAGTGGTGCCGCAGCAGTACGTGCGCGGCGCCGCGCGGTCCGTCGAGGGCGCTGACCTCGGCCACCGGGCCCAGCACCGGCAGCAGCAGGGACAGGGCGTGCGGGCCGACGTCCCACAGCCCGCCGCGTTCGCGGCGCCAGGGAGAGCGGCCGTAGGGGCTGCCGGACCGGAATATGGAGCCGAAGCCGGTGGCCCGGCCGCCGTCCCAGCCCCCGGCCGCCGCGGCACGGTCCAGGAACGAAGCGACGGGCGCGGCGAAGCGCCGGGTGAAGAAGACCACCGAGGCCGCCGAGCGCTCCTCGGCGGCGGTCACGATCCGGTCGGCGGCGGCGGTGGTGAAGGCCAGCGGCTTGTCGAGCAGCAGATGGCGTCCGGCCCGTGCGGCGCGCTCGGCGAGGTCGCTCTGGATGTCCGGCGGGAGGGCAACGGCGACCGCGTCGACGTCGGCGATCAGGGCGTCGGCGTCGGTGTAGGCGCGGGTGCCGTGGCGGTCGGCCAGCACCGCCGCCCTGGCCGGGTCGCGGCCCCAGACCCCGGCCAGTTCCGCGTCGGGGTGCGCGGCGAGCGCCGCGCCGTGGGTCTCCGCGGCCCAGTGTCCGGTGCCCAGCAGTCCGAAGCGCATTTCCCGCCCTTTCGCCCGGTCCGCCGCGGGGCGCTCCCGCGGTGCGGGCGCGATCCTACGCCGCCGCCCCGGGCGCGGCGTCGGCCGCCGGTGGTACGCCGCTCACCTGCTTGGACGTGGGCGCGTGCCGGTGGGCGGGGCCGGTGACAATCTTGGGCCACGGCCCCGCCGCAGACCGGGCACGGCCGCCCTTCCCTCACCGCTGGAGGACCTCCGTGGCCAGCCCGACCCGCCCGAGCCTCACGCCCCCGGGCCATGCGAGACGGCCCGCCCCGGGGCGCCGCCGTACCGCGACGCGCGCGGTCGCGGCGCTGCTGCTGTGCTGTGCGGCGGTGCCGGGCTGCGCCTC
Organism: Streptomyces sp. NPDC021212; assembly: GCF_044332925.1. Taxonomy (NCBI): domain Bacteria; kingdom Bacillati; phylum Actinomycetota; class Actinomycetes; order Kitasatosporales; family Streptomycetaceae; genus Streptomyces; species Streptomyces sp. NPDC021212. Next base: position 273,690 of record NZ_JBIRPZ010000008.1, read on the forward strand.
CTCCCCGGAACACGCCTCCCACCCGCGGAAGTCGGCGGCGCCGCACCACTCGGGCCGGGCGCAGTCCGCGGCCGAGAAGGCGGCCAGGGCCCGGCTGCTGCCGGGCATGCCGCCGCCGCTCGATCCGCACGACCTGTACGCGGCGGACCGGCCGGGCAAGCTGTCGCGGGCGGTGAAGGGCTTTCCGTCGCGGGTGTACGTGCCCAACACGCTGTCGGACACGGTGAGCGTGATCGACCCCAAGACGTACAAGGTGGTCCGCACCGTCCAGGTCGGCCACCAGCCGCAGCACGTGGTGCCGTCGTGGGATCTGAAGACGCTGTGGGTCAACAACGACCTCGGCAACAGCCTCACCCCGATCGATCCGAGGACCGGCCGGGTGGGCCGCCCGGTGGACGTCCACGATCCGTATAACCTCTACTTCACACCGGACGGCAAGTACGCCGTGGTGATGGCCTCCAAGGACCGGGCCCTGGTCTTCCGGGACGCGCACAGCATGCGGGTGGTGAAGTCGGTGCCGGTGACGTGCTCCGGCGTCAACCACGCGGACTTCTCCCCCGACGGGCGCTACTTCATCGTCTCGTGCGAGTTCTCGAGCGAGCTGCTGAAGGTGGACACGGCCCGGATGAAGGTGGTGGCGCACCAGCGGCTGCCGCTCGCGGGGGCCATGCCGCAGGACGTCAAGATTTCGCCGAACGGGAAGACCTGGTACGTCGCCGACATGGTGGCGAACGGGGTATGGGTCCTGAACGGGGACACCTTCGACCGCCCCCGGCTGCTGCCCACCGGCAAGGGCACCCATGGCCTCTACGTCAGCCGGGACTCCCGCACGCTCTATATCTCCAATCGCGGCGAGGGCACGGTCTCCTTGCTGTCCTTCAAGACCGGCAAGCTCACCGGCCGCTGGCGGCTGCCCGTCGGCACCAGCCCCGACATGGGCGGCGTGTCCTCCGACGGCAAGGTGCTGTGGCTCTCGGGCCGCTACAACGGCGAGGTGTACGCGATCGACACCCGCACCGGGCGGCTCCGCGCCCGGATCCCGGTGGGAGGCGGTCCGCACGGGCTCGCCGTCTATCCGCAGCCGGGTCGCTACTCCCTCGGCCACACCGGCATCTTCCGCTGAGCCCGCCGGAATCAACCGGCCGGAACAACCCGGGCCGCTATATAGTCCGCCTATATAGACCCGTGATACATATGTACGTGTGGAGTACACACATCAGTCCGGATCGCCGGAACCCCCGGAGGCCGAGGGCAACGCGGCTCGTGAGGAGGTCGCGGAGGCGCTGGAGCGGCTGGCGTTCCTCGCGGTGCGTCATCTGACCACCCGGGACATCAGCTTCACCGCCGCCTCCACGCTCGGCCGTCTGGACCGGGAGGGCCCGGCCCGGCTCACCGCGCTGGCCGCCGACGAGGGCGTCAGCCAGCCCTCGATGACCCAGCTGGTCCAGCGGCTGGAGCGGCAGGGCCTGGTGTCCCGGGTCGACGATCCGCACGACGGGCGCGTGGTGCTGGTGGCGATCACCGATGGCGGGCGCGCACTGCTCGCCGAACGGCGCCGCGACCGTACCGCCCGGCTGGCCGGACTGCTCGCGACCCTGTCCCCCGAGGACGAACAGGCACTCGCCGCCGCCGTCCGCGCCGCCGCCCCCGCCCTCCAGCGGCTGGCGACCGGTGCGGGGCGGACCCGCAGGCACCCGGGGAGTTCCGCTTCCTGAACGGAGCCCTTCTTGTCCGCTGATCCCCGCACCGTCAGCGTCTGGGCGGGTCGCCGGCCTGGTGCTCATCGTGCTCTTCAGCGCGGCGGCGGATTCGCCGGCGCCATCATCCTCTACGAGACCGCCCTGGGCATCGGCATCGCGGCCGGCCCACTGCCCGGCGGCGAACTCGGCGGCATCAGCTGGCGCGGGCCGTTCTTCGGGGTGTCGGTCCTGATGGCCATCGCCCTGATCGCGACCATCGTGCTCGTCGAGCCCACTCCCACCCCGGTGCGCCGTGCCTCGGTCCTGGACCCGCTGACGGCGCTGCGCCACCGCGGACTGCTCACCATCGGCGGCGGGCTGGCCCCGTACGCGGCAGGCAAGCTCGCCGAGGCGGAACGGGCGCAGGCGGCGGAGACACCGGCCGCCGAGGCGGCCTCGGTTCCCGTGACCTGAGCGGAACGCCGTGGTCAGATACGCCAGGAGCGGATGCGGCCGGCCGCGTCGAAGACGTCCGCCTTGCTGGACAGGATGTCGCGGACCAGGTCGATCAGCGCACCGTACGGCGGGTCGATGCCCTCGCCGGACGCGTGCATATAGGCCACGGCGGTCGCGCTGGCGAAGCGCGCGTTGCTCGCCGGGAGCGGCTTGAGCGTGGCGAGCGTGTGCAGCAGCGCGGCGGCCCGCCACGCCGGGTCGGGGTCGACGCCCAGGCGCGGTGGGTCGACGCGGTGCCTGGCCACGGCGGCGACCAGCCCCGAGAAGTCGGAGATGGCCGGCTGTTCGGGCAGGACTTCCTCATGACGCTGGAGCAGCCACGAGATGTCGATATGAAGCGGCGGCATCGTCAGGCGGCCTGTCCCGGGTGTCGGTGTTCATCGTCCGGGAACGCGTCCGCGAAGGCGTCCGCGTTGTCCGCGAAGAAGCGGCGGAAGACCTCGGCGCCTTCCTGCAGGGCGCGGTGGCGGGCGATGTCGGCGACGGTCGCCTCGCGGACGAGGGCCTTCATCGTCGTGCCGCGCTCCTTGGCGATCTGGCGGAGGTCCTCAAGTTCCCGATCGCTGAATTCCACGTTGAGTGCTGACATGCGCCGCACCCTACTAGCCCGGTACCCCGACATCAATCGCCGCAGCTCACATGATGTATTTGTAGGTACTTGACAAGTATCACGGCACCTCTGCGCCGGGGGGCCGGGCACCGCCCTGGTCCACCCTGAGATACGGCCCGCGCACCTCATGGCTCGTCAGGGCGCGGTACGCGGCGGGGCGCCGGAACGCGTTCCCCCAGGTCTCGCGGCGCCGGTACTCGCGGAGCGCGTCGAGGTCGAGGACCGCCGGGTAGACGCCCTCGGCCTCGCCCGCCTCGACCACGAGCATGTCCCGGGAGCGCCCGTCGGCGAAGGCGATGCCGTCGAAAGCGATGGAGTGCCCCCAGCCGGGGCCCGCGTGGTTGGCCATGGCCAGTGCGGTCATGTTCTCGTAGGCGCGGGTCCGGAACTGGCTGAGCCGGTTGACCTCCAGGTCGCAGGCGTTCGGGGTGAGGACGAGCTCCGCTCCGGCGAGCATCAGGGCCCGGGCGCTCTTCGGGAACTCCCGGTCGTAGCAGATCATCGCCCCGGTCATGACCTCGCCCGCCGCCGTGTCCAGGGCGCACACCTCGAAGTCGTCGCCCGGGGTGAGGACGGCCTCGGACAGGTCGAAGGCGCAGGTGTGCACCTTGGCGTAGGTGAGGGCGAGGCGCCCGTGGCGGTCGATGAGGGAGACGGTGTTGCGCGGCGGCCCGTCCCACCTCTCCAGGTAGGTGAGCGCGATGGCCATCTCGAGTTCGGCGGCCAACTCGCGGAAGTGGGTGACGAACGGCCCGTCGCGGGTGATCGCCTCATCGCCCCATACGGCCTCGGGCTCGGGCAGTGGCGGCTGGGACGGCACGTCGTCCCACAGCCGGGGGTGGCGGTAGCGGTCACCGGTGGTCTCGTCGGTGACGGCCGGGCGGTAGCCGTTGCTCCACATCTCGGGGAAGAGCACGATGTCGGCGCCGAGGGCCTTGGCCCGGCGGCAGGCGGCGTCGCCGGTGGCGAGGTTCGCCCGCAGGCCGCGGCCGGGAGGGGCGAGCTGGAGCAGGGCGACGGTCAGGGTGGTCATGGCGGTTTCTCCTTCGGAGCGGAGGCGAAGGAGAAAGCGGTGGACCCCGGGCGCGGGGCGGGCGTCAAAGCATGGCCATCACGCTACACCGGGGGCCGCCCGCGAGGGGTCGGCCGGAACCGTGTTCGGCCGGTGCGGGTACGGTGAGCCGCATCACAGGAGATCGCGGGAGGAGAGCGTGACCATGGAGCAGCGGGTGTGCGGCCGGACCGGCCGCGAGGTCTCCGTCGTCGGGCTGGGAACCTGGCAGCTGGGCGCGGGCTGGGGCGATGTCAGCGAGGCGGACGCGCTGGCCGTGCTGGAGGCGGCCGTCGAGTCGGGGGTGACGTTCTTCGACACCGCCGATGCGTACGGGGACGGGCGCAGCGAGCAGCTCATCGGGCGCTTTCTGCGGGACCGGCCGGACGCCGGCATCTTCGTGGCCACCAAGATGGGGCGGCGGGTGCCGCAAGTCGCGGAGAACTACACGCTGGACAACTTCCGTGCGTGGACCGACCGTTCGCGCGCCAACTTGGGTGTGGACACGCTCGATCTGGTGCAGCTGCACTGCCCGCCGTCCTCGGTGTACGCCACCGACGCGGTGTTCGACGCGCTGGACACGCTGGTGGACGAGGGGCGGGTGGCGGCGTACGGGGTCAGCGTGGAGACCTGCGAGGAGGCGCTGACGGCGATCGCCCGGCCGGGGACGGCGAGCGTGCAGATCATCCTCAACCCGTTCCGGCTCAAGCCGCTGGAGAAGGTGGTTCCGGCGGCGGCCGAGGCCGGGGTGGGGATCATCGCGCGGGTGCCGCTGGCGTCCGGTCTGCTGTCGGGCCGGTACACCAGGACCACGCTGTTCGCCGACGACGACCACCGCACGTACAACCGGCACGGCGAGATGTTCGACCAGGGTGAGACCTTTTCGGGAGTGGACTTCGAGGAGGGCGTCGAGGCGGCGGTGGAGTTCGGGAAGCTGGCGCCGGAGGGTGCCACGCCCGCGCAGACGGCGCTGCGGTGGATCGTCCAGCAGCCGGGGGTGACCTCGGTCATCCCCGGCGCGCGGTCGCCCGAGCAGGCGCGGGCGAACGCGGCGGCAGCGGGGCTGCCGCCGCTGCCGCCGTCCACCCTGGAGGCCGTCGGCGAGCTGTACGACCGCCGGATCCGTGCGCAGGTGCACCACCGCTGGTGACCTGGCGCCCCCGACCTCAGAAGCCCGCGTCCGCCGCCCATCGGGTCAATTCCTTCTGGGCGGCGGCGCGCAGCTCTGCGGAGGGGGCGGCCGTACCGTCGGCGACCAGGGCGTAGTGCAGGGTGCCGGTGTCGTCGGTAGGCGCGGACAACACCAGGCGGCGGGCGTCGGCGCCGCCGGGCTCGGCCGCGGTGGCGATGGGGTGGTCGGCGGTGTGCCCCTGGGCGGTGTACGCGGGCGGGCCGGTGACGGTGCCCAGGTCGGAGACGACGGTGGTGGCGGCGGGGTCGAAGTCGCGCGGCAGGTGCAGCTCGGTGGGGGCGTCGGTGCGGCCGTCGGAGCGCCACACCAGCAGTCCGTAGCGGCCGGAGCCGGTGAGCTTCGCGACGTTGGGGAGGGAGCTGGGGATGCGGTCCCAGCTGAGGGTGGTGCTTCCGTCGCGTGAGCGGTCCTCGAAGGTGAACGCGAGCGTGCGGCCCGCCACCGCGCGCGGGTAGAGGCGGTCGAGCAGCCGGGCGTCCTGGCGCAGCTGGGCGTTGCCGGAGTCGTCGAGGCGTACGGCCGAGAGGTCCTCGTCGTTCCAGGCGTCGCCTTCGGTGAGGGTCTTCGAGGCGTTGCCGTTCATCGCTTCGTGGTGGCGGCCGTTGTAGATGTCCCACTGCCACTGGGTGGAGGAGAGAGCGGGGCCGGAGGCAGCGGGCTTGGTCCACCACGTGGCGCCGGGCAGGCGGGAGTCGAGCGCCTGGTACATGCCCTTGAGGACGGTGGGTGCCTTGTCGGAGGTGAAGCCGGTGAGCGGATGGCCGAACTCGCTCATGACGGCGGGGGTGCCCAGGGCGGTGGCGCGGTCGCGGACGGCGCCGAAGTCGGTCGCGTACTGGCCGTCGGCGGCCTTGCCGGGCATGAAGATGCCGGAGATGGCCTTCTGGTCGTAGTAGTGGGTGTTGAAGACATAGCGGGAGCCGGGTTTCCCCACGTCGAGCAGCCCGCCCTCCTGGCGCTGGAAGCCCAGGTTGGAGTTCCAGAACATGTTGGGCTCCACGAAGGCGGGCTTGTCCCGCCAGCCCGCGGCGTCCATGCGGGCGCGGAACTTCTCGTAGAACGGCCACAGCACGTTCTTCTCCCAGGTGCGGCTGTTCTCACCGCTGTCGTAGACGCCCGCGTAGGGCTCGTTGAGCGGGTCGAAGCCGGTGACGCGGGCGAACGCGTCGGCGGAGAGGTGCTGGGCGAGGTAGGACATGGTCTTCTCGGCGGTGGCGAGGAAGGCGTCCTGGACGCGCACGGTCCCGGCGCTGGTGGTCAGGGCGCGGTTGTGCCAGAAGTCGCGGGTGGCCTTCATGACGGCCTGGTTCTGGGTGATGTTCTGGCCCCAGTGGGCACAGATGCCGCAGGACTCCTTGCCGTAGCCGCCCGCGTCGACGACCCACTTGGGGGCGCCGTCGCCGCTGTACCAGCTGTCCTTGTCGAAGAGGTGGCGGGAGTAGAGGTCCTGGTGGAAGTCGGGGAAGACCCGGATTCCGGTGTCGAGGAAGGCCTTCATCTGGGCGGTGGCCTGCTCCAGGTAGGCGGTGTCCACCTCGCCGGGCCGGGGTTCGGCGTGGGCCCAGGAGAGCAGGAAGCGCACCGAGTTCGCCCCGGTCAGGGTCCGCATCGCGGCGGCGGACTTCCGGGCGTCGGCGGCACTGGCGAAGGGGAGGCCGTTGTTCTCCTCCAGTTTGGTCTCGCCGGAGACGTTGAAGCCGCGGAGCACGACCTCGCGCCCGTGGCCATCGGCGAACCGGGTCCCGTCCGTCGTCACCTCGTCCGCGGCCGGTCCGCCGAACCACGGCGCCTCGGCGGCGGCCGCCGGGGTGCCCGGGGCCGCGACGACCGCGGCCACCAGCAGAACGGCCGCCCCGAGCAGCCCTGTACGACCTGCTCGGGGTCGGCCGTTGCGTATGCCTGAAGACGCGGTGCCTCGCGTCGCATGCGTCGCCATGGACACTACCGTCCAGTAGACATGAGGAATCGTCAACTAGCGGCGCACGGTGGATCGGTCAGCGATGGCGAGTCGTCGCGGCGTTCGGGTTACCGCGGGAAACCAGCGCCCAGGGCCGCGCCCGCTTCCGGGGCGCCGAGCGTGTCGGGCCCGAAGGAGACGACACCGTCGGTCGTGAGACCGGCCGGCTTGCCGCGCAGCACCCAGGCGGCACCGCTGGAGGTGTAGGCGCCGTCCTCGTCGGGAGCGCCGGCGGAGAGGTCAGCCGCACCGTCGCCGTTGGTGTCGGCGAGCCCCACCGCCGCGCCGAAGCGGTCGCCCGCCTCGGCGACGCCCGGCACCCCGGCGGTGTCCTGGGTGAACGCCTGGGCGCCGGTCCCGGACAGGCCGCCCGAGCCGCCGTACAGCTGGACGACGCTGCCCGCGTCCTTCTGCCCGGCCTCCAGGTCCTCGTACGGGATGCCGACCGCGACGTCCGCGTAGCCGTCGCCGTTGACGTCGTCGGCGCTGAGCGAGTAGCCGAACTGGTCGCCGTCCTCGTTGACGCCCGGCACGCCCGCGGTGTTCTGGTCGATGGTCTTGGTGCGGGTGGTGCTCGGGCCCGACGCGGTGCCGTAGAACACCTTGAGCGTGCCGTGGTCGTTCGGCAGGTCCTCGACGACACCGCCGGGGACGGTGCGCACGATCAGGTCGCCGTAGCCGTCCTTGTCGACGTCACCGATGGTGGTGGTGGCGGCGTCGGTGAGCCTGGTGGGCGTCTTCCCGAGCCCGTCCGTGCCGCCCTTCCAGACGAGAGTGTTCTCGGACATCTCCTCGAAGGCGTGGGTGCTGACCAGCTCGTCCTTGCCGTCGCCGTTGAGGTCGCCCGCGGTCAGGCTGGTCGGCCGGTCGATCTTGTCGGTGTCGACGGTGGCGCTTCCCGCCGCCTTGCCCTCACGGGTGAACGGGCCGAACCGCACGCGCAGTCCGGTCCGCTCGTCGAAATCCGAGCCCTTGTTGACGATGACCTCGTCGACCAGGTCGGCGTGGCCGTCACCGTTGAAGTCGCCACCGGCGATGATGCTGTAGCCGAAGTTGTCGCCGTCGCCCTCGGGCAGCTGGGTGCCGCCGGTCAGGCCGTTCGCGGAGCCCCACAGGACGGTGACGGCGGGCTTGTTGCCGACCTGGATGGCCAGGTCGGTGTAGCCGTCGCCGTCCAGGTCGCGGGCGACCGTCTCTCCCCCGAAGTACGCCGAGGCAGCGGGGTCGCCGGGGACGCCCTCGGTGGCCTGGCTGACGATCTGCCGGTGGCCGGTGTCCGTACCGGAGGCAGACCCGTAGACGACGGCGACATAACCGGCCTTGCTCTTGCCGTCCACGGTGCCGGCCGGCGCGGACACGGCGAGGTCGGCGTATCCGTCCTTGTTGAAGTCGACCCGCGGCGCGGAGGCCGCGGTGGTGGCGCGGGCCTCGGCGGCGCCGGCCGAGGGGGCTGCGAGTAAGGCGGGCGTGGTCACAAGCGCGACCACCGTCGCGCAGCGCGCGACGGCGGAAAGGGAACGGGGCCGCACAAATCCTCCAGCTCGTTGATGAGTGTTTACCTCACGTACACCCACCAGGACACCCGAAGTCGCCGAAGGGTTGCGCATCCGGGCATAGGGAATCCCCTAAGGGGAGGGCGCCCCTCAGCGCGCGGACGATCTGTGTCAGGGGAGGATCGAGTCGACGTAACCGCCGTCGACGCGTACGGCGCCACCGGTGGTGGCGGAGGCGTACGACGAGGCGAGGTGGACGACGAGGTTGGCGATCTCCTCGGGTTCGATGAGGCGCTGGATCAGCGACTGCGGGCGGTACTTGAGCCATGAACTCGTGCTGCGCCTCGTCCCAGGGCTGCTCGTCGCCGACGAGTTCGCGGACGAACCCTTCGACGCCGCCGGTGTGGGTCGGTCCGGCGATCACGGAGTTGACGGTGACGCCGGTGCCTGCGGCCTCCTTGGCGAACCCGCGGCCGACGGCGAGCAGCGAGGTCTTCGTCATGCCGTAGTGGATCATCTCTGCCGGGATCACCACGGCCGAGTCGCTGGCGAGGTTGAGCACGCGCCCCCAGCCCTGCTCCTTCATGGCGGGCAGGTAGGCGCGGATGAGGCGTACGGCGGAGAGGACGTTGACCTCGAAGTAGCGACGCCACTCGGCGTCGCTGATCTCCAGCGGGGGCGCGGAGCCGAAGATGCCGAGGTTGTTGACGAGGATGTCCACGCGGGGAACGGCTTCGAGGACGGCGCGGGTGCCGTCCTCGGTGGCCAGGTCCCCCACGGCGCCCGTGACGTTCTCGTTGCCGGTCTCGGTGCGGATGGTCCGGACCGTCCGCTCGACGCGCTCCTCGCCGCGGCCGTTGACGACGACGTGCGCGCCGGCGCGGGCGAGGCCGGTGGCGGTGGCCGCTCCGATGCCCTGGGGGAGCCGGTGACCAGGGCGGTCCGGCCGGAGAGATCGATCTGCATGGGGTGCGCCCTTCTCGGTGGCGGTGTGGTGCGGTGCGGTCAGTTCAGGGTCTCGGGATCGGTGCCGGTCTGCAGGTACCGGCGCAGCACGACCTGCGCCGGAGTTACGCCAGATGCCTCGGCGATGCGCACCACGGCCCCGTCCTCGAGGACCGCTCCCTGGGCCAGCGGGCCCCAGGCCTCAGTGGCGATGCCGTGCTCGGTGATGCTGCGGTAACCGGCCTCCAGCGCATGGCGCACGGCGGCGGTGGTCGACCAGGGACTGCGCCTGCTGGAAGAGGCCCGCCCCACGCACAACACCGCCCTGCGTGAAGCCCTCGACCAGGCATCCGCCGAACCGGAGCTCGCACCCCTCGTTCGGGCCGTCAAGCAGCTACAGGGAACCACCCTGACCACGTGAGCGGCTCTCGGACTCCGCTTCCCGGAACCGGGTCGCCGCCCAGCTGGCGAGGAGCCTCAGCCGGTCCTCGTCCGTGGTGCCCGGCTCGGCGGTGTAGATGGTCAGGGAGTGCGCCTCGTGCGCGGACACGGGCAGGTCCAGCGGCTGGTAGGTGAGTTCCAGAGGGCCGGCGTCGGGATGGTGGAAGCGTTTGACGCCACCGTGGTGGATGCGCACCTTGTGGGCGGCCCACCGGGTGCGGAACTCGGCGCTGGCCGTGGACAGTTCGCCGACGAGTTCGCGCAGCGCCTTGTCGTTGGGGTATCGGCCGGCCTCGGCGCGCAGCAGCGCGACGGTGATGTTGGCGGCGCTGTCCCAGTCGTCGGCGAAGTCGCGTGAGCCGCGGTCGAGGAAGTAGTACCGGGCGAAGTTCGGGCGACCGCCCTCATCCGTCGTACCGCTGTCGAACAGCGGCGCGAACAGGGCGCGGGCGAGCGCGTAGTGGCCACCATGTCCAGGCGGCCATTGCTGACGAAGGCCGCGGACAGGGTCATGGAGTCGAGCAGCCGCTGGGCGCGCGGCGGGATGTCGACGGCCTTGCGGCGGCGCCGGGTCGCGGGTCCTGGCTGGGCGGCCTTGGCCAGGTCGAACAGATAGGTGCGTTCGTCCTCGCTCAGGCGCAGGGTGCGGGCCACCGCGTCGAGGACGTCCTCGGACACGCCGCTGATGTGGCCCCTCTCCAGCCGCGTGTACCACTCGGTGCTCACACCCGCGAGGACCGCGACCTCCTCGCGGCGCAGCCCGGGCACCCGGCGCCGGGCGCTGGTGGGCAGTCCGACCTGCTCCGGGGTGAGCTGGGCGCGCCGACGGGAGAGGAAGCCACAGATGTCCTCGCGGTTGTCGGAGCGGCATTCTATGCCTTCCAAGTTACGGCCCGGACTTCGGGCAAGGGGGGTTGAGCTTGTACCCCCCATAAACGCGGCCTCCCGCGCATGCGAGGGGGCGGTTTCGTGGGACGCGCACCTCGGTACCACGCCTGGGCCGCTTCACTCGAAACCTTAGGAGCAACTCTTATGCGCGCTGCTGTACTGCACGCTCCCGGCGACGTCCGTGTGGAGGAGGTCGCCGACCCGAAGATCACCGGCCCGACGGATGCGATCATCCGGCTGTCGGCGACCTGTGTCTGCGGCTCGGACCTGTGGCCCTACCGCGGCATCGAGCCGGTCGCCGAGGCCATGCCGATGGGACACGAGTACGTCGGCGTCGTCGAGGAGGTCGGCAGCGAGGTCCGGAACGTCACGCCAGGCCAGTACGTCATCGGCTCGTTCGTCGCCTCGTGCGGCACCTGCGAGATCTGATCCCCCACCGCCGACGGCACCCTCGTCCCCCTGCCGGGCACGCCCGACGCCGGCCTGATCCCCGGCCTGCTCGCCGCCTCCGACGTGCTGGGCACAGGATGGTTCGGCGCGGTCGCCGCCGAGGCCGGTCCGGGCAGGACGGTCGCGGTCGTCGGCGACGGTGCGGTCGGCCTGCTCGCGGTCCTGTCCGCGAAGCGGCTCGGCGCCGAGCGGATCATCGCGATGAGCCGCCACGAGCCGCGCCAGAAGCTCGCCCGCGAGTTCGGCGCCACCGACATCGTCACCGAACGCGGCGACGAAGGCGTGGCGAAGGTCAAGGAGCTGACCGGCGGCCTGGGTGCCCATTCCGTCGTCGAAGCGGTCGGCGCCCAGGAATCCATGCGGCAGGCGATCCGCTCCGCCCGCCCCGGCGGGCACGTCGGCTTCGTGGGCGTCAACCATGACGTCGCCCTGAGCGGCGAGGAGCTCTTCTTCTCCCAGGTCCACCTGCACGGCGGCCCCGCCCCGGTGCGCGAGTACCTGCCCGAGCTGATCGACCTGATATGGCAGCGCAAGATCAACCCGGGCAAGGTCCTCGACCTCACCGTCCCGCTCGACGAGGCCGCCGGGGCGTACAAGGCCATGGACGAGCGTCGCGCCATCAAGGCCATGCTGACCGTCTGAGCCGGTGCCGGGTCGCAGAGCACTTCCCGCATCGGCCGTACCGTGACCTCATGGAACAGCGCATCACGTTGGTCACGCTGGGCGTTTCCGATCTCGCTCGCGCCAAGGCCTTTTACGAGGCCCTGGGCTGGCGGGGGCAGGAAGTCGAGGAGACCGTGTTCTTCCAGGCGGGCGGCCTGGGGCTGGTTCTGTGGGGCCGCGACAAGCTTGCGCGGGACTGCGGGCTGGAGCCCGGGTCCGCGGGCGGATTCGGCGGCATCGCCCTGGCGCACAACGTGCGGTCCGAGGCGGAGGTCGACGCTCTGCTCGCGGCGGCGGAGCAGGCCGGCGGGACGGTCACCAAGCCCGCGGCCGTCAACGCCGTCGGCTTCTACTCCAGTGCCTTCGCGGATCCGGACGGCCACGCCTGGGAGGTCGCGTACAACCCCGGGTTCCCGCTCGCCGAGGACGGCTCGGTCACCCTTCCGGATTTCGGGAGCCGATAGTCACATGGCGTCGGGCGCTTCCCGGCCCTCCTGGTCCACGTAGCGCAGCACCCCCATCATGTGCCGCTCGTCGGGCTCGTCCGGGTCGGCCGCGACGCAGTCGGTCAGCCGCTTGGTGAGGGTGTCGGCGTCGATGCCGGTGCCGATCATCACCAGCTGGGTGGTGCGGGGTTCCCCGCGCTCCCAGGGCACCGGCTGGAACCGGAGGTACGCACCGACGGCGTGCAGGCCGTACTTCCGCTGCGGGTCGGCGCCGGCGAAGTGGACGAAGCCCTTGAGGCGATAGAGGCCCGCGGGGCGGGCGTCGAGGAATTCCATGAAGCGGCGCGGGTCCAGCGGCTCGGCCGAGGTGAATTCGACGCTCTCGTACGCGGCGTGGAGATGGCGGCTGTGGTCGTCGCTCTCGCCGCACACATCGGCGAACGAGAGCTGCCGGAAGCGCGCTTCGGGAGTGTCCCGGGGCTCGTGGTCGAAGAGGAGACCGGGGTCGACGCGGCCGTGTTCGGCGGTGAGGACGGGCAGCCCCGGGGCGATCTCGGCGACGGTTTCGAGGACGCGCCGCCGCTCGTCCTCCCCCACCCGGTCGGTCTTGTTGAGCACGATCAGGTCGGCGTCGCGCACATGGCGGTCCAGCTCGGGATGGCGGTCGCGGGTGCTCGCGAACTCGGCGGCGTCCACGACCTCCACCAGGCCGCCGTAGCGGATGCGCTCATTGCCGCTGGACAGCAGCGTACGGATCATGCTCTGCGGTTCGGCCAGGCCGCTCGCCTCGATCACGATGACGTCGATGCGCAGCTCGGGATCGGTGAGCCGGTCGAGCATCTCGTCCATCTCGGAGGCGTCCGCGGCGCAGCACAGACAGCCGTTCTCGATGGGGATCATCGAGTCGACCTGTCCGGCGACGGCCATGGCGTCGATGTTGATGCTGCCGAAGTCGTTGACGATGACTCCGATCCGGGTGTCCGCGCTGTCGCGCATCAGATGGTTGAGCATCGTGGTTTTTCCGGAACCCAGGAAGCCCGTGATGAGAATGACCGGGATCCGTTGTGTGGCCAAGGCTCTGTCTCCGTGCGGCGATACGTGGGCGGTGCGGGTGGGCCGTTCATGCTATCCGGATGGCCCGCCCGGATCATCCGGGGCAATTCTCGGCCATCGACGCATGGACTGAAACTCCGTCAGTTTCGGTGGCGCCGCCCCGCTTCGGCCCTTACCAGGTCGTCATCAACGCCACAAGGCGTATCTTTCCGCGCGGGCGCACTCTAGTGGGATCCTGGCCGACTTGCGCCCGTCGCCCGTCTTCCGTGCGCGCCGCACGGGTCCTTAAGCTCTCAAACACGTCAGACGGCTGATGACCACGTGGCACACGATGCGCATGTGACCGGGTCGACGGCGGCCCGATCTCCTCGCCGAAGTGCCACCTCGGCACCTCATGCGGCTCATCACACATCACCCTCCACCCGCACCCGGGCCCTTTGCGCCCGCACCCGGCTCCATCAGCCGAACAATGACCGACTTGTCGAACGAGAGTGGGCGACATATGCGGATACACACCGTGCATCAGCAACCGAGCAGGCCCCTGGGCGCAGGCCCGGACTGGCCTGCCGACCCCCTCCGGCACCTCTCCGGCACGGACCGGAGGCTGTTCCAGCAGTTCGGCCGGGGGCCGGAGGCCATCCTGCCCTGCTCCCTGATCCACCGGGCCATCGAGCGGCACGCCGCCGCGTCCCCGCTCGCGGTCGCGGCCGAGCACCTCGGCGAGACGATCACCTACGGGGAGCTGGACCGGCAGGCCGCACGGCTGGCGGCCCGGCTCGCCCACGTGGGCGTACGCCCCGGTGACAACGTCGCGCTGTTCGTCCGGCGCTCCCTCCCCATGCTCGTCGGCCTGCTGGCCACCCTGAAGGCGGGTGCGGCCTATGTGCCGCAGGACGCGGGGCTGGCGCCCCCGGCCCAGCTGAGCCATGTCATCCGCACGGCGTCGACCCGGGTGATCCTGACGACGACCGGATACGCGGGCCGCATACCGGCGCCGCCCGGCCACACCGTCATCCCGCTCGACACCGCGATGGCCGAACCCATCGATGGCGAGGCGAGCGCAGAACCTTTCGTACCCGCCCGGCCCGTGACCCCGGGCGACGGCGCTTACGTGCTCTTCACCTCCGGAACCACGGGAGCGCCCAACGGGGTCACCGTCACCCATCGCAATGTGTGCAACCTCCTGCTCACCGAGCCGGGTGACCTGGGGATGCGGCCCGGGATGCGGGTGTCCCAGATCCTCAACGTGGCCTTCGACATGGCCGCGTGGGAGATCCTCGGCTGCCTCAGCCACGGCGCCACCCTCGTCATCCGCGGCGCCGACATCGCCGAGACCGTACGCCGGGTGGACGTGGTCATCGCGACCCCCACCGTGCTCAGCGCGGTCGCTCCGGAGCTGTGCGGACGGATCAAGGTCGCGGCCGTCGCCGGAGAGCCGTGTCCGCGCTCGCTCGCCGACCGCTGGGCCCGGGTGTGCACCTTCTACAACGCGTGCGGGCCGACGGAGACCACCATCGTCAACACCATGCAGCGCCATGACCCGGCGGCGCTGCGGCTGACCATCGGACGGCCGACGCCCAACAACACCGTGTACGTCCTGGACGCCGGCCGGCGCCCGTGTGCCATCGGCGAGACCGGCGAGATGTGGGCAGGCGGCGACTGCGTGTCGGCGGGCTACCTGCGAAATCCGCGGCTCACCGCGGAACGGTACGCGCCCGATCCGTTCCTCGGCGGCGGGCGGCTGATGT
Organism: Streptomyces sp. NPDC021212; assembly: GCF_044332925.1. Lineage (NCBI taxonomy): Bacteria > Bacillati > Actinomycetota > Actinomycetes > Kitasatosporales > Streptomycetaceae > Streptomyces > Streptomyces sp. NPDC021212. The sequence goes on from NZ_JBIRPZ010000008.1 coordinate 288,822, forward strand.
TCCGTACCCGCGACCTGGGCCGCTGGACGCCCGACGGCGAGCTGGAACATCTGGGCCGCACCGACGACCAGGTCAAGGTGCGGGGGTTCCGGGTCGAACTGGACTCGGTGTCGGCCGTCCTCGAAGCGGTCCCCGGCTGCGTCCGCGCGGTGACGCTCAAGCTGGACGACCGGAGTCTGGTGTCCTTCGCCGCCCCGCTGCGGGTCGACCCCGAGGCGGCGCGGCAGGCCGTGGCGCGGGCACTCCCCTACTACTGCGTGCCGGTGGCCGTCCACACCCTGCCGGCGCTGCCGCTCACCAGCCGCGGAAAAGTCGACAAGGCGGCCTTGCTGCGACTGGCCGCCGAGCGCCGCACGGTCGGTGGGGTGGCGTCGTGACCACACCCCGCGTGCCCGCGCCCCGCGCCGAAGCGCCGCCGCGCACCGCGGAGCCGCCACTGCCGCCCCGGACACCGGGGGTACGCGGGCTGCTGAAGCATCCGCGCCTGATGCACTACAACCGTCTCATCGCCCTGGTCCTGGCGGTCAACCTGGCCTTCCTGCTGTCCCGTTCGAGTGATGGCCTCCCGCCCCGTACGCTCTCCGACGCGGCGCTCGTCAACTTCGCGGTCGCCATCGTCATCCGCCAGCAGTACGTCATCAATCTGCTCTTCCGCATCGCCACCGCGGCGCCCGTCAACTGGCCGCTGAGGATCCGGTGGACGCTGGCGAAGGTCTACCACTTCGGCGGGGCGCACGTCGGCGGGGCGCTCGCGGGCACGCTCTGGTTCCTCGCCCTGGTGGCCTCGCTGACCCGGCACGCCGCCCCGGCCGCGACACTCGCCGTCTCGTACGCCCTGATCGTCCTGCTGCTCGGGATCACGGCCACGGCGCTGCCGCCCTTCCGGGCGCGGTTCCACGACCGCTTCGAGAAGACGCACCGCTTCGGCGGCTGGGCGGCGCTCGCGCTCTTCTGGGCGCAGACCGTGCTGACCACGCTCGACGGGAAGGGTGGCGGGACCACCGCCGGGCGGCTGCTGACGGCGCCGGGCGTCTGGGTGCTGGCCGTGATCACCTTCAGTGTCGCGCTGCCGTGGCTGCGGCTGCGCCGGGTGGCGGTGGCCGTCGAACGCCCCTCCGCCCATGTGGCGCTCGCCCGTTTCCACCATGGGGCGACGCCCTTCGCCGGGTCCTCGACGGCGATCAGCCGCAACCCGCTGCGGGAATGGCACTCGTTCGCCAATGTGCCCGCGCCCGGCGAGTCGGGATTCCGGCTCACCATCTCCCGCGCCGGGGACTGGACCGGGAAGTTCATCGACGACGCCCCGTCCCGGGTGTGGGTGAAGGGCATCACCACCGCGGGCGTGGCCAACATCGAGACGCTTTTCCGCAAGGTGGTCTACGTGGCCACCGGCAGCGGCATCGGTCCCTGCCTCCCCCACCTGCTGGCCCAGGAGGTCCCGGCGCGGCTGGTGTGGGCGACCCGTACACCCCGTACGACCTACGGCGACGCCCTGGTGGACGAGATCCTGGCCGTTCAGCCCGACGCGCTCATCTGGGACACCTCCGAACACGGCAAGCCCGACATGGTCCGGCTCGCCTACGCCGCGTACGCGGACTTCGGGGCCGAGGCCGTCATCTGCATCTCCAACAAGAAGCTCACCTGGCAGGTGGTCCACGGCATGGAGTGCCGCGGGATCCCCGCGTACGGCGCCATCTGGGACTCGTGACTTTCGAGGGAGACATCGTGAACTTCATCAAGATCGAGCGGCATGAGCGCGTCGTCACCGTGACGCTGCACCGCCCCGAGGTGCTCAACGCGCTCAACAGCGGGCTGCTGGCCGAACTGGTCCAGGCGCTGGGGCCGCTGGACCGCGACCCCGGGACCGGCTGCTTCGTGATCCGCGGCTCGGAGCGGGCGTTCGCGGCGGGCGCCGACATCAAGGAGATGGAGCCCAAGACCTCCGTCGAGATGTTCGCCGAGGACTACTTCGCCGGCTGGGACGCCTTCGCCGCACTGCGCACCCCCAAGATCGCGGCGGTGTCCGGCTACGCGCTGGGCGGCGGCTGCGAGCTGGCGATGATGTGCGACATCATCCTGGCCGCGGAATCGGCCACCTTCGGTCAGCCGGAGATCAGGCTGGGCGTGATGCCGGGCATCGGCGGCACCCAGCGGCTGACAAGACTGGTCGGAAAGGCCAAGGCGATGGATCTGATCCTGACCGGGCGCACCATGGGCGCCCAGGAGGCGGAGCGCGCCGGGCTGGTCTCCCGCGTGGTCCCCGACGACCGTCTGACGGCGGAGGCGGCGGCCATCGCCGCGACCGTCGCCTCGTACGGCAAACCGGCCGTCATGGCGGCGCGCGAGGCGGTGGAGCGGGCGCTGGAGGTGGGGCTGCGCGAGGGGCTGCTGTTCGAACGGCGCTCCTTCCACGCGCTGTTCGCCGCCGAGGACCAGTCCGAGGGGATGGCCGCGTTCCGTGAGAAGCGCGCTCCGCGCTTCACCGGCCGCTGACGTAAAAGCGCGTGCCGTGTCCCCGCTTCCGGTGGCGGAAGCGGGGACACGGCACGCGGTCAGGAGCCCGGTCAGGGAATCTCGACGCCCGCCTCGGCGGAGAGGCGGTCGACCTCGGCCAGCTCGGCGTCGCTGAAGCCGGGCGAGTCCAGGACCGCGATGTTCTGCTCGAGCTGGGCGACGCTGCTCGCGCCGATCAGCACGGAGACCACCCGCGGGTCCCGCAGCACCCAGGCGAGGGCCAGCTGGGCGAGGGTCTGGCCGCGCTCCCCGGCGATCTTGTTGAGGGCGTGCAGCAGCGTGAGGCGCTCCTCGGTGAGCGCGTCACGCTTGAGGAAGTGGCCGAGCGCCATGCGGGAGTCGGCGGGCACACCGTTGAGATAGCGGTCGGTGAGCTGGCCCTGGGCGAGCGGCGAGAACGCGATGACACCGGCACCGGCCTCGGCGGACGCCTCCAGCACGCCGCCCTCGACCCCGCGCTGGAGCATCGAGTACGGATGCTGGTTGATCAGGTACGGGGTGCGCAGCTCCTTCAGGATCGCGGCCGCCTCCGCGATGGCCTCCGGCGGGTAGTTCGACAGCCCGGCGTAGAGGGCCTTGCCCTGCCGTACGGCGCTGTCGAGCGCGCCCATCGTCTCTTCGAGCGGAGTGTCCGGGTCGAAGCGGTGGGAGTAGAACACGTCGACGTAGTCCAGGCCCATCCGGGTCAGCGACTGGTCGAGGCTGGCCAGCACGTACTTGCGCGAGCCCCACTCGCCGTACGGCCCGGGCCACATCAGATATCCGGCCTTGCTCGCGATGAACAGCTCATCGCGGTAAGGGCGGAAGTCCTGGGCGAAGATCGAGCCGAAGTTGCTCTCGGCGCTGCCGGGCGGGGGCCCGTAATTGTTGGCCAGGTCGATGTGGGTGACGCCGAGGTCGAAGGCGCGGCGCAGCACGGCGCGCTGGGTCTCGAGCGGATGGGTGTCGCCGAAGTTGTGCCACAGGCCGAGCGAGACCTTCGGCAGCAGCACACCGCTGCGCCCGCAGCGCTGGTACTGCATGGAGTCGTAGCGGTTCTCCGCCGCGAGGTGGGCCATGTGCGTCGTCCTTGTCCATGCCGGTCGGTACGGGGGCGGGCGGGCCGTGGCCCGCCCGCCCGAGCTTGTCAGCTTTCGGCGAGCGTGGCGACCTCATTCGCGCTGAGTGTCCGGCCGTACACGCGGAAGTCGTCGTACGCGGCCCTGAGGTACGGGTCGGGGTACTGCGACTTGCCGAGGTAGGCGGCGCGGATGTGGTTGCCGAAGTCGGCGGGTTCGACGGTGACGCTCGTGTTGCGGCCGGCCTCGTGCCCGGCGACGTAGAGGACGGCGGTGCCGCTGCCGTAGGCGACGGCGACATGGGTCCACTGGCCGGTGGGCAGCGGCGCGGCCTCGATGCGCTGCTCCGCGCCGCCTCCGCCCGCGGTGATGGCGAAGCGCAGCTTGCCCGAGTCGGCGACCGGGGTGAGGAACATGTTGGCGGTGACGCCGGTGCCGATGTCGAAGATCCGGGTCCACTGGGCGGGGGTGCCGTCCAGCCGGACCCAGGTGGCGACCGTGTACGCGGTGGCGCCCGCGAGGAGGTCGTCGGCGAGGGTCACGTAGCCGTCGGTGCCGTTCAGCGCGACGGCGCCCCCGGTCCGGCCCGTGGTCCACGTGGCGCCGCCGGTGAGCCGGCGGTCTTGCCGCGGCCGGTGGCGTCGGCGGCGGTGGTGCCGGAGGTCTCGTCGAAGCGGTACCAGGCGGCGAAGGCGGGCGGCGGGGTGGGCGGCTGTCCGCTCAGCCAGTACACGTTGTAGCGCTGGTGGTGGAGGCGGGCGACGGGCAGCAGGGTGACGCTCTGCCCGTCCGCGGTGGCGGTGAAGCGCATCGGGCTGGTGGCCTGCTGGACCACGGAGTCCCGCTTGAGGCGCGGCATGGTCATGCCGGTGCGGTCGCCGTACGCCCCGGCCAGCACGACGGGCCCGTACAGCACGGCCTGGACGTCGGGGTCGTCGGGAGTGGGGTCGAGCCGCAGCTTCATCGGCAGGGTCACCTCGACCTTGTCGCCGGTCTTCCACTGCCGGTCGATGATCAGCCAGCTGCCGGGTTTCGGCTGGTCGGGGAGGGCGGTGCCGTTGAGCGTGGCGCGGGCCCCGGACGCCCACGAGGGGATCCGCACCCGCAGTTCCAGGGAGGCCGCGCCGGAGCTGACGGTGAGGGTGGTGGTCTGCTGGTCGGGGAAGCCGGTGGTCTGGCGCCAGGTGATGCCCTTCTCCTGCCAGCGCACCTCGGACGGGATGAAGAGGTTCACCAGGAGGCTGCGGTCGCCGCGGGTGTAGATGGTGTCGGCGAACTTGGCGTGGGTCTCCATGCCGCTGCCGTGGTCGCAGGAGAAGTTGTCGTAGTCGGTGGAGTACTGGTTCGGGTCGGGTCCCATGAAGGACGGCTGCTGTTTGAAGGAGCCGGGGGCGAGGCCCGTGTAGTAGATGTTGAAGCCGTGGGCCGAGTCGGGGTCCTGTTCGCCGAGCATCTGGTTGAACAGGGTGCGCTCGTAGTAGTCGAGCAGGTCGGTGCGCTCGGGCGCGTGGAAGTGGATCAGCCGGGTGAGTTTGAGCATGTTGTAGCTGTTGCAGTTCTCGCAGCAGCTGCCACTGAGCTGGGCGGCGATGGCGTCGGGTTCGTGGAAGGTCTCGCCGTTGCTGTTGCCGCCGATGACGTAGGTGTGGTGGTCGGTGACGATCTTCCAGAAGTTCTCGCCGATGGTGCGGTAGCGGCTGTCCAGACCCTCTTCCCACAGCCGCAGGGCGCCGACCATCTTGGGGATCTGGGTGTTGGCGTGGAGTCCGGCGAGCCGGTCCTCGTTCCGGCTGAGCGGGTCGAAGACGCGGGCGTGGGTGAAGCGCTCGGCGACCTTCAGCCACCGGCTGTCGCCGGTGATCGCGTGCAGGTCGGCGAGGACGTCGTTCATGCCGCCGTACTCGGTCTCCAGTACGCGCTGCATCTGCTCGCGGCTGAGTCTTCCGGTGCGCGTGTCGACCCAGGCGGCCTGGCGCAGCACGGTCTCCAGGGCCTGGTCCAGCCCCGCGAGCCGGTACTGGTCGACGAGCCCGGCCATGATCTTGTGGAGGGTGTAGTACGGGGCCCACACTCCGCTGCCGGCCTCCAGCCGGTCGAAGAAGTTCTCCGGGAACGCCGACAGATAGCCGGTCCGATAGCCCGCGGCCGGGGATTTCGCCTGGCACGCGGCGAGTTCGGCGACGAGCTTGCGGCTCTTGTCGAGCAATGCGGCCTCGCCGGTGTTGGCGTAGGTCAGGGCGAGGCCGGACAGCAGGTGGCCGGTGCTGTGGCCGCGCAGTTCGGTGGTCGGACTCTCCCAGCCGCCGCAGGGCTTGGCGCTGCTGGCGATGCCGACGTTGAGGCGGAAGGTGTGCAGCAGCCGGTCGATGTCGACGAAGCGCAGATAGGCGGTGTTGCGGGACTGGTTGTCCTTGAAGGCGCCGGGGAGCAGGGTCACGGCGGTGAGCGGGAAGGGCCGGACGCTCGTCAGCGCCCGGGCCCCCCGCGGGGCCGCTGCCGGGGCGACAACGCCGGGCGTGGCCGCCGCCGCGGTGCCACCGGCGGCCGCGGTGAGCATCACGGCCGCGGCCCCGGAGGCGGTGGTGGCGATGAAGTGCCGTCTGTCGACTGGTTCGTCCATGACTCTCCTCACGGAGGTTCGAAATTACGAACAATGTCCGACATTGTGCGCACGTGAAGGTACCGCCGCGTCCGGGGATGTCAACAACCCCGCGCCACTTCAGGCGCTCAGCCGCGCTGCCACTGCTGGTTGGCGCCGCCCGTGCAACTCCACTGGACGAGGGCGGCCTTGTCCGCCGTGGAGGAATCGGCCACGTCCAGGCACTTGCCGCTGGAGCGGGCGGCGAGCCGTACGTAGCCGCTGCCGGTGTCCGTGGCCTGCCACTGCTGGTTCGCGCCCGTGCCGCAGGCCGACTGGACGACCGCCGCGCCGTCGGCGGTGGAGCCGCCGGCCACGGTCAGGCACTGGGAGCTGTGCCGGGCGATCAGCTGGACGTACCCGCCGCCCGCGCTCCGGGACCAGAACAGCTGATTGCCGCCGCCGTTGCAGGTGTACTGCACGACCGCGGTGCCGTCGGTCTGCGAGGCGGAGACGACGTCGGCGCACTTGCCGCTGTGCCGGGCCTTCAGCGTGGTGTACGGGCCCCCGGAGCCGGTCACGGTGCCCGCCTCCGTGTCGATGGTGAGCTGCGGATACCAGTCCATGGTCATGGTGGTCGCGGTGGGGAAGGCCAGCGGCAGCCAGACGTAGCGCGAGTCGTTGACCTTGCCGCCGAAGGAGTTGCCCCAGCGGTCGCCCAGGTACAGGTACGAGGTCGCTTGGGCTCCCTGCACCGGCAGGACGTAGGCGGTCTGCGAGCCGTAGGCGGTGGCGTCGCCCACGTTGCGCATCGCGCTCCAGGGGCCGGCCAGGCTGGTGGCGGTGGCGTACTGCTGCTGGTTGGGGCTCCAGCCGGTGGCGCCGGAGGTCAGCATGAAGTACACGTTGCCGCGTTTGAAGAGCGCGGGGGCCTCGCGGTGGCCGCCGGGCCACGGGTTGGCCACCAGGCTCGCCACACCGGTGTAGTCGTCGGTCAGCCGGTAGATCTGAAGGTCGTAGTTCTCCCGTGCGGCCGAGATCATGTAGCCGGTGCCGTCGCTGTCCTCGAACAGGGTGATGTCGCGCGACATGTGCTGGTCCAGCGGGCGGAAGCTGCCCCGCCAGGTGTAGCCGCCGTCGACCGTGGCGGAGGTGGCGACGGCCGCGCGCGCCTCGCTGTAGTCACTGCCGTTCTCCTTGTGCATCCACATCACGAACTGCTTGGTCCGCTCGTTGTAGAGCACCTTGGGCCGTTCGATGTTGGCGGAGGCCAGCTCCGGATTTGTGGCCTGGGTGAGGACGTGGCGGCGGAACTCCCAGCTCTTGAGGTCCGTGGAGCGATAGGCGGACACATAGCGGAAGGTGTTGTCCGCGTTGCGGTTCTCACCGAACCAGTAGTAGTACGCGCCGACCTTGATGACGCCGCCGCCGTGTGCGTGGACCGCCTCGCCCGAGGTGGTGGTGAACTGCGTGGCGTTGGCGATGGTGGCGGGGGCCGCCTGCGCCGTACCGGCTCCCGCCAGCGGGGCGGGCCCCCCGAGAACGACGACGGCGGCCACGACGAGGGCCCACAGACGTCTTCGCATCACACGCTCTCCTTGAGGACGGTGAAGTGGCGGGCGAAGCCGGAGAGCCGGGGCAGCTCCCGGATGGGGGTCCAGGTGCGGAAACCGTCGAGGCTGTCGCTGTAGTAGTACTTCTTCTCGGCGTAGCCGTCGAAGTAGATCCGCCAGCCTCCGCCTGCCAGTGGCACCAGCGCCGGTCCCTCGCGCCAGCTGCCCCAGCCCGCCCAGTCGCCGGTGCCTCGCAGGGTGTAGGGGCCGCCGAGGCTGGTGGCCGTCGCGTGCTCGATGTACTTCGTCGTCTCCTGCTTGGTGAAGGCGTGGTACTGCCCGCCGTGGCGGACCACGAAGGTGTCGATGTAGTTCGCCTTGTCCAGGCCCGTGAGCGGCTTCGGGGTGGTCCAGGACGAGAGCGAGGCGTTGGTGGCGGTGAGCAGATGCGGCCGGAAGATGTAATCCGGTGTGGCGGTGGTGTCCAGCGACACGATGATGTTGACGCTGCCATCGGCGTCGACGAAGAACTCGGGCGCCCAGGTGCGCTCGACCCCGGCGAGCGGCAGCGTGTGGTTGCGGACGAAGGTCCAGTTGACCCGGTCCCGGCTGCGCGCGAATCCGATGGTGTTCCCGGTCCAGTTGGTGGTGTAGACGATGTAGTAGTAGCCGTCGGTGTGCTTGATGATGCTGGGGTCGCGGATCAGCTCCGCGGGCGGAGTGAACGCCGGCCCCTTGAGCAGCGTGTAGGTGAGCGCGTCCGGCGACTCGTACACGTACATGTTGGATTCGCTGCTGTTGGTGAAGGCCGTCATGGTGTAGCGGGTGGTGGCCTTGGTGTCCAGGGCGGGCCCGTCGGCCACGGGGATGCCGAAGTCCGGGGTGCCGTCCGCCTTCCAGCCCAGGGACTGGATGCGGGTGTGCCGGTTGGGGTCGTCCAGCGGGTCGCCGGTGATGTCCTTGTACTGGCGGGCGTGGTAGACGAGGACATCGGTGCGGCCGTCCTCGGCGACGGTGAAGGAGTTGTGGCCCGGGCCGTACTGCTTGGTGGTGTCGTTGCTGGTGAAGACCGGCTGCGGGCTCTTCTTCCAGGAGGCGGGGGCCAGCGGGTCGCTGTCCGCGGAGGCGGTGAGCAGCCCCATGCAGTAGTTGGCGTCGGTGGCGCTCGCGGAGTACGTGAGGAAGAGCCGTCCGTTCTTCTGGAGCACGGACGGGCCCTCGTTGACCTTGTAGCCGCGGGTCTCCCAGTCGTAGGTCGGACGGGAGATCTCCACTTGCGGCCCGGTGATGGTCCAGGGGTTGGTCATCCTGGCGATGTAGATGCTGGAGTTGTTGCCGACGTCCGGGTTGCTCTGGGCCCAGATGAGATAACGGGTGCCGCGGTGGACGAAGGTGGAGGCGTCCAGCGAGAACGAGTCGATGGGGGTGACGATGCGGCCCTTCTCGGTCCACGTCCCGGTGAAGGGGTTGGCGCTGCCGTTCTCCAGCACCCACATCCGGATCTTCCAGACGTCGTTCGCGGGCGCGGACGCGAAGTAGACGTACCACTTGCCGTCGATGAAGTGGATTTCCGGGGCCCAGATGTGGGCGCCCATGTCGCCGCTGGTGTGCTTCTTCCAGATCACCGACTCGGACGCGGTGGCCAGGCCCGCCAGGGTTCTGGAACGGCGCAGGATGATGCGGTCGTACTCCGGGGCGGTGGCGGTGAAGTAGTAGTAGCCGTCGGTGTGCTTGAAGATGTGCGGATCGGCGCGGTTACGGACCAGCGGATTGACGTACCGGGCGGCCTGGGCGGCCTTCTCCCGCGCGGAGGGGGTGGCGGCCTCGGCGAGACCGGGGGTTCCTGCCACCGCTCCCAGGGCCAGGGCACCCATCAGGACCCGTCTGCGGCTGGGCTGTCCGTCACTGCGGCTCATCGTCGCTCTCCTGCTGTGGGCATGCGGGGGCTCCCGCGCTCTCCGTCGACCGAGTAATGCATTGATCGAATTTGTTCGGAGATTAAGGGTTCTGATGACTTTCAACAGCCCCTGAGACAGGTGCGAAAGTTTCGAAAACCGTGGAGCCCCCGGAGCGCCGCTCAGACGAACGTCTGGCGCTGGAGCCAGAGGTCCCTGGCGATCCCGCTGCCCTGGAGGAACACGTACAGCAGGTTCTCCTCGTTGGCGATGGGGACGCTGATACCGGCGGAGCCGATGACGCCGCCGAGGGACTGGAAGCCGGTGTAGGTGTTGCCGTTCTCCGTGGTCTGAACGGCGACCCACAACGCATTGTCCGTCGCCTTGATGAACACGTTGACCCGGCCGTCCTGGCCCAGGCCGCAGGTGGGTCGCCACACGATCTGGGCGCCCAGGCTCACGGCGGCATTGAACGAGTTGTAGTCGTCGGTCTGCCCGACGCGCCGGACGGAGCCGTCGACGCCCCGGAAGAAGATCTGCACCCTGCCCGCCGCGTCCAGGCACACCGAGGGGCGGCTGGTCACGTTGGGGGCATTCAGCGAGAAGGGCTCCCAGGTGGCGGAGTTCGCGGACGTTTGCTGGATCGTGTAGAGGGTCTCGCCGCTGCCCTTGACCGCCACCACGATCCGCCCTCCCCCGTCGAGGATGGGCGAGGGCGTGGCGAAGATGCCGCCGCTCAGCGACGTCGCGGCGGTGTACGTCTCGTACTGAAGATCCTGGTTGCGCAGGAACCACAGGGCGTCGTCGGTGCCGGGGAAGAACACATAGATGCGGCCGTCGGCGCCGAGCGCCGCGGCCGGATCGTCCCCGATGCCGGTGGCCAGGATCTGGGGCGTTCCGTACCCGGAGTTGAGGGAGGTCTGGGTGATGACCTCCAGGTTGTTGCCCGGGGTGCGGTAGAAGACCCGCACTTTTCCGTCCTTCCCGCGGATCGGGGCGGGGATGCCGTCGACGGCCACGCCCGGGTATTGCTGCCACGGGCCCCACTCCCCGTCGCGGGTTTCGAGTCTGCTCCACAGGACGTTCGACCCGCCCCGGATGAAGACTTGGATCCGGTCGTCGGCCTGGGCCACCGGCGCGGGCTCGGAGTGAATGCCGCCTTCCAGGTTGATCCAGGTGCCCCACACGGTTCCGGGCGTGGTGGAAACGGACATGGGTCCTCCCTCACCTCGTGGCTGCCACGAGTCTGTGCGGATGTCCTGTCAGTTCCCGCGCCAATCACAACGAATGCCTGAAGAGGGGTAAATGAAAGTATGTGACTGATAAATATAAGTGAGTGAGATATGTGAGTTTGAATATGATCCCGGATTGGGCTTCGTTGACGGTGGTTGACCTGGGTTGACCTTCTCCGAGGGGGAAGCTCCAGCATCGTGGTGGCCGGGCGACGTGCCCGGCACGAGGAGGGCGGGCATGGGGCTGCTGACGATCGGCGCGTTCGCGAGGGCATCGAGGCTGTCTCCGAAGGCGCTCCGCCTGTACGACGAACTCGGACTGCTGCCGCCCGCCCGCGTCGATCCGCGCTCCGGCTACCGCCTCTACGACCCGGCGCAGCTGGAGCGGGCCCGGCTGGTGGCCTGGCTGCGCCGGCTGGGGATGCCGCTGGCCCGGATCCGTACCGTGTGCGAGCTGGACCCGGGCGCGGCGGCGCGGGAGGTCCGCGCGTACTGGGCGCAGGTCGAGGCCGATACGGCGGCCCGGCGTGATCTGGCCGCCTTCCTCGTCGATCAGCTGTCCGGAAAGGACGTCGCCATGTCTTCTGCCCACAACACCCTGGGAGTCCGCTACGCGGTGCTCTCCGACCGGGGCTCGATACGGGAAAGCAACGAGGACTCCGGATACGCCGGTCCGCGGCTGCTGGCCGTCGCCGACGGCTTCGGCGGCAGCCGCCATGCGAGCGAGGCCGCGATCGAGGCGCTCAAGCCGCTGGAGGCCGAGATCCCGGGGGCCGAACTGCTCAGCGCCCTGGAGGACGCGGCGCACCGGGCGCACGCCTCGGTGTGCGAGCTGGCCGCGTCCGATCCCGCGCTGCGCGACGTCGGGACGACGCTGACCGCGATGGTGTGGTCGGGCTCCCGGCTGGGGCTGGTGCACATCGGCGATTCGCGGGCGTATCTGCTGCGCGGCGGCGAGCTGTTCCAGATCACCCACGACCACACCGTGGTGCAGTCGCTGATCGACGAGGGACGCATCGCCGTGGCGGAGGCCGCGTCCCATCCCCAGCGGGCGCTGCTCCTGCGGGCCATGGGCGGCGGGTCGGCGTTCGAGCCCGATCTGGTGCTGCGGGACGCTTCGGCGGGTGACCGGTATCTGCTGTGCTCGGACGGGCTCAGCGGGGTGGTGGCCACGGAGGAGATCCGGCGCGTACTGGGCTCGGTGGCCGATCCGGGGGAAGCGGCGCTCGAGCTCATCGCCCTCGCCAACCGCGCGGGCGGGCCCGACAACGTCACGTGTGGCGTGGCCCATGTGGTGGACGGGGCGGAGCTGCCCGCCGCCTGACGTTCCGTCGGCTCTTCACACGGACCACGGTCGCCCCTCCTGACTCCGGCGCCGAAGTGCAGTGGAATGGACCACATGGCGCGTGCGGCCCGCCAGGTCGTGGAAGGCATGGCCGCCACGGAACGTACGGGTAAGGGGTAGGCAGATGTCCGTAGGACCGATCCGGCTCTCGCAGGATGCGCACACCGCTCTCCGTCCGCCCGTCACGGCCCGCATCACCGGGGGGTTCTGGGCCGCGAAGCGGCGCGTCAACGCCGAGGTCAGCGTTCCGCAGGGGCCGGGGAGACTGGAGGAGGCGGGCAATCTGGCCAATCTGCGGGCCGCCGCCGGGAAGGCGGAAAAAGGGTTCACGGGGGACTTCCCGTTCCAGGACTCCGATGTGCACAAGTGGCTGGAGGCCGCGTCCTGGCAGCTCGCCGAGGAGCCCGGCGGGCCGGCCACCGGGGAGCCGGCCGCGCAGGTGGCGCGGCTGGCTGCCCTGGTGTCGGACGCTCAGGACGCGGACGGCTATCTGCAGACGTACTACCAGGCCGGGCCGGGGGCCCTGCGGTGGTCGGAGTTGCACTGGGGACACGAGCTGTACTGCGCGGGCCATCTCCTCCAGGCCGCTGTCGCGCATCGGCGGGCCACCGGCGAGGACGGACTGCTCGACGTGGCCGTGCGGTTCGCCGATCACATCGACGCGGTCTTCGGCCCGGGCAAGGCCGTGGACGCGGTGTGCGGGCATCCGGAGATCGAGACGGCGCTGGTCGAGCTGTACCGGGAGACCGGCGAGCGGCGCTATCTCGATCTGGCCGGGTACTTCGTGGACCGCCGCGGTGCGGGCACCCTGGGCGACGGGGGTGCGACCGGCCCGCGCCCCGGGGCGCCCTACTGGCAGGACCACGTCCCGGTGCGGGACGCGAGGGCGGTCGCCGGGCACGCGGTGCGCCAGCTGTATCTGCTGGCCGGGGCCGCGGACCTGGCGGCCGAGACCGGCGACCGGGAGCTGCGGGAGGCGCTGGTGCGGCTGTGGGAGGACATGGTCGCCACCAAGACCCACCTGACGGGCGGGGTGGGCTCCCGGCACGACCTGGAGTCCTTCGGCGACGCCTACGAACTCCCGCCGGACCGGGCGTACGCGGAGACCTGCGCGGCCATCGCCTCGATCCAGTTCAGCTGGCGGATGGCGCTGCTCACGGGGGACGCCCGCTACAGCGACCTGATCGAACGGACCCTGTTCAACGGCTTCGCGTCCGGCGTCTCCCTGGACGGTGAGCGCTGGCTGTACGTGAACCCGCTCCAGGTCCGGGACGGCCGTACGGAGACGCACAGCGACCAGGAGGCGCGGCGGACGCCCTGGTTCCGCTGCGCCTGCTGCCCGCCCAATGTGATGCGGCTGCTGGCCTCGCTGCCGCATTACATGGCGAGCGGTGACGCCGGGGGCCTGCAGCTGCACCAGTACGCGTCGGGGGTGTACGCGGCGGGCGGCGGGACGGTGCGCGTGGGCACCGGCTACCCCTGGGAAGGCCGGATCGCGGTGGTCGTGGACGAGGCTCCCGCGGCGGCGGACTGGACGCTGTCGCTGCGCATCCCGCACTGGGCCGACGGTTACGAGGCGACGGTCGGCGGCGAGCCGGTGACGGAGCGCGCCGAGCGCGGCTGGTTGCGGCTGCGGCGCCGCTGGCGGCCGGGCGAGACCGTGGTCCTGACGCTGCCGATGGCGCCCCGGCTCACCCGCCCCGATCCGCGGATGGACGCGGTGCGCGGCTGCGCCGCGATCGAGCACGGGCCGCTGGTGTACTGCCTGGAGCAGCCGGATCAGCCCGCCGGGCTGCGGCTGGACGGCATCACGCTCGACACGGGCACCGAACTGGTCGCCGAGCACCGGCCGCAGCTGCTGGGCGGAGTCACCGTGATCATGGCCCGGGCGCTGCGCCGGGCGGCCCCGACCGACGGCTGGTGGCCGTATCAGGGCGCCGGGGGCGCCGTCGGCGGCGTGGGCGACCCGGTGCGCGTCACCGCGATCCCCTATTACGCCTGGGCGAACCGGGAGACCGGGCCGATGCGCGTCTGGATCCCCGCGTAGCGCCCACCGGAACTCGGCGGGGGTCCCGCGCGTTCTTCGCTCCAGGAACACGCTTTCGTGCCCGAGTGGGCACACCGGCGGACGGGAGGTGCCCCTTGAGCACCGGCTCCACAGACCGGGGGGACGAGGCGGACGACTGGGACGACGTCGTTCTCGATGAGGACTTCGTCCGGGGCGCCGAGGTCACCGAGCCCGCCGCGCGCACGCGCATACTGACCGCGCGCTGGCGGCGACGCGGCGCGCCCGAGCCCCAGCCCTGGCGGGCGGACGAGCCGCCGGCGGGCTGGTTCTGGAGCAAGCGCCGCAGGCGGCGACGGCGGCGCTAGCGCGGCTCCGCTCTTCCGGAGCAGGGCGAGGACCGGCTTCGCGGCCGTTATGCGCTCGCAACGCACACGGCGGGGTCGATGCGGCACGGAGGGTGGCAGGATGCGGGCCGACGCACTGATCACGTGTCCCGTGGGGTCGTTCACCGACCACGTCCCGGAGGTGCCGTGTCCGCTCGCTCCGCGCTGCCCGTCTTGGCCACCGCCGCCGCTGCCACCCTGCTCATCGGCTGTACCAGCACCACATCGCCGGACTCCGGCGGCCAGGACATCAGCCTGGTGAAATCCGGCAGGCTGACCACCTGCACGCATCTGCCCTATCCGCCCTTCCAGTCCCGGCAGGGCAAGAAGATCGTCGGCTTCGACGTGGATCTGGTCGATCTCGTCGCCTCGGAGCTGAAGGTGAAGCAGGAGATCGTGGACACGCCCTTCGAGGGCATCCAGTCCGGTGAGGACCTCAACACCGGCACCTGCGACGTCGCCGCGGCCGGGATGACGATCACCGCCGTCCGCGAGAAGAACCTGGATTTCTCCCGCCCCTACTTCGAGGCCACACAGGCGCTGCTCACCCGGAAGGGCAAGCCGTACCGCACCCTCGGCGACCTCAAGGGCAAGCGGCTGGCGGTCCAGCAGGGGACCACTGGGGAGACCTACGCCCAGAAGCGGGCCGACGGCGCCACCCTGGTCCAGTTCGAGGACCTCGGGCTGCTGGTGTCCGCGGTCAAGACCGGACAGGTCGCGGCGGGCATCAACGACAACGGGGTGCTGTACGACTACGTCAAGGACAACCCGGACACCGAGGTGACGGCCGAGTTCAGCACCGGCGAGAAGTACGGCATCGCCGTGCGCACCGGCAACGACGCCCTGCGCAAGAAGATCAACCAGGTGCTGGCGGACGCGAAGAAGGACGGCCGCTACAGCAAGATCTACCGGAAGTGGTTCGGCACCGCGCCCAGGAGTTGAGCTATGGCCATGACCCGTCGGCAGCGGGCGCGGGCGGTACGGACGGTGCAGTACGCGGTGCTCACCGCCGTGCTGCTCGCCGTCGTCCTGGCCGCGGACTGGGGTGAACTGCGCCGCGCGTTCTTCGACGCGGGCGTCGCCCGGTCGCTGGTCCCCGACATCATCACCACCGCCCTGCTCAACACCGTCGTCTACACCCTGCTCGGCTTCGGTTTCGGGCTCGTGGCCGGGCTGGTGCTCGCGCTGATGCGGCTCTCGCGGGTGCCGCCGTACCGGTGGCTGTCGGTGGCGTACATCGAGTTCTTCCGTGGCGTTCCGGCGCTGCTGGTGTTCATCGCGCTGGGCTTCGGGGTGCCGCTCGCCTTCCAGGTGGCGCTGGACCGGTACGTCACGGTCATGCTGGCGCTCGGCCTGGTCGGAGCCGCATACATGGCGGAGACGATCCGCGCGGGCATCCGGGCCGTACCCAAGGGGCAGATGGAGGCGGCGCGTTCGCTGGGCATGTCCCACGGCCGGGCGATGATCTCGATCATCATCCCGCAGGCGTTCCGGATCGTGCTGCCGCCGCTGACCAACGAACTGATCCTGCTGACCAAGGACTCGTCACTGGTCTATCTGCTCGGGCTCTCCCTGGACCAGTACGAACTGTCCAAGTTCGGCCGGGACGCGCTCAATCAGCACCGCAGTCTCACCCCGATCCTGGTCGCCGGGCTGTGCTACCTGCTCATCACCGTTCCGCTGGGCCAGTTGGTCCGGTGGCTCGAGGCCCGTACCGCGAAGGCGAGGTGAGGACCGTGATCCGGATCCGGGGGCTGCGCAAGTCCTTCGGCGGTCTTGAGGTGCTGAAGGGCATCGACCTCGCGGTGGAGCGGGGTGAGGTGGTCTGTGTCATCGGGCCGTCCGGCTCCGGCAAGTCGACCCTGCTGCGCTGTGTGAACCTGCTGGAGGAGCCGACGTCGGGCTCGGTGGCCGTGGGCGGGGACGAGGTGACCGATCCGGATGTGGACATCGACCGGGTGCGGCGGCGGATCGGCATGGTCTTCCAGGCGTTCAACCTCTTCCCGCATCTGACGGCGCTGGAGAATCTGACCATCGCGCAGCGGCGGGTGCTGCGCCGCGACAAGGCCGAGGCGGTGCGGATCGGCCGGGACACGCTGCACCGCGTGGGCCTGACCGGCAAGGAGAGCGCCTATCCGGCGCAACTGTCGGGCGGACAGCAGCAGCGGGTGGCGATCGCGCGGGCGCTGGCGATGGACCCGGAGCTGATGCTGTTCGACGAGCCGACCTCGGCCCTCGATCCCGAGCTGGTCGGGGATGTGCTCGCCGTCATGCGGGCGCTGGCCGACGAGGGGATGACGATGCTGGTCGTCACGCATGAGATGGGCTTCGCGCGGGAGGTCGCCGACCGGGTGGTGTTCATGGACGACGGCATGATCGTGGAGGCGGGCGGTCCGGAGCAGGTGGTGGGCGCGCCACGGCATCCGCGGACCCGGGCGTTCCTCACCCGGGTGCTGGACCCGGCCGCGGCCCGGGTGGTTCCGGACGACGGCTCGCAGGACGCCCGTACCGGCCGCTGAGCGCACCGCGTTGTCAGTCCGCGTTTTGTCAGTCCGTGCGTATCCGGGGAGGGGCGGCAACTTTCCGGGCCGCGGGGGCCAGCTGGAGGGTGCGGGCGGCGTCCCCGTACGGCCACTCCCCGGGGGTGCGCCGCCCGCGGGGCGGTCAAGAACCGCTCCACGCTGCAGTGGAGTGACAACTCGGTCGACATCTACACCGGGCTGGACGGCGGCGGTGCTCCGCAGTGTTCCCCGGACTGCGGACGCCTCTTCCACCAGGACGGCAACTACTCCAAGTGCCCCGGTGGTACGGCGCGCCACTACGACCAGTCGCTGTGGCTGACGAAGGGCTTCGGCGGCGGCGCCGGGGCAATCCACATCCTGCTGCACGAGATCGGGCACACCTACGGTCTGGACGACTTCTACGACTGGTCCCCGACCGGCGTGGGCGGCGCCTGTGACCGACGCGGAACGAAGGGGGTCGCCTCAATTCCCGGGTCTTCCCGTCGGAGTTGAGGCGGCCTTACTGTAGCAACCGGTTACTGCCCGGTCGGTGTCGCGCTTGGGCGGGTTCGGGAAGGGGTATCTCGATGGCGCGTTCCCCGGGATCGACGGGTCCGACGCTGGCGGTCATCGCCCGCGAGGCAGGGGTTTCGGTGCCGACCGCTTCGAAGGTGGTCAACGGCCGTGAGGACGTGGCACCCGATACCCGCCGCCGGGTCAGCGAGGTCCTGGACCGCCTGGGGTACGTCCGCAAACCGCGCTTGGGGACGCCCCGGCCGCCCACTCTGGTCGATCTGGTGGTGCATTCCCTGGACGGCGCGTGGTCGGGCGCGGTGCTCCACGGCGTGGAGGCGGCGGCGCATGGCGCGGGGCTCGAGGTGGTGGTGTCGGCCGGGCTGCCGCGCGCCCGCGACGGGCGACCCGAGCGGGGCTGGCTGGACAAGCTGTGTGCCCGGGGCAGTTCCGGGGTGCTGTTCCATCTCCCGGAGCTGACGCCCACCCAGTACGCCTGGCTCGACGAGCACCGGGTTCCGTTCGTGCTGATCGACCCCGGCCCGGTGCCGCCGCCGGGGGTGCCGTCCGTGGGTGCCGCCGACTGGCAGGGCGGTGTGAGCGCGACCGAGCACCTGGTCGGGCTGGGACACCGGCGGATCGCGGTGATCGGCGGGTACCGGCGGAAGGTGTGCAGCGGTGCGCGGGTGGCCGGGTTCCGCTCGGCGATGGCCGCGGCCGGGCTGCGGGTGCCGCCCTCGTACGTACGCTACGGCGACTTCCGGGAGGCCGGTGCGTACCAGCGGATGACGGAGCTGCTGGAGCTGCCCGAGCCGCCGACGGCGGTGTTCGTGTGCTCCGACCCGATGGCGCTGGGCGCGTACCGGGCGCTGCGGGAGCGGGGGTTGCGGGTGCCGGAGGACGTCAGCGTGGTGGGCTTCGACGATCTGCCGCAGGCCCGCTGGACCACACCGGCGCTCACCACGGTCCGTCAGCCGCTGTCCGAGATGGCGGCGGCGGCGCTCCGCATCCTGCTGCGGCTGAGGGCGGGCGAGGTTCCGGAGGGGATGCGGACCGAGCTGTCCACCCGGCTGATCGTCCGCTCCAGCACCGCTCCCCCGGCCCGTATTCCCTCTTGACCGATAAGTCGAACGCTGATCGCATGTCCGAACGGTCCGCAGTATCCGCGCGTCACATCTACCACCTTGCCCCCTGGCCATCGCCGTACCGATTCTCCGGAGGTCTTCGCCCCGTGTTCGTCGATCTGCCCCTGGACCAGCTGCGCACGTACCGGCCCCCGCTGCCCGAGCCCGACGGCTTCGACGCCTTCTGGGAGCGCACCCTCGCCGAGGCCCGCACCGCGGACCTGGACGCGGTCTTCACCGAGACCGACGCGGGCCTGGCCCGGCTGCACACCTACGATGTCGAGTTCTCCGGATTCGGCGGGCACCGGATACGCGGCTGGCTGCTGGCCCCGCGCGAGGCCGCGGGCCCGCTGCCCTGCGTGGTGCAGTACATCGGCTACACCGGCGGCCGGGGCCTGCCGCACAACTGGCTGCTGTGGCCGTCGGCGGGCTACGCGGTCTTCGTCATGGACACCCGGGGCCAGGGCTGGTCCCAGCAGACCCCCGGCGCCACCCCCGATCCGGCCGGCGGCACCGGGCCCGAAGCACCGGGCAAGATGACCCAGGGGATCCTCTCCCCGGACGACTACTACTACCGGCGGCTCTACACCGACGCCGTGCGTGCGGTGGAGGCCGCCCGCACGCATCCGCTGGTAGACCCCGCGCGGATCGTCGTCAGCGGCGGCAGCCAGGGCGGCGGCATGGCCCTGGCGGCGGCCGGGCTGGTGCCGGATCTGACCGCGGCCCTGGTGGACGTGCCGTTCATGACGCACATCCGGCGGGCCGTCGAGATCACCGACGCCGAACCGTACGGCGAACTGGTCCGCTTCTGCGCCGGTCAGCGCGATCTCACCGAGCGGGTCTTCGCGACCCTCGACCACTTCGACGGCCTCAACTTCGCGGCCCGGGCCACCGCGCCGGCGCTCTTCTCGACCGCCCTGCGCGACTCCGTCACCCCGACCTCGTGCGGCTTCGCCGCGTACCACCACTACGCGGGCGAGAAGGAGCTGAAGGTGTGGTCCTTCAACGGTCACGAGGGCGGCGGCACCCACCAGCAGGCCGAACAGATCGCCTACCTGCGGAACCTCCTCGGCTGAACCGGAGGCCATCCGGCCGGCCCCGGCGCGGTGGGCGGCGTTCGGCGGCCGCTCACCGCGGGGAAGACAGGGGCTACCCGTACCGAAGGAGTCGCCCATGTCCGCACAGCCCCTGGACGGCATCACCGTCGTCGCCCTCGAACAGGCCGTCGCCGCCCCGTTCGCCACCCGCCAGCTCGCCGACCTCGGCGCGCGGGTCATCAAGGTGGAGCGGCCGGGGCGGGGCGACTTCGCCCGGGAGTACGACCGTGAGGTCAAGGGCATGTCGGCGTACTTCGTCTGGGTCAACCGCGGCAAGGAGAGCGTCGTCCTCGATGTGAAGGACGCCACGGACCGGGCCCTGCTCGATAGGCTCCTGGCCCGCGCCGATGTGTTGGTGCACAACTTCGGCCCCGGTGCGGTGGACCGGCTCGGGCTCTCGGCGGACGCGCTGCGGGCCACGTATCCGCGCCTGATCAACTGCGCGATCACCGGTTACGGGGATCGTGGGCCGTACCGGGACAAGAAGGCGTACGACCTGCTCGTCCAGTGCGAGGCGGGGCTGCTGTCGATCACCGGCAGCCCCGAGGAGCCCGCCCGCCCCGGTATCTCGATCGCCGACATCGCGGGCGGGATGTACGCGTACACCGGCATCCTCACCGCGCTGTACGAGCGGGAGCGCACCGGCGCGGGGACGGACCTGAGCGTCAGCCTCCTCGACGCGCTGGGCGAGTGGATGGGCCATCCGTACTTCGCGCAGGCCTACGGCGGAGGCGGGGTGGTGCGCAGCGGGGCCCGCCATCCGTCGATCTCCCCGTACGGAGCCTACGCTTGCGGCGACGGGGCCCAGGTGTTTCTGAGCGTGCAGAACGACCGCGAGTGGATCACCCTGTGCGAACGCGTCGTGGGACGCCCGGAGCTGACTCGCGATCCGCGCTTCGCCGACAATCCGTTGCGCCGCACCCACGACGAGGAGCTGACGGCCGAGCTGGAGCGGTCCTTCGCGGACCACACGGCCGACGGCCTGGTGGCCCTGCTGGACGGGGCGGGCATCGCCAATGCCCGGCTGCGGGACGTCGCGGGCCTAGCGGACCATCCGCAGCTGGCCGCCCGGGAGCGCTGGGGCGAGTTCGGCTCGCCCGTCGGGCCGCTGCGCGGCCTGCTGCCGCCGGTCGAGGTGGCGGGGCGTCAGGCGGCGCTGCGGCCGGTGCCCGCATTGGGCGAGCACACGGAGTCGGTGCGCGCCGAGTTCTCCTGACGCCCCGGTGCGGGCGTGTGCACCAGGGCGTGTCCCAAAGCGTCGGGTCAGCCGCGGCGTCCGGGGGCACCTCCCAACGGCGGCTGGGGGCGCGTGCGATCGCACGGCGGAGGGGCGTCCTCGCGGGGCACCTCCCGGACGGAGTCCTGGGGCGGGCCTATGCGGACACGCCCTGAGGGGCTTATGCGGCGGGGACGACGGGCGACAGCTGGGCGTCGCGCCGCACCAGGGCGGCGTAGCGGCCGTCCTGGGCGAGCAGTTCCTCGTGGGTGCCCTGCTCGGCGATGCGGCCGCGGTCGAGGACGACGATCCGGTCGGCGTCGCGCACGGTGGAGAGCCGATGGGCGATGGTGATCGTGGTGCGGCCGGCCGTGAGGCCGTCGATGGCCTTCTGCACGGCCTGCTCGGTGCGGGTGTCGAGGGCGCTGGTGGCCTCGTCGAGGATGAGGACGGGCGGGTCGCGCAGAATCGTCCGGGCTATGGCAAGCCGCTGCTTCTCACCGCCGGAGAAACGGTACCCCCGCTCCCCCACCAGGGTGTCGTAGCCATCGGGGAGGGCTGCGATGTGGTCGTGGATCTGGGCGGCCTCGGCCGCCGCGACGATCTCGGCGTCGGTCGCGTCGGGCTTGGCGAAGCGCAGGTTGTCGGCGATCGAGGCGTGGAAGAGATAGGTCTCCTGGGAGACGACGCCGACCGCGCGGGCGAGGCTGTCGAAGTCGAGGTCCCGGACGTCGACCCCGTCGATCAGCACCCGGCCGCCGGTCACGTCGTACAGCCGGGGCACCAGATAGCTCAGGGTCGTCTTGCCGGAGCCGGTCGACCCGACGACGGCCAGACTGCCGCCCGCCGGGATGGTCAGGTCGATGTCGCGCAGGGTCCCCCGCGGCGAGGCCGGGCCCCGGGCGTCGTAGTCGAAGTCGACGCCGTCGAAGCGGACTTCGCCGCGCACCGTCTCCAGCCGCACCGGCCGGGCGGGCTCGGTGATGTCGATCGGCAGGTCGAGATACTCGAAGATGCGGGCGAAGAGGGCGAGGGAGGTCTGCATGTCCACCCCGGTCGACAGCAGGCTGACGGTGGGGCGGAACAGCCCCTGCTGGAGCGAGACGAACGCGACCAGGGTGCCGATGGAAACGGCCGGTCCCCCGGCCTGGAGGGCGATTCCGGCGGCCCAGTAGATGACGGCGGGCATGGCGGCCATGACGACGCCGATGGTGGACATCCGCCAGCGGCCGGCCATGCTGGCCCGCACCTCCAGGCCGACCAGGCGCTCGGACTCCCGGGTGAACTCCTGGGTGAGCGAGTCGGAGCGGCCCATGGTGCGGCCGAGCAGGATTCCGCTCACCGACAGGGACTCGGTGACCATGGCGGACATGGCCGCCATCTGCTTCTGGCGGTTCGAGGTGATCTTCTTGCGCTCGTTGCCGACCCGCCGGCTGATCCAGACGAACAGCGGCAGCAGGAGCAGCGAGACGACGGTCAGCCGCCAGTCGAGGGCGAGCATGGCGACGACCGTGGCCACGACGCTGGTGAGGTTGGAGACCAGCGAGGTCGCGGTGGAGGTGACGGTGGCCTGCATGCCGCCGATGTCATTGGCGATCCGGGACTGCACCTCGCCGGTGCGGGTGCGGGTGAAGAACGCGAGCGGCATGCGCTGCAGCCGGTCGTAGACCGCGGCGCGCAGGTCATGCATGACGCGCTGGCCGACGGTGGTGGAGATGAGGGTCTGCAGGACGCCGAAGACGCCGTTGACGACGGCGGCTGCGATCATGCCGAGGGCGAGCAGGGTCAGCAGACCGGTGCGCCGCTCGGGAATGGCGTCGTCGAGGATCTGGCGGAGCAGGAACGGCGAGGCGACCGAGACCAGCGCGGAGGCGGCGACCAGCAGCCCGACCAGGGCGAGCCGGCCGCGGTAGGGGCGGAAGAGCCGGAGGATGCGCCGCACCTGCGCGAGCCGCTCCGGATCGGGGGCCAATGGGGTCGATGGCGGTATGTCGTGGCGCATGGGCTCCCTCTGATGGCAGACGGCACAGACTTATCGAGCATAGCTCACTGTTACCTATACTCACAATGAACGGGGTCCGATAGACTGCGATCATGTCCACCCCCGAGAGATCCGGCCCCGAGGCATCCGGCCCGGAAACATCCGGCCCCGAGGCATCCGGCCCCGAGGCATCCGGTCGCCTCGCGGAGCAGCTACTGCGCCTGACCCGGCGGCTGCAGCGTGCCCAGAAGCGCCATATGGAACCGCTGGGCATCACCCCGGCCCAGGCCCGGCTGCTGCGCACCGTGGCGCACCACGACGGGCTGCCGCGCATGGCGGACCTCGCGGAGCGCCTGGAGGTGGTCCCGCGCGCCGTGACCTCGCTGGTGGACGCGCTGGAGGCGCACGGCTCGGTGCGCCGCGCGCCGGATCCGTCCAACCGCCGGGTGGTGCGGATCGAGCTGACCGAGACCGGCCAGTCGACGCTGCGGGCCCTGCGCGACGCGCGCCGGGCAGCCGCCGAGGACGTCCTGGCACCGCTGACCGATCAGCAGCGCGACGCCCTGGGCGACCTGCTCGACAGCCTCTCCGGACCCCCCGGCAGCCGCTGCTGAGCGGGGTCCGGGAGCGGTCGGCCGCGAGGGAGCTCAGGCGGCCAGATGCGCCTTGTCCCCCATCACCACCACCGGGTGCCGCTCGGGGTCGAGGTTCCGCAGCAGATACTCCATACCGGACTTGGGCAGGCTCACACAGGCCGACGTGCCGCTTCCGTGGTCCATGTGCAGCCAGATGCTCCCGCCCTTGCGCTGCCCCTCGGGCCGGGTCGGGTCGAGCGGTGAGGTGCCCTTGGCACGGTTGTAGTCGATGGCGATGACGTAGTTGAAGTCCGTCCAGTGCGACTTGGGCCAGGAATGGGGAGCGGCAAAGGCGGACGTTTCGCTGTACGGCAGCCGGGCGCCGGGGTCCGGGAGCACTCCGCCCGCGTCGCTGAGCGTGTAGACACCAACCGGACTGCGCTTGTCGCCCTCGTGGTGGCTTGTCGTCCAGCCGCGCTTGCCGTTGTGACCGGCCCAACTACGGGTGCGCTTCCAGTCCTTGCCTTCCTTGGTGTAGAGCACCACGGTCGCGTCGGCGGAGTTCACTCCTTTGCCGTAGACCGCGACAACCTGCCGTGAATTTCCGGGGATTTTGGCCTGGAGGGCGTTTCCCACCTCCGGGATGCGGGTGGGGTCCGACGCCGGGGCCTTGCTGCGCATCGCGTGCTTTCCCTGGCCGCCGCCCTTGTCGCCACCGCTGTTCCCGCCTCCGCCGCAGGCGGTGAGAAGGGTCAGGGCAGCGGCGGTCGCGACCGCCGTACGCATGGACATCGTGCCGGAAATTCGCATGTTCCCCATCGTCCCACTCCGGCGTGGGCCCGGCGCGCGCGGGATTGGCGCGTTCCGTCCCCCTGCAGGAAAACCAGTTGAAATTCGCACCCGTGAAAGGCCAACCTTTCACGTCTCTTTGCCTTCCCGGCCGCCGCCACTCACCCAGGAACGTCATGCGCATTCGCGATCTTCCGTATCCCGATCCCGGCCTACCCGACGTACGGTCAGGTACCCGGTTCCTCGTCTGGCTGGGCCGGAACCAGCTGGGCGGGCAGATCAAGGCCGCCCTGTGGGGGCTGCTGCACATGGCCGCGCTGGTGTGCTTCCCGCTTGCGATCGGCTTCGGCGTGCAGGCGGTCGTCGACCGTTCCGGTTCGCGGCTCGCCCTGGCCGGGGCGATGATGGTGGGGCTCACCGTGCTCACCGCGCTGGGTGACGCCATGCTGCACCGGGCGGCGGTCACCAACTGGATCACGGCGGCGGCCCGGGTGCAGCAGTTGCTGGCCCGTAAGACGGTCGAGCTGGGCTCGGCGCTGACCCGGCGGGTGGCGGCGGGCGAGGTCGTCGCCGTGTCCACGGGCGACGTGGAGAAGATCGGCTGGTTCGTGGAGGCGCTGTCCCGTTTCACCGCGGCCGCCCTCACGACCGTCGGGCTGTGTGTGGCGCTGGTGATCTACCAGCCCGCGCTCGGCGTGGTGGTGGCCCTCGGCGTACCCGCGCTGGCGCTGTCGGTGCTGCCGCTGCTTCCGCGGGCCGCGCGCCGGGCCGATGAGCAGCGGGAGAAGGCGGGCCGGGCGACCGAACTGGCGTCGGACACCGTGGCCGGGCTGCGCGTGCTGCGCGGCATCGGTGGCGAGGATCTGTTCCTGAGCCGCTACCGGCGGGCCTCCCAGGAGGTGCGGACGGCGGCGGTGCGCAGCGCGCGCATGTGGTCGCTGATCGCGGCGGTGCAGGTCGCGCTGCCGGGGATGCTGCTGATCGGGGTCGTCTGGTACGGGGCGGTGCTGGCCGGGAACGGCCGGATCACGGTGGGCGAGCTGGTCACCGTCTACAGCGCCGTGACGTTTCTGCTGTTCCCGTTGCGGCACTTCGAGGAGATCGCGATGGCCTACTCCTTCTCCCGCCCCTCGGCCCGTCGCGCGGCCCGGGTGCTGGCGCTGCGACGCCCCTCGGCCGAGATCGCGGACGCGCGGGCGGCAGGGCCCGGCACCGGGCCCGCCTCCGGGCCCGGCGAGAAGCTGCCGGCCGGTGATCTGTACGACCCGGCCACCGGGATGCTGGCACCCAGCGGGCAGCTGACCGCGGTGGTGTGCGGTGATCCGGACGTGGCGGGGCGGATGGCGGACCGGCTCGGCGGTCACCCCACCGAGGACGGCGCGGAATCCGGGGACGGTGGCGGTGCGCCCTCGGCGCTGCTGGGCGGGGTCGCGCTGGACGAGGTGCCGCTGGCCGCCGCGCGCGCCGCGGTGCTCGTGCAGGACAAAGACCCGGTGCTGCTGTCGGGCACGCTCACCGAGCTGCTGGACGTGCCGCGGTCGGGCGCGGTGCCGGCCCGGAAGGCGCTGGAGGCGGCGCAGTGCGGGGATGTCCTGGAGGCGCTGGGGCTGGCCTCGGTGGCCGACTCCGGGGACCGGGACCCGATGGGCGCCCTGATCACCGAACGCGGCCGCTCGCTGTCGGGCGGCCAGCGGCAGCGGCTGGCGCTGGCCCGCTCGCTGGTGACCGACCCGGAGGTGCTGGTGCTGGACGAACCCACGTCCGCCGTGGACTCGCACACCGAGGCACGCATCGGCGAGGCGCTGAAGCGGCTCCGGACGGGCCGGACCACGGTCATGTTCACCTCCAGCCCGCTGCTGCTGGACCAGGCCGACCGGGTGGTGTTCGTGCATGACGGCGTGGCGGCCGGGGTCGGAAGCCACCGCGAGCTGCTGAGCACCGATCCCGCGTATCGCGCGGTGGTCACCCGGGAGCCGGACGACGTCCAGGAGCAGGACGGGGCCCGCGGTGGGCTCGCGGAAAGAGAACGCATCGCGGAACAGATCGAGGAGTCGGCATGATCGGCGTGGCGCCACCCGCCTACGACCCGGCCGCACCGGAGTCGGCGACGACACTGCCGGTCGGCACGGCCGCCACCGTACGGGACTATGTGCGCGAGCTGCTGCGGCGGCATCGGAAGGCCTTCGTCGTGCTGATGGCGGTGAACGCCACCGCCGTGCTCGCCTCGATGGTCGGCCCCCAGCTGCTGGGCGGTGTGGTCGAGGACCTGTCGCAGGGCAAGGATGATCTCCATATCGAGCGCGCCGTCGCGCTGTTCGCGGTGGCGCTCGTGGTACAGACCGTGTTCGTGCGCATGGTGCGGCTGCGCGGTGCGGTGCTGGGCGAGCAGATGCTGGCCGATCTGCGCGAGGACTTCCTCGTACGGTCGGTGGGGCTGCCGCCGGGCGTGCTGGAGCGGGCCGGGACCGGTGATCTGCTGTCCCGGATCACCACCGACATCGACCGGCTGGCGAACGCGATGCGCGAGGCCGTCCCGCAGCTCTCCATAGGTGTGGTCTGGACGGGCCTGCTGCTGGGCGCGCTGACCGTGACGGCTCCGCCGCTGGGGCTCGCGGTGCTGGTGGGGCTCCCGGTGCTGGTGATCGGCTGCCGCTGGTACTTCAAACGGGCGCCGAGTGCCTATCGCTCGGAGGCGGCCGGGTACGCGGCGGTGTCCGCGTCCCTGACCGAGAGCGTGGACGCCGGCCGGACCATCGAGGCCCACCGACTGGGCGGCCGGCGGATCGCCCAGTCCGAGGTGCGCATCAGGCAGTGGACCGCGTGGGAGCGCTACACACTCTGGCTGCGTTCGGTGCTCTTCCCCGTGATCAACGTGAGCTACACGCTGATCACCGGCTCGGTGCTGATGATCGGCGGCGTCTGTGTGATGAGGGGCTGGATGTCGGTCGGCGAGCTGACGACGGGGGCGTTGCTGTCGCAGATGCTGGTCGAGCCGATCGGGCTGATCCTGCGCTGGTACGACGAACTGCAGGTCGCCCAGGTGTCGCTGGCCCGGCTGGTCGGAGTGCGGGAGATCGAACAGGGCCCGGCCGATGCCGAGGTGGCGCCCGTCGGCCGTGAGGTGCGGGCGGACGAGGTGCGGTTCGGGTACCGGGAGGGCAGCGATGTGCTGCACGAGGTGTCCATGACAGTGCCGCCGGGGACCCGGCTGGCGCTGGTGGGCCCGTCCGGCGCGGGCAAGTCCACGCTGGGTCGGCTGCTGGCCGGGATCTACGGCCCGCGAACCGGCCGGGTGACCTTGGGCGACGCGGAGCTGGCGCGGATGCCCGCCGAGCAGGTGCGCACCCATGTCGCCCTGGTCAACCAGGAGCACCATGTGTTCGTGGGCTCGCTGCGCGACAATCTGCTGCTGGCCCGGACCTCCGCGCAGGATGCCGAGCTGTGGGCGGCACTCGCCGCGGTGGACGCGGACGGCTGGGCGCGGGCGCTGAAGGAGGGTCTGGACACGGAGGTCGGCTCGGGCGGGCTGGCGCTGACCCCGGCGCAGGCGCAGCAGATCGCGCTGGCCCGGCTGGTGCTCGCCGATCCGCACACCCTCGTGCTGGACGAGGCCACCTCGCTGCTGGACCCCCGGGCGGCCCGCCACCTGGAACGGTCGCTGAGCCAGGTGCTGAAGGGCCGGACGGTGGTCGCGATCGCGCACCGGCTGCACACCGCTCATGACGCGGATGTGATCGCCGTGGTCGAGGCGGGCCGGATCAGCGAGCTGGGCAGCCACGACGAGCTGGTGGCGGCCGATGGCGCCTACGCGGCGCTGTGGCGCTCCTGGCACCGGTGACGGCCGGGCCGCGGAGAACCCCGGCCCGACCGCGCAGGATGCGGGCAGGTGGCCTCTCAGGCCCAGCGCTTCAGGAACTCGATCGCCGCGGAGCCGACCTCCGCGGGATGCGAGGCACTCAGGAAGTGCTGCCCGCCCTCAATGATCTCCAGGCGGGCCTCCGGGGAGCGGGTGAACATCCGTATCTCCTCCCGGGCGTTTGGCACGGAGTACACCTGGTCCGCGGTACCGTGCAGCCACATTACGGGGCAGCGGACCTCGTCGAGCCTGCCGTGGAGCCCGTCGCGGTCCCGCAGGTTGACCGTGCTGAGGCGCAGACGGTGGCGTCCGGCGTCACCGGCGTAGTGGGCACGGTAGGTGGTGAGCCAGAATTCGCGTTCCTCGGCCGAGAGGCCGCCCAGGGCCGTGGCGAAGACCTCGTCCACGACCTCGTCCGGCACGACCCAGTCCTCCCCGACCGGGTCGGCGAGGGCGTCGACGAGCGGCGTGTTGAACCCGACCCCGTCCCAGCACCCCAGGTCACGGCTGCGCGGGCTCTCGAAGTCCATCGACGTGCCGAGCGGGATGACGCCCTTCACGACGTCCGGGGCGAGCAGCGCCATGCGGACCGCCACCCAGCCGCCCTGCGAGGTCCCCAGCACGAAGGCCTCGTCGATCCCGAGGGCTTCGAGGACCTGCAGGTTCGCGATCGCGCTGTCCCAGTAGGTGAAGTGCTGGTACCCGGCCCTCGTACGGCCGTGCCCGTAGGGCTCGAGGGCCAGCAGGTTGGCCACGGATCCGAGGTCCGGGTCGGCGAACTGCGGCCGGTACAACTGGGCCGAGGTGGTGTACGAGTTGATCAGGACCAGCGTCGGGAGCGCGGGGTCGTACGGCTTGGCGAAGGTGTACCCGACGGTCGATCCCCCGAGGTGGGGGATCTCGACGGTCTGTTCGAGCGTGCTCACGGTGTACTCCTCGATGCGTACGTGGGGGGTCTCTGCTCGAAGCCCACTCGACGGAGGCCCGGCCTGCCGTGGTCGTGCGGACGAGCCCCCTGCGGAGGACGGCTCCGGTCAAGTCCGCTGCCATGATGAGCAGATGATCCACATGATGTCGAACAATGGCTGCGCGGTGGGTCGCCGGCGGCCCCGCCGCCGGGCGGGGCTCAGATGATGCCGAGGGCGCCCAGCCCGCCGATCCCGCCGAGCACCATGAAGACGGGCATCAGCACCTTCATCTCGACCCAGCTCCCGGCCCGGAAGCGCATGGCCTCCGGCGGGCCGAGCGCGTACCAGCGCTTGCGGCCGATCGGTATGGGCCACAGGATCGGGCAGCCGGAGACGGTGAGCGCGTCGCCGATGTCGTGCACGAGGGCACCGAGGACGATCGGCAGCCCCAGCCACAGATACTCCTGGCCGGGAGCGGTGAACAGCCAGTCCGCGCCGTTACCCGGCTTGTTCAGGATGTCGGCGAGTATCCAGGCGCTGGTGGCGCCGAGCAGCCACACCAGGACGTCGCTGGAGACCCGCGCCGCGCGCCACAGCAGCCCTTCGACGGCCAGCACCATGTGGACGAAGAGGATGCCGAGCACTGCCCAGCGGCCGCCCACCACGGCGAGTGCCGAGGATCCGGCGCCGATGAGGACGGCCCAGACCCAGGTGTGGGTCAGGGTGCGGTGGCCACCGGAGCGGCGGGCGTCGCCCGCTTTCCTGGTCGACTTGTAGACCGCGTACGACAGCTTGTCGATCACTTCGCACAGCACCCGCGACACCGGCCCGAAGGCCCGCGATATGGTCGCCGCCTTATGGTCGAGGTCGGGGGCGAGCGCCGCTCCGGCGCAGATCAGCGCGCCTACGACGAGCACCGGCCAGGGCATCTCGTGGCCGGCCGCGGCGGCCGCCGCGCCCACCCCCAGCCAGGCAGCCGCTCCGGACAGCGAATGCGCCGGTCCCATCATGGTCGTACCCCGCCCCTGTTCTTGCCCGCTTCGGTGCGGGAGTTGGTTGCATCGGCTGACCACACCCTAGCGACGGACGATCTTCGTCCGCACAGCCGGTTCCCGCCCCGCCGGGGAAACCAGGCAGTATAGGGTCCGTGACTCTTATCGATCAGCTGCCGAGCGAACCCGACCCCGACACTCTCTTCGAGAAGTTCTCGACCTGGGTCGAGGAGCGGGGCATCTCGCTCTATCCCGCCCAGGAGGAGGCGCTGATCGAAGTGGTGTCCGGGGCGAACGTCATTCTGTCGACGCCCACCGGATCGGGAAAGAGCCTGGTGGCCGCGGGCGCCCACTTCGCCGCGCTGGCCCGGGACGAGGTCACCTTCTACACCGCGCCGATCAAGGCTCTGGTCTCGGAGAAGTTCTTCGAGCTGTGCAAGCTCTTCGGCACCGAGAACGTCGGGATGCTCACCGGGGACGCGTCGGTCAACGCGGACGCGCCCGTCATCTGCTGTACGGCCGAGGTGCTGGCGTCCATCGCCCTGCGGGACGGCCGGGACGCCGACATCGGCCAGGTGGTGATGGACGAGTTCCACTTCTATGCGGAGCCGGACCGGGGCTGGGCGTGGCAGATCCCGCTGCTGGAGCTGCCGCAGGCGCAGTTCATCCTGATGTCGGCGACGCTCGGCGATGTGACGCGGTTCGAGGAGGATCTGAACCGTCGCACCGGGCGGCCCACCGCGGTCGTGCGGTCGGCGACCCGGCCGGTGCCGCTGAGCTACGAATACCGCACGACGCCGCTCACCGAGACGCTCACCGAGCTGCTGGAGACCCGGCAGGCCCCCGTCTACATCGTGCACTTCACCCAGGCAGCCGCGGTCGAACGGGCACAGGCGCTGATGAGCATCAACATGTGCACGCGCGCGGAGAAGGACGAGATCGCCTCTCTGATCGGCAATTTCCGCTTCACCACCAAGTTCGGCCGGAACCTGTCCCGTTATGTCCGGCACGGGATCGGGGTGCATCACGCGGGCATGCTGCCGAAGTACCGGCGGCTGGTGGAGAAGCTGGCCCAGGCCGGACTGCTGAAGGTCATCTGCGGTACGGACACGCTCGGGGTGGGCGTCAACGTACCGATCCGGACCGTGCTGTTCACCGCGCTGACGAAGTACGACGGCCAGCGGGTGCGGACGCTGCGGGCGCGGGAGTTCCACCAGATCGCGGGCCGGGCCGGGCGCGCGGGGTTCGACACCGCCGGGTTCGTGGTGGCGCAGGCGCCCGAGCATGTCGTCGAGAACGAGAAGGCCCTCGCGAAGGCGGGGGACGATCCCAAGAAGCGCCGTAAGGTGGTCCGCAAGAAGGCCCCGGAGGGCTTCGTCAACTGGGGCCAGAACACTTTCGAAAAGCTCATCGCGTCCGAACCGGAGCCACTCACCTCCCGGTTCCGGGTCACCCATGCGATGCTGCTGGCGGTCATCGCGCGCCCCGGCAACGCGTTCCAGGCGATGCGGCGGCTCCTGGAGGACAACCATGAGCCGCGCAAGAACCAGCTCCGGCACATCCGCAGGGCGATCGCGATCTACCGTTCGCTGCTGGACGGCGGGATCGTCGAGCGGCTGGAGGCTCCCGACGCGGAGGGGCGGCAGGTCCGGCTGACGGTGGACCTCCAGCAGGACTTCGCGCTCAACCAGCCGCTGTCCACCTTCGCGCTCGCCGCGTTCGAGCTGCTGGACCCCGAATCCCCGTCCTACGCCCTGGACATGGTCTCGGTGGTGGAATCGACGCTGGACGACCCGCGGCAGATCCTGGCGGCCCAGCAGAACAAGGCGCGGGGCGAGGCGGTCGCCGCGATGAAGGCGGACGGGATCGAGTACGAGGAGCGCATGGAGCGGCTCCAGGACATCTCCTATCCCAAGCCGCTGGAAGAGCTGCTCTTCCATGCCTACGGGCTCTACCGCAAGAGCCACCCCTGGGTCGGCGACCACCCGCTGTCGCCCAAGTCGGTGATCCGCGACATGTACGAGCGGGCGATGACCTTCACCGAGTTCACCGCGCTCTACGACCTGGCGCGGACCGAGGGCATCGTGCTGCGCTACCTGGCCAGCTCCTACAAGGCCTTGGACCACACCGTGCCGGACGACCTGAAGTCGGACGACTTCGAGGACATCATCGCCTGGCTCGGCGAGATGGTGCGGCAGGTCGACTCCAGCCTCCTGGACGAGTGGGAACAGCTCGCCAATCCGGAGGAGGAGTCCGCGGAGGAGGCGCAGGAGCGCGCCGACCAGGTCCGGCCGGTCACCGCGAACGCCCGGGCCTTCCGCGTGCTGGTGCGCAACGCGATGTTCCGCCGGGTCGAACTGGCCGCGCTCGACAAGGTGGCGGAGCTGGGCGAGATGGACGCCGAGACCGGCTGGGACGAGGACGCCTGGGCGGAGGCGCTGGACGCGTACTGGGACGAGTACGACGAGCTGGGCACCGGTCCGCACGCCCGCGGTCCGAAGCTGCTGCAGATCGAGGAGCAGCCCGAGCACGGGCTGTGGCGGGTGCGGCAGACCTTCGACGACCCGAACGGCGACCACGACTGGGGCATCTCGGCCGAGGTCGACCTGACCGCCTCGGACGAGGAGGGCCGGGCCGTGGTCCGGGTCACCGACGTGGGCCAGCTGTAACCTCCCGGCCACCGTCCGATCCCCGAACCACCTCAGCGAAGGAGCACCGCCGATGACCAACCCCGCCGAGCGCCTGGTCGATCTGCTCGATCTCGAACGGATCGAGGTGGACATCTTCCGTGGACTGAGCCCCGACGAATCGCTGCAGCGGGTGTTCGGCGGACAGGTGGCGGGGCAGGCGCTGGTGGCCGCCGGGCGCACCACCGACGGGGAGCGCCCGGTGCACTCGCTGCACGCGTACTTCCTGCGCCCGGGCCGGCCGGGTGTGCCCATCGTGTACCAGGTGGAGCGGGTCCGGGACGGGCGCTCCTTCACCACCCGCCGGGTCGTCGCGGTCCAGCAGGGTCGGACGATCTTCAATCTGACGGCCTCCTTCCACCGTCCGGAGCCGGGCATCGAACAGCAGCTGCCGATGCCCGAGGCACCCGGGCCGGAGAGCCTGCCGAAGCTCTCCGACGAGATCCGCGAGCACATGGGCGCCCTCCCCGAGTCGCTTGCGCGGATGGAACGCCGCCTGCCCTTCGACATCCGCTACGTCGAGCGGCTGCGCTGGACCGATGAGGAACTGAGGGGAGCGGAACCCCGCAGCGCGGTGTGGATGCGCGCGGTCGGACCGCTCGGGGACGACCCGCTCGTCCACACCTGCGCGCTCACCTACGCGAGCGACATGATGCTGCTGGATGCGGTGCGGGTGCCCGTAGAGCCGCTGTGGGGCCCGCGGGGCTTCGACATGGCCTCGCTGGATCACGCCATGTGGTTCCACCGGCCCTTCCGTACCGATGAGTGGTTCCTCTACGACCAGGAGTCGCCCGTGGCGACCGGCGGCCGGGGCCTGGCACGCGGCCGGATCTACGACCGCGCGGGTCGCCTCCTGGTGTCGGTCGTCCAGGAGGGGCTCTTTCGTCCTCTGGCTCCGGCGGCGGAGGCCACGGCCGGCGGCGAGGGCACGGAGAACAGCTGAGCCTCCCTGCGGCTCGCTCCGCCGTGGGTCAGCGCTTGCCGACCAGCCTGCGCCACAGGCCGCGCGGCCGGCCCGCGGACCGGCCCGGGGGCCGGGTCCGGCAGGTGGGAAGCGGCGCCACCGCGGCGTCCGGCCGCGGCGCGGGGCGGACCCGGCGCGCCGCCCGCACGGCGTCGGCGAGCGCCACGCGGTACCGCAGGATCTCCTGGGGATCCTCCGCCGTCTGCACCCGGTCGATCACTTTGCGTGCCGCTGCCGCGGCGGGGCGCACCGGGACGAGTGCGGGGCGAAGCTCCCGCACATGATTCCGGTCGTGCGGATCGCTGACGGCTACCGCCAGCTCGTCGGGGCCCAGCACCGCGGCCAGCACCCCGGCGCGCTCCCAGGGGTCCTGGGTCCGGGAGAGCAGCTGGCCGACGCGCCGCTCGCGCCACTTCTCGGCCCGCGCGTCCTCTCCCGCGGCCAGCGACGCGCTCAGCCCCGGTGGCGTACGGCCGGTCAGCAGGGCGGGCTCGCGGGTGGCGAACTCTTCCAGATCGGTCGCCAGATAGAGCCACACCACAAGCCGGTACCGGTTGACATAGAACCGGGCCGGGGCGAAGAAACCGCCGCGCGCCAGGCGGGTGAACCGGCCCGGGCTGATGCCCAGCAGATCGGCCCCGCCCGCCGTGCCGACCACCCGCAGCCGGGTGCGCAGCGCCTCCGGGAATCCCTCGGCGCCCGTCAGCCGTGCCAGCTCCTCCCGGGCCACCCGCCGCCCCGTGGGAGTGGTGATGGTGTGCACCTCCCCCAGCTGCTCGGCCAGCTCGAACTCGCGCGGCATGAGGCCCAGCATCCGGGCCGCGGTGCGGAACGCGACGCCCGTCGGCTGCCCCGGCCCGGCCGGGGCCGACGGCTTCCGGCGCTCCCGCGCCCCCTGCGACCTCCGCACCTCGCGTGCTTCCTGCTCCACTCGTACCACTGCCATGACGAAGCCTCCCCCGCGATCCATCAATCACTGACAGTGACGACGATAGCGCCGCGACACGACGGTCCGTCAGGCCTGTGGACAACCACCTGTGGATAACTTCCCGGACTCCCGGACTCCCGGACTCCGGACCCGGCCTCCCCGGCTCCCGACGGTCAGCTCGTGGCGCCGCTCTCCTGCCGGGCCTCGACGCCCAGGTGCTCTCCCACCCGGTTCACCAGCAGCGTCATCTCGTAGGCGACCTGCCCGACATCGGCGTCCGAGCCGCTGAGGACGCAGAGACAGCTGCCGTCACCCGCGGCCGTCACGAAGAGGACGCCCTCCTCGAACTCGACCATGGTCTGCCGCACCCGGCCCGTCCGGAAGTGGTTGCCGGACCCCTTGGCGAGGCTGTGCAGCCCGGAGGCGACCGCCGCCAGGTGCTCGGCGTCCTGGCGTTCCAGCGTCGCGCTCGCCCCCGTCACCAGCCCGTCGTTCGACAGCACCAGCACGTGCCGCACCTGCGCGATCCGGTTGGTCAGGTCGTCCAGTAACCAGTCGAGCCCCTTGCTGAGTGCCATTGGCGTTCCTCCCCGATCCCCTTCAGCTGCGTGCCAGCCTTTCTCACCGCCGCCGTCCGGGCAACCCGCCCTGCTCGTCCCTCCGGCCGTTCTGCGCTGCTTGACGCAAGATGGGGACATGGCACAGAACATGTCGAGGGATCAGTGGCAGAAGTTCCTCTCCGATGGCACCCACACCGGCAAACTGGCGACCGTACGGGCCGACGGAAGCCCGCATCTCGCGCCCATCTGGTTCCTGCTCGACGGGGACGACCTGGTCTTCAATACCGGGCAGGACACGGTCAAGGGGCGCAACCTGGCCCGGGACCCGCGCGTCAGCCTCTGCGTGGACGACGAGCGGCCCCCGTTCTCCTTCGTCACGGTGCAGGGCCGGGCCGAACTCAGCGACGACCTGGGCGAGGTACGGGAGTGGGCCACCCGGATCGCCGCCCGCTATATGGGCGATGACCTCGCCGAACAGATCGGGGCCCGCAACGGCGTCCCCGGGGAGCTGCTGGTACGGGTCCGCATCGAGAAGGTCATCGCCGTCGCCGATCTCGCCGACTAGCTGAAGAGGAGACTCAGCGAACTGAGCGAGTCGGGGGTGGCCTGATTCGGCCGAAATCAATCGCTCACGGTCGCATCACGACCTTTACCGCACCGTCCTGTTTCTGCTGGAACATCTCATAGGCGTGGGATGCCTGCTCCAGCGGCAGGCGGTGGGTGGCGAAGCCGTCGACGCCCAGCGGGTCCTCGTCCGTCAGCAGCGGCAGGATGTCGTCGGCCCAGCTGCGGACGTTCGCCTGCCCCATCCGCAGCTGGATCTGCTTGTCGAACATGGTCATCAGCGGCAACGGGTCGGTCATTCCGCCGTACATTCCGCTCAGGGAGACCGTCCCGCCGCGCCGCACCAGCGCAATGGCCAGCCGGAGCGCCGCCAGCCGGTCGACACCGGCCCTGGCCGTGAGCTTGGCGCCCCAGTCCCGCGGCAGTATGCCGGCGGCCCGCTGTGCGGTCCGGCCGACCGGGCTGCCGTGGGCCTCCGTCCCCACCGCGTCGATGACCGAGTCCGGGCCACGGCCCCCGCCCGTCGAGAGCACGGCCTCGACCAGATGGTCCTGACCGTCGAAGTCGTTCAGGTCGAACGTCTCGACGCCGTCGGCGCGGGCCCGCCGCAGCCGTTCGGGCACCAGGTCCACGCCGATCACCCGTCCGGCTCCCCGGTGCCTGGCGACCCGGCAGGCCATGTCCCCGATGGGGCCGAGACCCAGCACGCACACCGTGCCCTCCCGCGGGACGGCCGCGTACTCGACCGCCTGCCAGGCCGTGGGCAGGACGTCGGAGAGATAGAGGAAACGGTCGTCCGGCGGCCCCTCGGGCACCTTGATCGGACCGTAGTGGGCCTGCGGCACCCGCAGGTACTCCGCCTGGCCGCCCGGCACCGCGCCGTACAGCTTGCTGTAACCGAAGATCTCCGCGCCCATGCCGTACTCGATCACCTGAGTGGTCTCGCACTGGGTCGGCAGGCCGGAGCCGCACATCCAGCAGGATCCGCAGGCGATCTGGAACGGGACGACCACCCGGTCGCCGGGCCGGAGGCCGGTCACCTCCGGCCCGGTCTCCTCGACGATCCCCATCGGCTCATGGCCGAGGATGTCGCCGGGAGTCATGAAGGGCGTGAGCACCTCGTACAGATGGAGATCGGACCCGCACAGTCCGGTGGTGGTGATCCTTACGATCGCGTCCGTCGGTTCCTTGAGAATGGGGTCGGGCACCGTCTCCACGCGCACATCGCGTTTGCCCTGCCAGGTCACCGCTCGCATCGCCGTGTCCCTTCACGTGGTCATCGGCAGTCTCGACAAGGTGCCCCGGGTACCCGGTGGGGAACGGCCGAAGCGGCGACGGAACCTCACATTCCGCGGTCAGCCGAGGGCACGGCGCAGATGTTCGCCGACCTGCTCCACGAGCCGGGCCGTCTCGGCGGCGGCCGTGGCCGGGTCGCCGCCCGCGGCGCTCAGCACGACCAGGCAGGTGCCGGCCTCCGCCGCCGCGACGGAGAGGGTGCCGCTCTCCAGCTCGACCATCGTCCGGCGCACCGGGGCGGGGCGCGCACGGCGCCGCGCGCTCCTGGCCAGTCCGTGGATGCCGGAAGCGACCTCGGCCAGGTGGTCCGCGTCCCGGCGGGAGAGCCCGCGGGACGCGCTCAGGGTGGTCCCGTCCTGCGAGAGCAGCACGGCATGGCGGACACCCCCGGCGCGGGCCGCCCCGTCGTCCAGGATCCGGTCGAGCAGACCGGGGTCGAGCAGGCTCCGGTCGAGCGCGGCCGAAGAGCGGACGGCGGCTGCGCAGCGCTTGATCACGACGGTCTCCCTCGGTCGGCACGCGCCGCGAGCGGGCGGCGCGCTCGGGGTCCCCCCCATGAGCCACGGACGGTAGCCCGCCAGGGGGCGCATTGGGGGCGCATTGGGGGCGCATTTCGAACCTGTCGGAATTTGGCAGCGACAGTTTTTCGAATGACTGCTTGATGCCCGAATCTGTTCTCAGAACTGCGAACCGAGGAGCCCGTCATGCGTCACGAGCGCCCCCACCGAGACAGCGCGGCCGACGTGAGGGACTTCTTCACGCCCCGCGCGGCCGACTGGGACAGCCGCTTTCCCGACGACGGCCCGGCCTATGCCGCCGCCGTCGCCGACCTGGGCCTGCGCACCGGGGACACGGTGCTCGACGCGGGCTGCGGTACGGGCCGCGCCCTGCCCGCGCTGCGCGCCGTGGTCGGCCCCCGCGGGACCGTGCTGGGCTTCGACCTCACGCCCGCCATGCTGACGGCGGCCGTACGCGCCGGGCGGGACCGGGACGGGGTGCTCGCCCTCGCCGATGTCGCCCGGCTGCCGCTGCGCGACGGCTGTCTCGACGCGGTCTTCGCCGCCGGGCTGATCTCACACCTGACCGACCCCCGGGCCGGGCTGCGCGAGCTGGCCCGGGTGGTGCGCCCCGGCGGATCGTTCGCGCTGTTCCACCCGGTGGGGCGCGCCGCGCTCGCCGCCCGCCACGGCCGGCCGCTGACCCCCGAGGATCTGCGGGCCGAGCCCAACCTGCGGCCGTTGCTGGCCCGTTGCGGCTGGCGGCTGGACGCGTACACGGACGAGGACACGCGCTTCCTGGTCCTCGCGGTCCGTCAGGGCTGACGCCCGGGCGGACACCTCGTCATGCATGTACTGCGATGTACTGCGCCTAGGAGGTGCGGAAGCGGTACGCCACAATGCGGGCATGCTCGAACTCGCCATCCTCGGCTTCCTCCATGACGCGCCGCTGCACGGCTACGAGCTGCGCAAACGCATCACGGCGCTGACCGGGCACATCAAGCCGGTGGCCGAGAGCACCCTCTATCCGGCGATCAAGCGGCTGGAGAAGGCGGGGCTGCTGGCCCGTGAGACCCGACAGGGCGCGGGGGCCGCGCCCCGGCACGTCCTGACCCTGACGCCCGAGGGGCGGGCCGAGCTGCGCCGCCGACTCGCGGATCCGGCCGAGGGCGACATCACGGACGAGAACCGCTGGTTCATCCTGCTGTCGTTCCTGCGGCACCTGGACGACCCAGTGCGCCAGTCGGCCGTGCTCGAACGCCGCCTGGCCCATCTGCGCCACCCCTCCAGCTTCTTCTACGAGGGCGACCGGCCACTGCGCGCGGAGGAGGTGGAGGATCCCTTCCGGCGGGGCGTCCTCACCATCGCGCGCGCCGCCGGACAGGCCGAACTGTCGTGGCTGCGGCGCACCCTGGACGCGCTGCGGGCCGGGGGCGGAAGCTGACGCCGACCGCGGTACGAAGTCTCGACGCCGCGCCTACCGGCTGGTTAGGGTGCGCCGGACGAAGAACCTCAGGAGGAGGCTGCCGTGTCCGCCACGGAGGAGTCGGGCGAGGACGCGCTGTATGTGCTGACCGCCGTGCTGCTGACGCCCGCACAGTTCCCGAGCGTGCTCGGCGACGACTATCCCGAGGCGTGCGCCGCGCTCGGACTGGAGCCCTACGAGCCGGGATACGGCCTCGTGCTGGGGCAGGACGGCAACGGCGCCCGCTGGACGGTGGTCACCGACGATGTGTCGCTCGTGGCGATGGCCATCGCGACCTGGGACTGCGGCATGGAGTACGAGCTGTCGCTCGACGACCGGACCGTGGTCGCCTCCCTGCCCGGCTGGCCGCTCGCGGTGGCGGTGGCCGCTCCGGGCGTACCGGCACCCCACGACCCCGCACCCGACGCTCAGCCCGGGGGCGCGGCCCGGGCGCCGCTCACACCGCCGGACTCCGGCCAGTGGGGTCCGCCGCAGCGGCGGCTCGGCGCGGACGAGATCGCGCTCCAGTGGGCGATCTGGCGCGAACAGGTGGACGGCGAGGTGACGTTCGTGGCCCCGGGCGAGAAGCCGCACGGGGGCGTGCGGCGCGTTCTGGAGGAGGCGCGCGGCTACCTGGACAAGCCTCCGCCGCTGGGCCGGATCCGTTCCGCGTTCGCCACGGGTGACGCGCGGACGCTTCGGGCGGACGGACCGGGCTGGAGCATGGTGGCGCGGACCGACGACATCGCGTTCGTGCTGCTGGACGAGGCGCCGGGCGAGGTGCTGCCGGTCGGCCGCGGTCCGGAGCTGCCGGGGCTGCTGACGGCGCTGGACGAGCTGGCCGTACGACCGCACTGAGCGCGGGAACAGCGCACGGTCGGCCCACGGACGGCCCACAGCGTGCCGCCGGGCGCCGGTGACCGGCCGGGGTGGGGAGCCGGGACGATCCGCGATCGGTATTGCGCGGTCACTCCCAGGCGCGCGTCGCCCTCGCTCCCGAGCCCGGCCGGCTGCCCGATGCGCCACCCGGGCGCCGGGGCCGGGCCGCCTGCGTCAGCGACCCAGCTGCTTGCGGGAGACGCCGCGCAGCCTGCGCCGCTGCGACGGGTCGAGCAGCAGATAGGCGGCCACCGGCACGCCGACCATCACCAGCAGCGCGGCCCAGAAGGGCAGCAGCCACAGCAGGATCACACCGGCCACCACACCTCCGGTGGCGACCTTCGCGCGTGTGGACATCGCACCCGCCTCCTTCACGGCCCATAGCCGTATTCACTCCTCACAACGGACACCGGCGGCCGCCGGTTCCACATCCCGCCCGTCGTCCTGTACCCTCGGCCGCCCACTCCGGTAGTCAAATTTGAGGAATGCGTCAGAGCTGTGACCCCGCCCTCCGCGACCACCCCCTCCGAGATCGCCGAACTCTGCCGCTCCACCGCCGTCTTCCTGCCGGCCGACCCCTCGCGCGCCGGGCGCGTCGCCTTCTGGCGGCCGGACGGACCGCCGCCCGGCGGGGCGTCCGGCTCCACCGAGGAACTGACCGTCGTCGTCCCGGACGGCCCCGGTGTCCGCACCCGCACCGTACGCGCGCTGGTGCTGCCCCTGTCCGACGCGCTGCCGGTGCTCACCCGGGCCCGGGCGCGGGCCGCCGCGCAGCCGGGCGGAGAGCCGTCGGACCGGGGAGGAGCCGACCCGGCGACGGCCTTCTGGGGTGCCGCCGCCGTCCTCGCCCTGCAACTCGCCGCCCGCGGCCGTCTGCTGCCCGGGCTCACGGCCACCGACCACGACGCGTGGCGCGTCGGCCCGCTCGACGGCGGCGACCTGGAGCGGGTGCGGGAGCTGGCCGCCACCATGCCGGCCGCCGCCCACGCGGTGCCGCTGCCCGGCACCGGCACCGGCACCGGCCCTGGCACTGGCACTGGCACTGGCACTGGCACTGGCACTGGCACCGAGCTGCTGCCCGACCCCGAACGGCATCTGCGCGCCTTCCTCGACGCGGTCGCGGACGGACTGCCGCGCTCACCCGCCGCGTCCGTGGCCGCGGGCGGCCCCGCCTTCGCCGCCACCGCCCCGCGGCGACTGCCCGAGCAGCGCGCCTGGGCGGCCGACGTCGCCGCCGGGCACGACGCGGGCGTACGGCTGTCGCTCCGTATCGAACTGCTCCACGGAGCCGGCCAGGGAAACCGCGGCCCCGGCTTCCGCGCGGTCCTCCAGCTGCACAGCCTCACCGACCCGTCCCTGGTCGCGGACGCCGCCGAGGTGTGGGCGGGCACCGCGCCCGCCGGCGCGGCGCTCGGGCCCAGGGCCCGGATGGACGCCCTCCTCACCCTGCGGCGCGCGGCCCGCGCCTGGGCGCCGCTCACCCCGCTGCTGTCCGCCGCCGTACCCGAGGCGGTCGACCTCGCCGACGAGGAGGTCACCGAGCTGCTGGGCCCGGCGGCCGGTGCGCTGGACTCCGCCGGGGTGAAGGTGCACTGGCCCAAGGAGCTGGTACGCGGGCTCACCGCGCGCGCCGTCGTCGGCCCGGACGGCCCGGATGAAGCAGACGGAGCAGGCGACTCCGAGCGGAGCCAGGGGCCGCGGATGCCCTCCTTCCTCTCCGCCGACGCGCTGCTCCGCTTCAGCTGGCGGTTCGCCGTCGGCGACCAGGAGCTGACCAGGGAGGAGCTGGACCGGCTCGCCGAGGCCGGCCGCCCGTTGGTGCGGCTGCGCGACCAGTGGGTGGTCCTGGACCCCGAGTCGGCGCGGCGCGCCCGCGACCGTCAGGACCGCAAGCTCGCCCCCGTCGACGCGCTCGGCGCCGTCCTCACCGGCCGCGCGGAGGCCGACGGCGCCGAGGTCGAGGTGCGGGCCACCGGCTGGCTGGCCGCGCTGCGCGACCGCCTCGCCCAGCCCGCGGAGTACCGGCCCGGGGAGAACGGGGAGGACGGGGACGTGCCGCCCGTCGCGCAGCCCGCGGCCCTCGCCGCCACCCTGCGCGACTACCAGCTGCGCGGGCTGGACTGGCTGGTCCGGATGACATCGCTCGGCCTCGGCGGCTGTCTCGCCGACGACATGGGGCTCGGCAAGACCATCACCCTGATCGCGCTGCATCTGCACCGGCAGGACGTGCCCGGGGCCGCCGGGCCCACCCTGGTGGTCTGTCCCACCTCGCTGATGGGCAACTGGCGGCGCGAGATCGAGCGGTTCGCGCCGGGCACTCCGGTGCGCCGCTACCACGGCACGGCGCGCAGCCTGGACGGCGTCGCGGACGGCGAGTTCGTCCTGACCACGTACGGCACGATGCGGCTCGACGCGCAACGGCTGGCCGATGCGGGCCCCTGGGGCATGGTCGTCGCCGACGAGGCGCAGCACGTCAAGAACCCGTTCTCGGCGACCGCCAAGCGCCTGCGCGTCATCGGGGCCAAGGCGCGCGTCGCGCTCTCCGGCACCCCCATCGAGAACAACCTCTCCGAGCTGTGGGCGATCCTCGACTGGACCACCCCCGGGGTGCTGGGCACCCATGACGCGTTCCGCAGGCGCTACGCCCAGGCGGTGGAGAGCGGCAGCGACCCGGCCGCCGCGGAGCGGCTGGCGAAGCTCGTCCGGCCCTTTCTGCTGCGCCGCCGCAAGTCCGACCCGGGCATCGCGCCCGAACTTCCCCCCAAGACCGAGACGGACCGGGCCGTCGCGCTCACCAAGGAGCAGGCCGGGCTGTACGAGGCGGTGGTGCGGGAGATCCTGGCGGAGATCTCGGACAGCAGCGGGTTCGAGCGGCGCGGGCTCATCGTCAAGCTGCTGACCGGGCTGAAGCAGATCTGCAACCATCCGGCGCAGTACCTCAAGGAGGACCGGCCCGTGGTTCCCGGCCGCTCCGGGAAGCTGGAGCTGCTCGACGAGTTGCTGGACACCATCCTCGCCGAGGGCGCGAGTGTCCTCGTCTTCACCCAGTACGTGCAGATGGCCCGGATCCTCGAGAGTCACCTCGCCGCGCGCGGCGTCCCGGCCCAGCTGCTGCACGGTGGTACGCCGGTGGCGCGCCGCGAGGAGATGGTGCGGCGCTTCCAGGACGGCGAGGCGCCGGTGTTCCTGCTGTCGCTGAAGGCGGCGGGCACCGGGCTGAACCTCACCCGCGCCGGCCACGTCGTGCACTACGACCGCTGGTGGAACCCGGCCGCCGAGGCCCAGGCCACCGACCGCGCGTACCGCATCGGCCAGACCCAGCCGGTGCAGGTCCACCGGCTCATCACGGAGGGCACCGTGGAGGACCGGATCGCGGCGTTGCTGGAGCGCAAACGGGAGCTGGCCGACGCGGTGCTGGGCTCCGGCGAGAGCGCGCTGACCGAACTGACCGACGCCCAGCTCGCGGAGCTGGTGGAGCTGAGGGGGACCGAGCGATGAGCCGCACCGGGAACACCGAGGAGAACGCGCACGCCGAGGACGCGCCCGGCGCGCGCCCCGAGCGCACCCTCGCCGCCCTGCCGCCCGCCCACGGCGGCGCCTTCGCCCGCACCTGGTGGGGCCGGGCCTGGC
This sequence comes from Streptomyces sp. NPDC021212, assembly GCF_044332925.1. Taxonomy (NCBI): domain Bacteria; kingdom Bacillati; phylum Actinomycetota; class Actinomycetes; order Kitasatosporales; family Streptomycetaceae; genus Streptomyces; species Streptomyces sp. NPDC021212. Next base: position 332,410 of record NZ_JBIRPZ010000008.1, read on the forward strand.
TGAAGGCCCTGGAGGACACCGCGCTGGACAACGGGCAGCTGAAGCGCGGCCGCAAGCACGCACGCGAGGGCGCGGTCGGCGCGGTGTGCGTGCGGCCGGAGCGGATCACCGCGGTGGTACAGGACCGGGACCGCACCCCGTACCGGTCGGACGTGCTGTTGCAGGAGCTGGACGACGGCGAGTGGGACCGGCTGCTGGGGGTGGTCGCCGAGCGCTCGGGGCACATCGCCGCGCTACTCGACCGCGACATGCCGCCACAGCTCGCCGAGGACGCGGCCGCCGTGGGCGTCGATCTCCTGCCGGGGATAGGCGACCTGGAGCCGGAGTGCGCGTGCGAGGCGTGGGACCACTGCCCGCACACCGCCGCGCTGTGCTACCAGGTCGCCCGGCTGCTGGACGAGGATCCGTATCTGCTGCTGCTGATGCGCGGGCGCGGGGAGCGGGAGCTGTTGGACGAGCTCCAGGTGCGCAGCGTGGCGCACGCCGCCCGGCACGCCCCGCGGACCGGCGAGGAGACACCCTCCGCGGCCCCGGAGGGCATACCGGCCCGGGAGGCGTTCGCCGCGCCCGGTCCGGCCGCGCTGCCCGCTCCCCCTCCGCCCGTCAACGAGCCGGGCCGGCCCCCGGCGCTCGCCGGTGGTACTGATCCGGCGCCCGGGCTGGACGTGGCCGCGCTGGAGTTCCTCGCGGCGGACGCCGCCGTACGCGCGCGGCGGCTGCTGGCCGAGGCGCTGGCGCCCGGCCATGCCACGGCCCCCGTCCCGGCCGCGCTGACGCAGTGGCAGGACACGGTGCGGCTGACCGCCGCCGGCCCCCCGGCCGCGATCGCCGCCCGGCTGGCGGCGGGCTGCGGGCGCGACCGTCTGGATCTGGCCCGCGCCGCACGGGCCTGGGAGCACGGCGGGGCCGCCGCGCTCGCCGTGCTGGAGGAGGAGTGGACACCGCGGGCCGAGGCCCTGGCCCGCGCCCACGCCCAGCTCGCCACCGCCTGGGAGGAAGGCGAACGGGCGCCCCGGCTGCGCGCGGCGGGCAACCGCTGGACGGCGGTGGGCACCGATGCCCAGGTGCGCTACGGGCGCGACGGGCGCTGGTGGCCGTACCGGAAGGACCGGGGCCGCTGGTGGCCCGCCGGCCCTCCGGCACAGGATCCGGAGGCCGCCCTGGCGATGGTCGAGGCGGACTGACGCGGCACCGGGTCCGGTGGCGGTCCCCCGGTGCGGACACGGCGGCGGGGCGGCAACCTTTCGCGGGGGCGTGGCAACCGTAGGGCGTCAGAAGCCCCCCACGCCTCCACGGGACGGAGATCCCCCATGCCCCCATCGCGTCCGCGCTCCCGGCGCCGCCGCCCCGGTCCGCCCATCGGCCCCCTGGCCCTCGCCACCGGCGCCGCGTTGGTCGCCGTTCCGGCCACCGGGTGGTTCGGAGACAGCGGCCGGGCCCACGCGGCCGGTTCCGCCGCGGCGGCGACCCTGGTCGTCGCCAAGGACGGCAGCGGTCAGTACACGACCGTCCAGGCGGCCGTCAACGCGGTCCCGGCGAACAACTCCTCCGCGGTCACCATCTCCGTCAAGCCCGGTACGTACCGGGAGACCGTGAAGATCCCCTCCAACAAGCCGCACATCCGGCTGGTGGGCAGCACCGGCAACAAGAGCGACGTGACGATCGTCTACAACAACGCCTCCGGCACCCCCAAGCCCGGCGGCGGGACCTACGGCACCGGCGGCAGCGCGACCGTCGCCGTCGAGGCCGACGACTTCCAGGCGCGCCATCTGCAGTTCGTGAACGACTTCAACGAGGCCAACACGAGCATCACCGACAAGCAGGCGGTCGCGCTGCGCACCGCGGCCGACAAGATCGTGCTGGACGACATCGGCGCGGTCGGCGACCAGGACACCCTGCTGCTCGACTCCGCGAGCAAGGACAGGACCGGCCGGGTGTACGTCGGCAACGCCGTGATCCAGGGCAATGTCGACTTCGTCTTCGGCCGCGCCTCCGCCGTCATCGACAAGTCGACGATCCGGCTCGTCAAGCGCTACGACGGCAGCTCCGGCGGCTATGTCGCGGCGCCGTCGACCGCGGCCGGGAAGAAGGGCTTCCTGTTCATCAACAGCACCATCAGCGGGGACGTCACCAGCCGGTCCTTCTACCTCGGCCGCCCCTGGCACGCGGGCGGGGACGCGAGCCTCGATCCGCAGACGGTCGTCCGCAACACGAGCCTGTCGGGGGCGGTCAAGACCACGCCGTGGACGGACATGAGCGGCTTCTCCTGGAAGGACGACCGCTTCGCGGAGTACAGGAACACGGGCGCCGGTTCCGGTGCGGCGAGCGGCGACCGGCCGCAGCTGACCGACGCGCAGGCCGCCGACTACGAGATCGCGGACTGGCTCGCCGGCTGGCAGCCCTCCTGATCCGCCGGGTCCGGTGAACTTCCCGGTCCGGTGAAGCGAAGGCCGCCGGTCCCGTCGGGGGGCGGGACCGGCGGCCGGTCGCGGTCAGCCGCGCGCGGCCAGCAGATGGTCCATGGCGAGCTGGTCCAGGCGCTCGAAGGCCATGCCGCGCCCGGCGGCGGCCTCGACGTCGAACTCCTCGAAGGCGGTGCGGTCGGCGAGCAGCGCGGCCGGGGTCTCGCCCTCGTCCAGGGTGGGCCGGGCCAGCTCGTCCAGGCGCGAGGCGCGCAGCGCCTCCTGGACCTCCGGGTCGGCGCGGAAGGCCGCCGCCCGCTCCTTGAGGATGAGGTAGTTGCGCATGCAGCCGGCGGCCGACGCCCAGACGCCCGCGATGTCCTCGGTGCGCGGCGGCTTGAAGTCGAAGTGGCGCGGCCCCTCGTAGCCGGCCGTCTCCAGCAGGTCGACGAGCCAGAAGGCGGCCCGCAGATCGCCCGCCCCGAACCGCAGGTCCTGGTCGTACTTGATGCCGGACTGGCCGTTGAGGTCGATGTGGAAGAGCTTGCCCGCCCACAGCGCCTGGGCGATGCCGTGCGGGAAGTTCAGCCCGGCCATCTGCTCGTGACCGACCTCGGGGTTCACCCCGTACAGCTCGGGCCGCTCCAGCCGCTCGATGAAGGCGAGGGCGTGGCCGACGGTGGGCAGCAGGATGTCGCCCCGCGGCTCGTTGGGCTTGGGCTCGATGGCGAAGCGCAGATCGTAGCCCTGCTCGGTGACGTACGCGCCGAGCAGGTCGAACGCCTCCTTCATCCGGTCGAGCGCGGCGCGCACGTCCTTGGCGCCACCGGACTCCGCGCCCTCGCGGCCGCCCCAGGCCACATAGGTCTTCGCGCCCAGCTCGACCGCGAGGTCGATGTTGCGCAGGGTCTTGCGGAGGGCGTAGCGGCGGACGTCCCGGTCGTTGGCGGTGAAGGCGCCGTCCTTGAAGACCGGATGGGTGAACAGGTTGGTGGTGGCCATGGGCACGGTCATGCCGGTGGCGTCCAGGGCCTGCCGGAAGCGCTTGATGTGGGACTCGCGCTCGGTCTCCGAGGCGCCGAAGGGGATGAGGTCGTCGTCGTGGAAGGTGACACCGTACGCGCCGAGTTCGGCGAGCCGGGTGACGGACTCGACGGGGTCGAGCGCCGGGCGGGTGGCGTCCCCGAACGGGTCCCGGCCCTGCCAGCCGACCGTCCACAGGCCGAAGGTGAACCTGTCCTCGGGGGTGGGGCTGTAGCTCATCGCGACTCCCTCGCCTCTCACGGCTATTTCGTCATGGCACTTTACAAATTAGTATGCGCGAGCATTCCGTGGGAAGGCCCGCTCAGGCCGGATAAGACTCGTCGCAGCACACGCAGCACACAGGGACGCAAGGGAGAGCGCGAGATGGCAGCAGCAGCCGTGCCCGTGCCGGAAGGACCGCTGGTCGTCGGCGTGGACAGCTCCACGCAGTCGACCAAGGCGCTGGTCGTCGACGCCGCGACCGGCCGGGTCGTCGCACGCGGTCAGGGTCCGCACACCGTCGGCGGCGGAGCCGGCGGCGAGGGCAAGGAGAGCGATCCCGAGCAGTGGTGGGAGGCGCTGGCGGAGGCGCTGCGGCAGTGCGGTCCGCACGCCCGGCAGGCGGCCGCGGTCTCCATCGGAGGCCAGCAGCACGGGCTGGTGACGCTGGACTCCGCCGGCCGTCCGGTACGCCCCGCGCTGCTGTGGAACGACGTGCGCTCGGCGCCGCAGCGCGACCGGCTGGTCGAGGAGCTGGGCGGCCCCAAGGCGTGGGCGGAGCGGATCGGCAGCGTGCCCGCCACATCGTTCACCGTCACCAAATGGGCCTGGCTCAGGGAGAACGAGCCGGAGGCGGCCCGCGCCACCGCGGCCGTCCGGCTCCCCCACGACTACCTCACCGAACGGCTCACCGGATACGGCACGACCGACCGCGGCGACGCCTCGGGCACTGGCTGGTGGGCGTCCGGCACCGAGGCGTACGACGAGGAGATCCTCGGCCGGATCGGGCTCTCCCCCGCCCTGCTGCCGCGCGTGCTGCGGCACGGCGAGGCGGCCGGGACCGTACGGGACCTGCCGGACCTGCCGCTGCCCACCGGCGCCCTGGTGGCCACCGGAACCGGCGACAACATGGCCGCGGCCCTCGGTCTTGGACTGCGCCCGGGGCAGCCGGTGCTCAGCCTCGGCACCTCCGGCACCGTGTACGCGGTCTCGGAACACCGTCCCGCCGACCCCACGGGGGTGGTCGCCGGGTTCGCCGACACCCGTGACGCCTGGCTTCCGCTGGCCTGCACCCTCAACTGCACGCTCGCCGTCGACAAGGTCGCTGCGCTGCTGGGCCGGGACCGGGAGGCGGTGGAGCCGGGCGGGCAGGCCGTGCTCCTTCCGTTCCTGGACGGTGAGCGCACCCCGAACCTGCCCCATGCCTCCGGGCTGCTGCACGGGCTGCGCCACGACACGACGCCGGGCGGGCTCCTCCAGGCCGCCTACGACGGCGCCGTCTTCACCCTGCTGACAGCGCTCGGTCAGGTGCTGGACGCGGACGCGGCCCCCGACACTCCGCTGCTGCTCATCGGCGGCGGCGCCAAGGGCACGGCCTGGCGCGAGACGGTGCGGCGGCTCAGCGGCCGGCCCGTCCAGGTGCCGCGGGCGCAGGAGCTGGTCGCCCTCGGCGCCGCCGCCCAGGCCGCGGGGCTGGCGCTGGGCGAGGACCCGGCGGCGGTGGCGCGCCGCTGGGCGACCGCGGACGGGCCGTCGTACGAGGCGGTGGAGCGCGACGAGGAGGCGCGGGAGCGCATCGCGCGGGTGCTGTCCGACACGGACGGTCTGCTGCGTCGGGCCTGAACCCCGCTTGGACCGTACGAAACCCAGGAGAGGAGACGACGACGGTGGCAGAGCCACAGCCCAATACCCAGCAGGCGATGCGCCGCCGCAATCTCTCCCTCGTGCTGCACGCCGTGGCCGCGCACGGACCGCTCTCCCGCGCGTCCGTCGCGGCCCGGGTGGGGCTGACCCGGGCGGCGGTCTCCACGCTGGTGGACGAGCTGATCCGGGACGGCCTGCTGGTCGAGCTGGGCCCGTCCCGGCCCGGCACGGTCGGCCGCCCGGGCAGCGCGCTGCGGCTCAACGAGCGCGGCCCGGCCGGGATCGGCGCGGAGATAGGCGTGGACCATCTGGCCGTCTGCGCCGTGGACCTCGGCGGCCGGGTGCGGGCCCGTACGGAGATGGCGTCGGCGAACCGGGACCGCGCCGTGGGCCCGGCGCTCGACCGGCTCGCCGGGCTGGTCCGTCAGGTGGCGGCGGAGGCGGAGCGCGAGGGGCTGCGGCCGGCCGGGCTCGCGGTGGCGGTGCCCGGCCTGGTGGCGCGCGAGTCGTCGCTGGTCGTACGCGCCCCCAACCTCGGCTGGGAGGGCGTGGACATCGGCCCCGCTCTGCGCGCCGCACTGCCCGGGGTGCCGCTGAACGTCGACAACGAGGCCAATCTCGGGGCGCTCGCCGAGCTGTGGCGGGGCGGCCATGACCCGGCGCCGCGGGACTTCGTCCATGTCTCGGCCGAAATCGGCATCGGCGCCGCGGTCGTGCTCGACGGACGGCTGCTGCGCGGCACCCACGGCTTCGCGGGCGAGCTGGGCCATGTGCCGGTACGGCCCGAAGGGCCCGCGTGCGCGTGCGGCGGGCGCGGCTGCCTGGAGCAGTACGCGGGCGAGGAGGCGGTGCTGCGGGCGAGCGGTCTGTCCCCCGAACAGGCCGCGGCCCAGCATCCTGGCCCCGGCGGCCGGATCGCCCTGCTGGCCGAGCGGGCGGCGGACGGCGACCGCCGGGTGCGGAGCGCGCTGCGCGGGGCGGGGGTGGCGCTCGGCATCGCGCTGGCCGGTGCCGTGAACCTCCTCGACCCGCGCACGGTGGTGCTCGGGGGCGCGCTCACCCCGCTGGCGCCCTGGCTGCTGCCCGCGCTGGAGCGGGAGTTGGCGGTGCGGGTCGCGGACCCGGCGCGCTCCGGTCAGGGCGTGGTGACGGTCTCGCGGCTGGGCTCCGACGGTCCGCTGCTCGGCGCGGCGCACTCCGTGGTGCAGGCCGTCCTCGACGATCCGGCCGGGCTCAGGGAGGCGGCCGCGGTCACAGGAAGCGGTGCATGATGTGCAGCCCGACGTAGCCCTCCGCCGGATGGTGGAACGCCTTGGGCACGGTGCCCACCACCTCGAATCCGAGTGAGCGCCACAGCGCGACCGCCCGGGTGTTGGCCTCCACCACGGCGTTGAACTGCATCGCCTGGTAGCCCTCGGCGCGCGCCCACTCCAGGACGTGCTCACCGAGCGCGCGGCCGACGCCCCGCCCGGCGCTCTCGGGCGCCACCATGAAGCTGGCGCCCGCCACGTGCGCGCCGGGCCCCATCTGATTGGGGTTCATCTTGGCCGAGCCGAGCACCCGGCCCTCGGCGTCGGTGGCGACGGCGGTCCGGCCCGGGGACGTCAGCATCCAGATGTCGCGGGCCCGGTCCTCGTCCAGGTCGCGCGGATAGGTGTACGTCTCACCCGCGGCGACGATGCGGTGCAGGAAGGGCCAGATCGCGGGCCAGTCCTCGGGGGTGGCGGTCCTGATCAGCATGACGGCCAGCATGACGGAACGGACCGGCGTCCCGCGAACCGATTTCCGCGAATCCGCCGGGCCCGCCCGCCGGGTCCTCGTGCGGCGTCAGCGAGCGCCGCGCAGGAAGTCCTCCAGACCTGCCAGGTCGTCGGTGTTGAGGTAGTCGACCTGCGCGGCCAGCAGTTCCCGCCACACGGCGTCGCGCGCCGGGCCCGCCAGGTCGGGCGTGGCCCAGAAGCGCACCTTCTGCCGGGCCGCGTGGGCGGCGACGGTGATCTGGTACAGCTTCTCCCGCTCCTCCTTCGGCATCGGGCCGACGCCCTGCCAGGTGAAGGTCTTCGTCCAGTCGGCGCTGATGAGCGGGATGAAGGAGGCGGGCACGCCGGTGCCCATGTCCTCCAGCCGTCCGTCGTAGAAGGCGTGGCGCACCTTCTCGGCCTCCATGGGGGCGCGTGCTCCGCGGTCGCCCGATATGACGGCGGTCACGGCACCGCGCCGCACCTGGCCCGCGACACCGCCGTAGGCGCTGCTGAACATCCGGCTGTAGCGGCGCAGCCGCTTGGTGAGTTCGAGGTAGGTGGCCTCGCCGGGGGTCTTGATGTCGATCAGCAGTTGCAGCGACAGGTCGTAGCCGCGGTAGACCCGGCCGCGGTTCGCCGTGACGCGCTGGAACAGCGGGTCGAGGTAGAGGGATTCCAGGGTGCGGGTGGGGTCGAGTTCCGTCGCGTCGTGGGCGACCAGCAACTGGTCCCCCACCAGCCAGATGTCGGCCTCGACGCTGCCGAAGCCGTGGGACAGGGCGTCGGTGAGCGGGTGCGGGTGCTCGTAGTCGTTGTGCGCGTGGGCTCTTGCCAGCGGCGGCTTGGGCCTGGGGCCCGATGAGTCCGCGAACGCCGGGGCGGCCGTGCCGCCCGCGAGTGCGGCTCCGAGGGTGACGACAAAGGCGCGGCGTGTACGGCGGACCATGGGGCCTCCCGGCTCTCGTCCCGGCGCGGTGCCGGATGTGCGTGTTCGGACGCCAGTGAGTATCGGGGCGCCGCGGTCTCCGTGGGCAGGGGCGTGCGAAGAGTTCCGCAGGTGGTCCCCGGCCATTTCCGTCCCGTTCCCGCGGTCGGCCGGGGCGGCACCGGCGCACGCCGACGCCCGCGCGCCACGCTTCGGCGCAAGCGCCGTTATGGCCGACGAGCGCGGCGCGGGCGGGTGGCGCCGAGCGCCCGGTCCCGAATGGGATCGGAGTATTCACGCGCCGCCAATTCCGCAAACCCCTGGTGACGCACTCTTTTGAGTGAATGCACAGCCCAAAATCCGCTGATAGCTTGGCAGTTGCTCGAGCGGAATATCTCTTCAAGTCCGTACAGGGATGGGTGAGCATTCACGATGACGACGTCCGTTGAATCAGGTTCCGGTATCGGCAATCCGCAGCCGCCCACGAGTCTGGGCACGGAGGCGGCACGGAATCTGGCGACGACGACAAAGTCCGTGCCGCAGATGCAGGGCATCACCTCGCGGTGGCTGCTGCGCATGCTGCCGTGGGTGCAGGTGCCGGGTGGTTCGTACCGCGTGAACCGCCGGGCGTCGCACACGCTCGGCGACGGGCGGGTGGAGTTCACCACCAGCGGGTCGGCGGTGCGGGTCATCCCCGTCGAACTGCGCGAGCTGCCGCTCTTGCGGGCCTTCGAGGACACCGCGGTGCTGGAAGCGCTGGCGGACCGCTTCACCCAGCGCGAGTTCGCCCCCGGAGAGTTGCTGGTGGAGGCCGGTCGCCCGGCCGACGAGCTGATCCTGCTCGCCCACGGCAAGGTCGACAAGCTGGCCGAGGGGGCGTTCGACGAGCCCTCGGTGGTCGGCTCGGCCGCCGGCGGCGACCACTTCGGCGAGCGGGAGCTGGCCGCCGCCGAGCCCGGCGCCTGGGGCATCACGGTCAAGGCGGTCACCTCCTGCACGGCGCTGGCCCTGTCCCGGCAGGAGTTCGAGGAGCAACTGGACCGCTCCCGGGAGCTGCGGGCGCATGTGGAGGCGGTCCGCTCGGCGCCGGTGGCCGCGCAGAACGAGCACGGCGAGGCGTCCATCGAGCTGACCTCGGGACACGCGGGCGAACCGGCGCTGCCGGGGACGTTCGCGGAGTACGAGCTGACGCCGCGCGAGTACGAGCTGAGCGTCGCCCAGACGGTCCTGCGTGTCCACACCCGCGTCGCCGACCTCTACAACGAACCGATGAACCAGGTCGAGCAGCAGCTCCGGCTGACCATCGAGGCACTGCGCGAGCGCCAGGAACACGAGCTCGTCAACAACCCCGAGATCGGCCTGCTGCACAACGCGGACCTCTCCCAGCGCATCCACACCCGCAGCGGCCCGCCCACCCCCGACGACCTCGACGCGCTGCTGGCCACCGTCTGGAAGGACCCGGGACTGATCCTGGCCCACCCGCGGGCCATCGCGGCGATCGGCCGGGAGCTGAACAGCCGGGGCATCGTCCCGCAGCACGCCGAGGTGAACGGGCACGCGGTGCCGGCCTGGCGCGGGGTGCCCATCTTCCCGTGCAACAAGATTCCGGTGTCCCACAGCGGGGTCAGCTCGATCCTCGCGCTGCGCACCGGAGAGGAGAACCAGGGCGTCATCGGGCTCCACCGGACCGGAATTCCGGATGAATACCAACCGAGCCTTTCTGTCCGGTTCATGGGAATCAACGACCAGGCCATCATCTCGTATCTCGTCAGCGCCTACTATTCCGCGGCCGTCCTCGTCCCGGACGCGCTCGGAATCCTGGAAAACGTGGAAATCGGACTCTGATGGCCCGGCGGCCACGCCCTCGGCCGCCCGTACGACCTCCCGCAACGCCCCCTCCCGCTACCGAAATGGGTGATGAACACAGATGACCACCTCCGTGGAGTCCGGCGAGCAGCCGCAGAGTCTGGGAACGGCCGCCGCCCGGAATCTGGCGACCACGACCAAGTCCGTCCCGCAGATGCAGGCCAAATCCTCGCGGTGGCTGCTGCGCGTGCTGCCCTGGGTCCAGGTGTCGGCCGGTACGTACCGGGTGAACCGGCGGCTCAGCTACACGGTCGGGGACGGACGGATCGAGTTCATCAGCACCGGATCCGAGGTGCGGGTGATTCCGCCGGAGCTGGGTGAGCTGCCGACGCTGCGCGGCTTCGGCGACACCGCGGTGCTGGAGGCACTGGCGGACGGCTGCGTGCAGCGGGAGTACGCGCCCGGCGATGTGCTGGTCGAGGCGGGGCGCCCGGCGGACCAGGTGTTCCTCATCGCCCATGGCAAGGTCCGGCAGATCGCGCCCGGGGCCTACGACGAGGGCACCGCGCTCGGCCTGCTGGCCGACGGGGAGTACTTCGGCGACTCGGTGCTGACCGGGCCGGAGGGCACCTGGGAGTTCACCGCGCGGGCCGTCACGCGGACCACGGTGCTCACCCTCCCCCGCCGGGTCTTCCAGGAGACCGCCGACCGGTCCGAGGCGCTGCGCGGCCATCTCCAGGAGGCGTCCGGGCGGACCGCGCCCGCGCAGAACCGGAAGGGTGAGGCCGATATCGCGATCACCTCCGGCCACACCGGGGAGCCCGTGATTCCGGGGACGTTCGCGGAGTACGAGCTGAAGCCGCGGGAGTACGAGCTGAGCGTGGCTCAGACGATCCTGCGCGTCCACACCCGCGTCGCCGACCTCTACAACGAGCCGATGAACCAGGTCGAGGAGCAGCTGAAGCTGACCATCGAGGCGCTGCGGGAGCGTCAGGAGCACGAGCTGGTCAACAACAAGGAGTTCGGCCTGCTGCACAATGCCGCCCTCCCCCAGCGCATCCACACCCGCAGCGGCCCGCCCACCCCGGACGATCTGGACGAGCTGCTGGCCCGCCGCCGTAAGACGCAGTATCTGCTGGCGCATCCGCGCACCATCGCCGCCTTCGGCCGCGAGTGCAGCAGCCGGGGGCTGTATCCGCAGGGCGCCGAGGTGGCGGGGGTCGCGGTGCGCGCCTGGCGCGGAGTGCCGCTGCTGCCCTGCAACAAAATTCCGGTGACGGAGTCCGGCACCAGCTCGATCCTCGCGCTGCGCACCGGGGAGGAGAGCCAGGGCGTCATCGGTCTGCACCAGACGGGCATTCCGGATGAGTACGAGCCCAGTCTGAACGTGCGATTCATGGGCATCAACGAGCAGGCCGTGACGTCGTATCTGGTGAGTGCCTACTACTCGGCGGCGGTTCTGGTGCCCGACGCCCTGGGTGTGCTGGAGGACGTCGAGATCGGCCGCTGAGCGGTGGCCGTACCGCGGTCGCGGGCGCCGGTCAGGGGCGCACGCTGCTGACCACGTCCGCGGTCGCGGACAGGCCCTCGGAGATGGTGGGCGCGATGCTGCTGCTCGCCAGGTAGAAGCCCAGCGTGACGCACACCAGTGCATGCGAGACGCGCAGCCCGCCGCTGCGCAGGAAGACCACCGCCAGGATCAGCAGGAGCAGGACCACGGAAATCGAAATGGCCATGGGGAGCCTCCTGGGCCGCTTCAGGGGATCGGGATCCGGCCGTCAGTGTGGCGCAGAATCGCCCTGAATCCACTCGAAGCGGGTACTCCACACGAGTGCCGATCTCCCGTTCGACCTCCGGGTTCCCGCGAGGCCCGGTGAACCCGGCCCGCTGCGGGGCGGATTCACCGGGCGCGGCCGGTCAGCCGGTGGGAGCCGGGAGGTCCACCAGGCCGGCGAGCGCCTGGCGGTGGCGGCCCGGGGTGCCGAGCAGGGTCTCGGCGCTCTTGGCACGCTTGAGGTAGAGGTGCGCCGGGTGCTCCCAGGTCATGCCGATGCCACCGTGCAGCTGCACGCACTCCTCGGCCGCGTGCACCGCCACCTCCCCGCAGTACGCCTGCGCCACGGCCACCGCGACCGGGACGTCCGGGCTGTCGGCGGCCAGCGCGTCGGCGGCGTGCCGGGCGGTGGCGCGGGCCGAGACCAGCTCCAGCCAGAGCGCCGCCATCCGGTGCTTGAGCGCCTGGAACGACCCGACGGGGCGGCCGAACTGATGGCGCTCCTTGGTGTGCCGAACGGTCTCGGTCAGACACCACTCGGCCACGCCCAGCTGCTCGGAGGCGAGCAGTCCGGCGCCGGTCAGCAGCGCCCGTACGACGGCGGCCTGGGCGCGGTCGGGTCCGGCCAGCCGGCGCGCGGGGGCGCCGGTGAGAGTCACCGCGGCGACGGGCCGGGTGAGGTCGAGCGAGGTCAGGGGCTCCACGGAGACGCTGGCTTCCGTGGTCACCACGGCGTACAGGCCGTATCCGTCCGGTCCCTCGGCGGGGACGAGCAGCACATCGGCGCCCGCCGCGCCCGCGACATGGGAGATCCGGCCGCTGAGCGTCCCGTCGCCGTCCACCCGTACGGTGGCGGCCGGGGCGCCGCCGCCGGGGGTGGTGGCCGCGGGGACCGCCAGCGCGCCGACGTCGCGGCCTTCGGCGAGGGTGCCGAGCAGGCGCGCCACGGCGGCCTCGCCGGTGTCGCAGGCCAGCACGGCACTGACCGCGAGGACGGCGCTGGTGAGGTACGGCACGGGGGCGACGGCCCGGCCCAGTTCCTCCATGACGACCGCCGCCTCGCGCGCGGTGGCGCCCTGTCCGCCGAGCTTGTCGGGCACGAGCAGCCCGGCCGTGCCCATCCCGGTGCCCAGTGAGCTCCACAGTCCGGGGTCGTGCGCCCGGCCGCTCTCGGCCTCGGAGAGCACGGCGGCGGGCGGGCAGCGGTCGGTGAGCAGCGACCGCACGGCCGCGCGCAGATCGTCCTCGGCCTCGGTGTAGAGCAGGTCCGGGGTGCTCATCGGGGCAGATCCTTCCACGGGACGTCCTTGTCGGTCCGCGGCTCGGGCGGCAGGCCCAGGACGCGTTCGGCGATGATGTTGAGCAGAACCTCGGAAGTGCCGCCCTCGATGGAGTTGCCCTTGGCACGCAGATAGCGGTAGCCGGCCTCGCGTCCGGTGAAGTCGACAAGTTCGGGGCGGCGCAGCGTCCAGTCGTCGTAGAGCAGGCCCTCATCCCCCAGCAGCTCGACCTCCAGGGCGCTGATCTCCTGGTTGAGCCGGGCGAAGGCGAGCTTCATGGCCGAGCCCTCGGGCCCGGGCTGCCCGACGGCGAGCTGCTGGCCCAGCCGCTCGCCCGCGAGCCGGGCGGCCTCGGCGTCCACCCACAGCCGCAGCAGCCGCTGGTGCAGATCGTGGGTGCGCAGTTCGGGGCGGTCGCGCCAGGTGCCGGAGACCAGGCCGATCATGCCGCCCTCGCGAGGGACGCGGCCGCCGCCGATGGCGACGCGCTCGTTCATCAGGGTGGTCTGGGCGACCCGCCAGCCCTCGCCGATCTCGCCGAGGCGGCGGCTGTCGGGGATGCGCACACCGGTCAGGAAGACCTCGTTGAACTCGGCCTCTCCGGTGATCTGGCGCAGGGGCCGGACCTCGACACCGGGGTCGGTCATGTCGCAGACGAAGTAGCTGATGCCGCGGTGCTTGGGCGCGTCGGGGTCGGTGCGGGCGATGAGGATGGCCCAGCGGGCGAGATGGGCGCTGGACGTCCAGACCTTCTGCCCGTCGACCACCCATTCGTCGCCGTCGCGCACCGCCCGGGTGGCGAGTGCGGCGAGGTCGGAGCCGGCGCCGGGCTCGCTGAACAGCTGGCACCACACCTCCTCGCCGGTCCACAGCGGGCGCAGCAGCCGCTGCCGCTGCTCCTCGGTGCCGAACCCGAGGATGGTGGGCGCGGCCATGCCGAGGCCGATGCCGATGCGGCGGGGGTCGTTGTCGGGTGCGCCGGCGGCCTCGAGTTCTGCGTCCACGACGGCCTGGAGCGAGCGGGGGGCGTCCAGTCCGCCCAGCCCCACCGGGTAGTGCACCCAGGCGAGTCCGGCGTCGAAGCGGGCGCGCAGGAAGTCCAGGCGGTCGGTGGTGGCCGGCGGGTGGGCGTCGAGGAGCGCGCGGGTGCGGTGCCGCAGTCCGTCGGCGTCCACGGCGGCGGTGTCCTGGGCCGTGGCGTTCTCGGCTGTCGGGTTGTGGGGCGTGCTCATCGGGCGCCTCCCGCGGGCTGTCCGGGGACGACCACGACGCGGCCGGTGGTCACACCGTCGGCGACGCGCTGGACGGCGTCCGCGGCCCCCTCTATCGGCACCCGCTCGCTGACCAGCGGTGCGACGGTGCCCTGGGCGGCGAGCTTGGTCAGCTCGTCGTGGCAGGCGCGGATCGCCGCGGGGTCGTGGGTGTTGTAGAGGCCCCAGTGGAGGCCGAGGATGGCGTAGTTCTTGACCAGGGCGTGGTTGAGGGCGGCCTGCGGGACGACGCCGCTGGCGAAGCCGACCACCACGATCCGGCCCTCGAAGGCGATGCACTTGACGGACTGGGCGAAGGCGTCGCCGCCGACGGGGTCGTAGACGACGTCGGCGCCGCGTCCGCCGGTGGCCTCCTTGACCGCGGCCACGATGTCGTCGGCGCGCCGGTCGAGCACCACGTCGCAGCCCAGTTCGCGGGCGACCCGGGCCTTCTCCTCGCCGCCGACGACGCCGATCACCCGCGCCCCGGTCGCCTTGCCGAGCTGGACGGCGGCGCTGCCGACGCCGCCCGCGGCGGCGTGCACCAGCAGCGTGTCCCCGGCCCGCAGCCCGGCCCGGCGGTGCAGTCCGAACCAGCCCGTCTGGTAGCCGATGTGCAGGGCCGCGGCCTGGGCGTCGTCCAGCGCGTCGGGCGCCGGCAGCACGGTGGCCGCGTCGACGGTCACGTACTCGGCGAAGCCGCCCGAGGGGAGCGTGGGGGTGGCCAGGACGCGCGCCCCCACCTCGCCCCGCGCTCCCTCGCCGAGGGCGACGATCTCGCCGCACAGCTCCACGCCCGGGGTGAACGGCATGGGCGGCCGCACCTGGTAGTGGCCGCGGCACAGCAGGGCGTCCGGGAAGTTGACGTTGACGGCCCGGACCCGCAGGAGCACTTCCCCGGGACCGGCCACCGGATCCGGCACGTCGTCGAGGCGCATCACCTCACGCGGCTCGCCATTGTCGTGCACTCGCCATGCCTGCATCCGGTGGCCTCCAGAAGCTTTCGGTAGGGGCGCGGTAACGCGTCGGGGCGTCGTAACGCGTCGGGCGCACATACTAACCAGTCGGTAGGGACAGGGAAACCGGCTCGCACGGCGGCTTCAGCCATCCTGCCTTCCCACCCGGCGCGCGGTGAACTCTTGTGCAACTCTGGAGGCACCCTTGAGCCCGGGACCTCGACGGACAAGAGTGGGTGCCGACATATCGGTTCGTATCACAGCGATCCGATGGCCGGAACGGGACGGGAGATGACGACTGTGCCCGACAGCAAGGCGATCGACGAGGCCGAGATGGAAGCCAGACTCCACGGCATCTGTTTCAAAACCGGTCCCCCGCGACGCATCGGCGTCGAGCTCGAATGGCTCATGTACGACCCGCACGACCCCGCACGACCCATCGAGGCGGCCCGGCTGGAAGCCGCGGTCACCGCCCTGCGCGGACTGCCCCTCGCGTCCGCGCTCACCTTCGAACCCGGCGGCCAGCTGGAGCTCAGCTCCCTCCCGGCCGACTCCCTCACCGCATGCGTGGAGTCCGCCGCCGCCGATCTGGCCCTCGTCCGGGCGCTCCTCGCCGAGCTGGGCCTCGGCATCGCGGGCCATGGACACGACCCCTGGCGTCCGCCGCGCAGGATCCTCGCCACACCCCGCTACGACTCCATGGAGAACTATTTCAACCGCCGGGGACCGGCGGGGCGCTCCATGATGTGCAACACCGCCTCCGTACAGGTCTGCGTGGACGCCGGTCAAGAGGAGCCCGGCCCACTGGGCCTCGGGCGGCGCTGGCGGCTGGCCCATCTGCTGGGCGCCGTACTGACCGCCGCGTTCGCCAACTCTCCGCTGCGTGAGGGCCGCCCGACCGGCTTCCGCTCGACCCGCCAGGCGCTGTGGGCGGCGATGGACCCCGGGCGCACCCTGGCCCCGCCCGACGGCAGGGATCCGCGCGCCACCTGGGCCGGGTACGTGCTGGACGCGCCCGTGATGGCCATCCGGGACGACGGCGCGCGCTGGGCGGTGCCGGACGGCCTCACCTTCCGGGAGTGGGCCCGCACCGGTCTGCCGCGGCCGCCCACCCAGGACGATCTCGACTTCCATGTCTCGACCCTCTTCCCACCCGTCCGGCCGCGCGGCCACCTCGAACTGCGCATGATCGACGCGCAGAGCGGCGAGGACGGGTGGATCGTGCCCCTCGCCGTGACGGTGGCGCTCTTCGACGACCCCCAGGCCGCGGAGACCGTCTACCGCGTGGTGAAGCCGCTCGCCGAGACGGCGGGCGCCCGGCCCGCGCCCTGCAATCCGCTGTGGATGACGGCGACCCGTGACGCCCTGACCGACCCCGAGCTGCGCAACGCCGCCGTGGCCTGCTTCGCCACGGCGCTGGAGGCGCTGCCCCGGATCGGGGCCTCCCCCGCCGTCGTATCCGCCGTCGCCGACTTCGCGGACCGGTATGTCGCCCGTGGCCGATGTCCGGCCGACGATCTGCTCGCCCCCCTTCCCGGGAAGGAGGAACGGTCATGACCGCTTCCGGCCCCGCACTCGACCCCGAGGCGCTGCGACAGCGCGCCGAATCGGTTCTGCGCACCGCGCGCGACCGTACCCACACCCTCACCACCTGCGTGGACGAACACGACCTCACCGCCCAGCACTCCCCCCTGATGTCGCCGCTGGTCTGGGACCTGGCGCACATCGGCAACCAGGAGGAGCAGTGGCTGCTGCGCGCCGTCGGCGGACAGGACGCCCTGCGCCCCGAGATCGACTCGGTGTACGACGCGTTCGAGCATCCGCGCGCGTCGCGCCCCACGCTGCCGCTGCTGGCGCCCGCCGAGGCCCGCGGCTATGTCGCGGACGTACGCAACCGCGTGCTCGACGTCCTGGAGCGGACCGAACTGCGCGGCGCCCCCCTCGTCGACGCGGCCTTCGCCTTCGGCATGATCGCGCAGCACGAACAGCAGCACGACGAGACGATGCTCATCACCCATCAGCTGCGCCGCGGCCCGGCGGCCCTCACCGCCCCGCCACCACCCGACACCGCCGCTGACATCCTGCCGGAAGAGGTGCTGGTCCCGGGCGGCCCGTTCACCATGGGCACCTCGTCCGAGCCCTGGGCACTGGACAACGAGCGCCCCGCCCACCACCGGCTGGTGCCGCCCTTCTTCATCGACACCACCCCGGTGACCAACGGCGCGTACGCGCACTTCATCGCCGACGGCGGCTACACCGAGCGGCGCTGGTGGACCGCCGAGGGCTGGGCGCACATCCAGGAGCACGGCCTGACCGCCCCGCTGTTCTGGCGGCGCGAGGGCGGCCAGTGGCTGCGCCGGCACTTCGGGGTGACCGAGCCGGTGCCGCCCGAGGAGCCGGTGGTCCATGTGAGCTGGTACGAGGCGGATGCCTACGCCCGCTGGGCCGGGCGCCGGCTGCCCACCGAGGAGGAGTGGGAGAAGGCCGCCCGCCACGACCCGGCGAGCGGCCGGTCCCGGCGCTACCCCTGGGGCGACGAGGACCCCACCCCCGACCACGCCAACCTCGGCCAGCGTCATCTGCGGCCCGCACGGGCCGGCAGCTATCCGCGGGGCGCCTCGGGCTTGGGCGTACGGCAGCTGATCGGGGACGTGTGGGAGTGGACGTCGAGCGACTTCCTGCCCTACCCGGGGTTCACCGTCTTCCCCTACCCCGAGTACTCGCAGGTCTTCTTCGGGCCCGGGTACAAGGTGCTGCGCGGCGGCTCCTTCGCCGTGGACGCGGTCGCCTGCCGCGGCACGTTCCGCAACTGGGACCTGCCGATCCGCCGCCAGATCTTCTCGGGCTTCCGCACCGCCCGCGACGCGTCCCCGGCGGAGGCCTCATGAGCGCGCGCCGGCGGGCAGCAGGTTGCTTCCACGGAGGCGCCGGTGTGTAGGCATCTGGCGTATCTGGGGCCCGAGAAGCCCATCGGCGAGGTCGTCATCGCCCCGGAGCACAGTCTGTTCACGCAGTCATGGGCTCCGCGGCGGCAGGCGCACGGCACCGTCAACGCCGACGGGTTCGGCGTCGGCTGGTACGCGCCGGGCGACCCGGTGCCCGCGCGCTACCGGCGCGCCGGGCCCATCTGGGGCGACCTGTCGTTCGCCGATCTCGCCCGGGTGGTACGCACCGGGGCGCTGATGGGCGCGGTACGGGACGCCACCGTGGCGAGCGCCGACGGCGAGGCGGGCGCCTCCCCCTTCGCCTCCGGCGCCTGGCTGTTCAGCCACAACGGAGCCATCAGCGGCTGGCCGCACACGCTCGCGGATCTCGCCGCGTCCCTGCCGCCCGCCGATCTGCTCGGTCTGGAGGCGCGCTGCGACTCGGCGCTCGTCTGGGCGCTGACGCTGCACGCGCTGCGGCTGGGCCACGAGCCGGCCGAGGCGCTGGCCCGGACCACCGAGGCGGTGGCCGCCGCCGCGCCCGGTTCGCGGCTCAACCTGCTGCTCATGGACGGGGAGACGATCGCCGCCACGGCCTGGGGCGACACGCTCTGGTATCTGACCGGCCCGGACCGCGCGGTCGTGGTCGCCTCCGAGCCGTACGACGACGATCCGCGGTGGACCGAGGTCCCCGACCGCACGCTGCTCACCGCCACCCGCTCGGATGTACTCCTCACCGCACTCAAGGAGGGTTCCGCGTGAGCCCCTTCACCGTCACCCGCACCCTGCCCGCCGACGCCACGGCCGCGGCCCTGCGCGCCGATGTCGCCGAAGGGCTGACCCGCACCCCCAAACAGCTGCCGCCGAAGTGGTTCTACGACGCGCGGGGCAGCGAACTCTTCGAGGAGATCACCCGGCTGCCCGAGTACTACCCGACGCGCGCGGAGCGGGAGATCCTGATCGCGCGCGCGGCGGAGATCGCCGACGCCACCGGCGCCCGGACCCTGATCGAGCTGGGCTCCGGGTCCTCCGAGAAGACCCGCCATCTGATCGAGGCCCTGCCGGATCTGCACGCCTACGTTCCGGTGGATGTGAGCGAGAGCGCCCTGGAGCTGGCCGGGCACGCCCTGCTCGCCGACCATCCGGAGCTGACGGTGCACGCGCTGGTCGCCGACTTCCTCGGCGGGCTCTCGCTGCCCGACGACATTCCGGGGCCGCGCCTGCTGGCGTTCCTCGGCGGCACGGTCGGCAATCTGCTGCCGCCCGAGCGGGCGGAGTTCCTGGCCGCGGTGAGCGCCCTGCTGTCGCCGGGGGACGCGCTGCTGCTCGGGACCGACCTGGTCAAGGACGAGGCCACGCTCGTCGCCGCGTACGACGACGCGCAGGGCGTCACCGCGGAGTTCAACAAGAACGTGCTCAGGGTCCTCGACCGCGAACTGGGGGCCGACCTCGACCCGGCGGACTTCGACCATGTCGCCGTGTGGGACGCCGAGCGGGAATGGATCGAGATGCGGCTGCGCGCCGCCAAGGACCTCACCGTGAAGATCCCCGCGCTGGATCTCGCGGTGTCCTTCGCCGCCGGGGAGGAAGTCCGTACCGAGGTGTCCGCGAAGTTCCGGGAGGAGAAGGTGCGGGCCGAACTGGCCGCCGCGGGGCTGGAGTCGCGGCACTGGTGGACCGACGCCGCGGGCCGCTTCGCGCTGTCACTGGCGGTACGGATGTGACGCATGGGGATGGTGGGATGCGGGAGCGGATGATCGTCACCCTGCGTCCCGCTTGAGCCACCGACCGAATTCATGTGATACACATCACATCACCGAAGGAGGGCCGCAGCACAGCGCGTTGTGGCCCTTTTTCGGTGTGAACTCCCTCTTGTTGTGGCCAAATCGGGCCCCTTATGTTTAGCCCGCTTTGGCAGCCCGCCTCATGGGCAGCACCTCACAGGCAGCAGGAGAAGGAGCCGTCCATGCCCTTACGGGGACGCCACCGCCGTTACAAGCCCAACCGCATCTCCCGTGCCTCGCTGAGCGTCACGGCGGGCGGCGCCGGCATCGCACTCCCCCTCGTCGCCGCCACGGGCGCGAACGCCGCCTCCAGCGAGACCTGGGACAAGGTCGCCCAGTGCGAGTCCACGAACAACTGGGACATCAACAGCGGGAACGGCTTCTACGGCGGGCTGCAGTTCACCCAGAGCACCTGGGCGGCGTACGGGGGCACCGCCTACGCGGCGCGGGCCGATCTGGCCACCAAGACCCAGCAGATCGCCGTCGCCGAGAAGGTGCTCGACGGCCAGGGGCCGGGGGCATGGCCGGTGTGCTCGGGGAAGGCCGGTTTGGCGCGGGGCGCCGCCGCGCCGCAGACCGCACCGCAGGTCGTCAAGGCGGTGGCCAAGGAGCGCGCGAACACCACCGAGCAGGTGCGGCACAGCAAGCCGACGCCCACCAGCCTGCCGGGCAACGCGTCCACGAAATCCGGCCCCTATGTGGTCGTCGGCGGCGACACCCTGTCCCGGATCGCCGACGCACAGGATGTGCGCGGCGGCTGGCACGCGCTCTACGAGAACAACCGCGCGACGGTGGGCTCCGACCCCGATCTGATCTACCCCGGCCAGAAGCTCTCCCTGAGCGGGACCAAGGCCACGCAGGAGGCCGAGGGCAAGCCCGCGGCGAAGCCCCAGGCCAGGCACAGAGCCCAGGCCAAGGCGAAGGCCAAGTCCAGGGCCGTACCGCGCCACGCCGAGCGGCACGTGAGCAAGCCCGCCGCGAAGCCCGCCGCCGCCACCGGCTTCACCGCTCCCGTAAGCGGCGTCAGCCCGACCACCTCCTACCGCGCGTCCGGGTCCAGCTGGTCGAGCGGCCATCACACCGGCATCGACTTCCCGGTGGGCGTCGGCACGTCGGTGAAGGCCATGGCCACGGGCCAGGTGGTCTCGGCGGGCTGGGCGGACGCGTACGGGTACGAGGTGGTCATCCGGCACCCGGACGGCAAGTACAGCCAGTACGCGCACCTGTCCCAGCTGTCGGTGCGCGCCGGGCAGGGCGTCAACGTCGGTCAGCAGATCGGTCGTTCGGGCTCGACCGGGAACACCACCGGTCCGCATCTGCACTTCGAGGTGCGCACCGGACCCGCCTATGGCTCGGACATCAACCCGCTGAGCTATCTGCGCGCACACGGCATCAGCATCTGAGGCTTCGCGGCATCTGAAGGCTCTGAGCCGCATGCGCTTTCGGTGGGGCGTGCCAGACTCCGGGTCATGGACGATCGGCCCGCCCCGCTCGACATCGGTGATGACGATCCGTGCCTGACCTACCGGGGCGCGGTGTCCCTTCAGCGCGGCCCCGGCTGGACGGCTCCCTGGCGTCTGCCGTACGAGGACGCCGCGCTGTACCTCCCCGAGGGCGGGCTGGGGCGGGCCGCGATGCCGTCCGGGGTGCGGGTGACCCTGCGCACCGACAGCGTCTCACTCGTCTGCCGCTACCAGGCCGATCCCCCGCCGAGGCTGAACGGCCCCGAGGAGCGGGCCCGGCTCGACGTGGTGTGCGACGGGCGGCGGACGGCCACCGTCGGCCTGGAGACGCACGGCGGGGACGCGGAGGTCCGGGTCGACGGGCTGCCGGGGCGCATGACGACCGTCGAGCTGTGGCTGCCGTACTACCACCAGTTCCGCCTGCGGGGGCTGGCCCTGGACGCGGGCTCGGCCGTCGAGCGGGACAGCGCCGGACAGCGGCCGCGCTGGGTCCACTTCGGCAGTTCCATCTCGCAGGGTCGCGGGGCCGCGTCGCCGAGCCGGACGTGGGCCACCCTGGTGGCGCGCCGCGCCGGCTGGGATCTGACCTCGCTGGCGCTCGGAGCGGCCTGCTGCCTGCAGCCGATGACGGCGCGGCTGATGCGGGACCTCCCGGCCGAGGTGCTCACCATGTGCGTCGGCATCAACATCCAGGCGCTCGGCAGCCACAACCGCGACGCGCTCGCCTCGGCGCTCGTCGGTTTCGTGCGCACCGTTCGGGAGGGCCATCCGGACACCCCGTTCGCCGTGATGTCGACGATCACCGCGCCCGGGCGGGAGGAGGTGGCCGGGCCCTCGGGGATGACGATGCGCGAGTGCCGGGCGCACATACGGCGGGCCGTGGCGCTGCTGCGCGACCACGGCGACAAGAACGTGCATTACGTCCACGGTCCGGAGGTGTTCGGGCCCAGCTGTACGCGGCTGCTGCTGGAGCCGGAGGGGCTGGACCGGCTGCACCCCTCGGCCGACGGTCACCCGGTCTTCGCCTCCCGGTTCATGACGGTTCTGCGGCGCGCCGGATGCGTGCCCTGAGGGTGCGTGTCCGGGCGCGTCAGGACGCCCCGTACACCGGCCCCGGCGGCTGGGCACCGGCGAGCAGCTTCGCCGCGGCCTCACCGGCTTCGGCCGGGGTCCAGCGGGCGCCCTTGTCGGCGGTCGGGCCGGGACGCCAGCCCTCCATGACGGTGATGCGCCCGGCTTCGGCCTCGAAGACCCGTCCGGTGACCCCGGCGCAGGCGGCGGAGCCGAGCCAGACGACGAGCGGTGAGACATTGCCGGGTGCCATCGCGTCGAACGCGCCGGGTTCGTCGGGTGCCGCCATGGTGTCGGCGAAGGCCGACTCCGTCATGCGGGTGCGGGCCGCCGGGGCGATGGCGTTGACCTGGATCCCGTAGCGGCCCAGTTCGGCCGCGGCCACCAGCGTAAGGCCGACGATCCCGGCCTTGGCGGCCGCGTAGTTGCCCTGTCCGACGCTGCCCAGCAGTCCGGCCCCCGAGCTGGTGTTGACGACGCGCGCGGTGGGCGTCCGGCCCGCCTTCGCCTCGGCGCGCCAGTGTGCGGCGGCGTGTTTGAGGGGCAGGAAGTGCCCCTTGAGGTGGACGCGGATCACGGCGTCCCAGTCGTCCTCGCCGAGGTTGACGAGCATGCGGTCGCGCAGGAATCCGGCGTTGTTGACGAGGGTGTCGAGCCGGCCGTAGGTCTCGAGGGCGGCGGCGACGAGGGAGGCCGCGCCGTCGGCGGTGGCGATGTCACCGGCGTGCGCGACGGCCTGGCCGCCGTGGGCGCGTATCTCCTCGACCACCCCCTGGGCGGGGCCCGGGGATTCCCCGGCGCCGTCCGGTCCCACGCCGAGGTCGTTCACGACGACCCGCGCGCCCTCGGCGGCGAAAGCGAGCGCGTGCGCCCGGCCGAGGCCGCGACCGGCGCCGGTGACGACGGCGACGCGTCCGGTGCAGATGCCTGTTGTCATTCTGCTCCTCCTCCTGAGGGTGGTACGTCCGCCTGCGGCTGCGCCGCCGCCAGGAACGCCGGTCGCTCTCCGCCGCCGTGGACGGCCAGGCTCGCGCCGGTGATGTACGCCGCGAGGCCCGAGGCGAGGAAGACGCATGCGTCGCCCGCCTCGGCCGGGGTGGCGAGGCGGCCCAGCGGAACCGTGCGGGACACGGCGGCCACGCCGGTGGCGTCGCCGTAGTGCAGATGCGCGAGTTCGGTGTGGACCATGCCGAGGACCAGGGTGTTGACCCGGATCGCGGGGGCCCATTCCACGGCGAGGGTGCGGGCGAGGTTGTCCAGGCCGGCCTTGGCGGCTCCGTAGGCGGCCGTGCCCGGCGAGGGGCGGGTGCCGCTGACGCTGCCGATCATCACCATCGATCCGCCGCCCTCCTGGTCGCGCATCACCTCGTAGGCGCCGAGGGCAACCGTCATGGGCGCGATCAGGTTCAGTTCGACGACCCGTGCGGCGCGGCGCGGGCCGGAGTCGGCGAGCAGTCCGTACGGGCTGCCTCCGGCGTTGTTGACCAGGATGTCCAGGCGGCCGCACGCGTCGCGCACCCAGGCGAAGAAGTCCGCGACGGCGGCCGCGTCCCGCACGTCCAGCGCCCGGAAGCGGGCCGTGCGCCCGGCGGCCGCGACCGGGCGGTCCGGCGGGCGGCGGGCGCAGACCACGACATCGGCGCCGGCCGCGAGCAGGGCCCGGGCGATGCCCGCGCCGACACCGCGGGTGCCGCCGGTGACGACGGCGACGCGGCCGGACAGGTCGATCGAGACAGCCATGGCCCCTTCTCACCCTCCCGCTGTGTGCCGGGCGCTGCTACCTTCACGCCTAACAAACGTTTGGTGGAAAGGTAGCGGATCTGCTCATGGGTGTCTCCACCTCCGTCCCCGAAGCGGGCGTCGCCGTCGTCACCGTGGACTTCCCACCGGTCAACGCCCTTCCCGTGCACGGCTGGCACGAGCTGGCCGACGCGCTGCGCGCCGCGGGTGCCGACCCCGACATGCGCTGCGTGGTCCTGGCCGCCGAGGGCCGGGGGTTCAACGCGGGGGTGGACATCAAGGAGATGCAGCGCGCCGAGGGGCACCAGGCGCTCATCGGCGCCAATCACGGCTGCCACGCGGCGTTCGCGGCCGTCTACGACTGCCCGGTTCCGGTCGTCGCCGCGGTGCACGGCTTCTGTCTCGGCGGCGGCATCGGCCTGGCGGGCAACGCGGACGCGATCGTGGCGGCCGAGGACGCGACGTTCGGGCTGCCGGAGCTGGACCGGGGAGCGCTGGGCGCGGCCACCCATCTGGCCCGTCTCGTCCCCCAGCATCTGATGCGCGCGCTGTACTACACCTCGCGCACCGCGACCGCCGAGGAGTTGCACCGGCACGGCTCGGTGTGGCGGGTGGTGCCGCGCGCCGGCTTACGGGACGCGGCCCTGGAACTGGCCCGGGAGATCGCCGCCAAGGACGGTGCGCTGCTGCGGCTCGCCAAGGCGGCCATCAACGGCATCGACCCGGTCGACGTCCACCGCAGCTACCGCTTCGAGCAGGGCTTCACCTTCGAGGCGAATCTCGCGGGACTCTCCGACAGCCACCGGGACGCGTTCGTCTCGGGCGGGTCCGGAAGCGCGGGCGGTGAGGGGCGGTGAGCGACAAGCGGATGAGCGCCGAGGAGGCGGTCGGCCGGATCGAGAGCGGCATGACCGTCGGCATCGGCGGCTGGGGCTCCCGGCGCAAGCCGATGGCGCTGGTGCGCGCGCTGCTGCGCTCGGACGTCCGGGACCTGACCGTGGTCTCGTACGGCGGGCCCGACGTCGGGTTGCTGGCCGCCGCCGGGAAGATCCGCAAGCTGGTCACGGCGTTCGCCACGCTCGATTCGATACCGCTGGAGCCGCACTTCCGGGCGGCGCGCGAGCGCGCGGACTTCGAGCTGGTGGAGCTGGACGAGGCGATGTTCCTGTGGGGGCTGACCGCGGCCGTGCACCGGCTTCCCTTCCTGCCGATACGGGCGGGCCTCGGGTCGGACGTGATGACGGTCAACCCCGGGTTGCGGACGGTGGTCTCGCCGTACGAGGACGGCGAGGAGCTGGTGGCGGTGCCCGCGCTGCGGCTGGACGTGGCGCTCGTCCACCTCAACCGGGCCGACGCGCAGGGCAACGGCCAGTATCTGGGCCCCGATCCGTACTTCGACGATCTGTTCTGCGAGGCGGCGGAGCAGGCGTATCTCTCCTGCGAACGCGTCGTCGCCGCCTCGGAGTTCCTGGCGGCGGCCGGTCCGCAGTCCCTGCTGGTGGGGCGCCATGCGGTGACCGGTGTGATCGAGACCCCGCATGGCGCGCACTTCACGTCCTGCGCCCCCGACTACGGACGGGACGAGGCGTTCCAGCGCGCGTACGCGAAGGCCGCCGCCGACCCGGCGGCCTGGCAGGCGTTCGCCCGGCGGTTCCTGACGGGGGACGAGGACACGTACCAGGCCGCGGTCGCGGCGTACGCGAAGGAGGGCGTGGGGCTATGACCGTCACCCGGGCCGAGTACTGCGTGCTGGCCTGCGCCGAGGCGTGGCGGGGCGACGGGGAGGTGCTGGCCGCCCCGATGGGCCTCGTACCGCGGCTCGGCGCCCGGCTGGCGCGGCTCACCTTCGCACCCGACCTGCTGCTCACCGACGGCGAGGCGCTACTGGTCGGCGCCGACGACGAGACCGTGGAGGGCTGGCTGCCGTACCGCCGCCACCTCGGGCTGGTCATGGGCGGCAAGCGCCACGTGATGATGGGCGCGAGCCAGCTCGACGCCCATGGCAACCAGAACATCTCCTGCGTCGGCGACTGGAAGCGGCCCCGGCGGCAGCTGCTGGGAGTGCGCGGAGCGCCCGTCAACACCCTCAACAATCCGACGAGCTACTGGGTGCCCCGGCACTCCCCGCGCGTCTTCGTCGAACGCGTCGACATGGTGTGCGGCGTCGGCTACGACCGGGCCGCCGCCGTCGGTCCCGCCGCCACCCGCTTCCACCGCATCCCCCGCGTGGTGACCGACCTGGCGGTGCTCGACTTCGACACACCGGACCGCACCATGCGGGTGCGCTCCCTGCACCCGGGGGTGTCCGCCGAGCGGGTGCGGGAGGCGACCGGCTTCCCGCTCGCCATCGCCGACGGCGTTCCCGCCACCCGGGAGCCGACCGCCGAGGAGCTGCGGCTGATCCGGGAGGTCATCGATCCGGCGGGGCTGCGCGAGTGGGAGGTACGGCCCTGATGGACGCGGCGCGGACGGACACGGCGCCGATGGACACCGCGCTGACCCGGCTCGTCGGCGTCCGGTATCCGATCGTCCAGACGGGCATGGGGTGGGTGGCGGGCCCCCGGCTGGTCTCGGCGGCCGCCGACGCCGGGGCGCTGGGCATCCTCGCCTCCGCCACGATGTCCCCGGAGCGGCTGCGGTCGGCCGTGCGGGAGGTCGCGTCCCGCACCGAGGCACCGTTCGGCGTCAATCTGCGGGCCGACGCGGGGGACGCCGCGGAACGGGTGGGGATCATCATCGAGGAGGGCGTACGGGTGGCGTCCTTCGCGCTGGCGCCGAAGCGGGAGCTGATCTCCCGGCTGAAGGACGCGGGCGTGGTGGTCATCCCGTCCGTGGGCGCCCGGCGGCACGCCGAGAAGGTGGCGGCCTGGGGCGCGGACGCGGTGGTGGTGCAGGGCGGCGAGGGCGGCGGGCACACCGGCGAGGTGGCCACCACGGTGCTGCTCCCCCAGGTCGTGGACGCGGTGGACATCCCGGTGGTGGCCGCGGGCGGCTTCCACGACGGGCGCGGCCTGGTGGCGGCCCTCGCGTACGGGGCGGCCGGGATCGCCATGGGCACCCGCTTCCTGCTGACCTCCGACAGCACCGTCCCGGCCGCGGTGAAGGCCCGCTACCTGGCGGCGGCGGCCTCGGACGTCACGGTCACCACCGCGGTGGACGGGCTCCCCCACCGGATGCTCCGCAGCGAGCTGGTCGCCTCCCTCGAGCACTCCGGGCGCACCGCCGCCCTGGTGCGCGCCGTGCGCCACGCCGCGGCCTTCCGGCGGCTGTCCGGGCTGAGCTGGACGCGCATGGTGCGCGACGGCCGGGCGATGCGGCGCGCCAAGGGGCTCTCCTGGAGCCAGGTGCTGCTGGCCGCCAACACCCCGATGCTGCTGAAGGCGTCGATGGTGGACGGGCGCACCGACGCCGGCGTGATGGCCTCCGGGCAGGTGGCGGGGGTGATCGACGATCTGCCGTCGTGCACGGAGCTGGTGCAGCGGATCATGGCCGAGGCCGCCGCGGCCCTGGACCGGATGCCCGGCGGCCGTACAGTGGGGTGAAAGCGGCCAGACCAGGACACACTGGAGGAGGTCATGGCCGACCCCAAGAGCTTTCTCACCACCCCACGCCGCCTTCCCGCCCGCCGCCCGGTGGAGGAGCGGGTGCGCGACTGGGACGAGGTGTACGTACCCGGCGGACTGCTGCCGATCATCACCGCGCAGGCCGATCGCTGCATGGACTGCGGGGTCCCGTTC
The DNA here is from genome assembly GCF_044332925.1 of Streptomyces sp. NPDC021212. Lineage (NCBI taxonomy): Bacteria > Bacillati > Actinomycetota > Actinomycetes > Kitasatosporales > Streptomycetaceae > Streptomyces > Streptomyces sp. NPDC021212. Next base: position 360,150 of record NZ_JBIRPZ010000008.1, read on the forward strand.
TGCCATGACGGCTGTCCGCTGGGGAATCTCATCCCGGACTGGAACGATCTGGTGTCCCGTGACGACTGGCGGCGGGCGAGCGAGCGGCTGCACGCGACCAACAACTTTCCGGAGTTCACCGGCCGGCTGTGCCCGGCGCCCTGCGAGAGCGCGTGCGTACTGGCGATCAACCAGCCCGCGGTGACCATCAAGAACGTCGAGGTCGCCATCGCCGACCGGGCCTGGGAGAGCGGCTACGCGGTCCCGAAGCCCCCGGAGCGGCTGTCGGGGCGGACGGTGGCCGTGATCGGCTCGGGTCCCGCGGGGCTGGCCGCCGCCCAGCAGCTCACCCGCGCGGGGCACACGGTGGCGGTGTACGAGCGGGACGACCGGGTGGGCGGGCTGCTGCGGTACGGCATCCCCTCGTTCAAGATGGAGAAGCATCACCTGGACCGGCGGCTGTGGCAGATGCGCGCGGAGGGCACCAAGTTCCGTACCGGCGTCGGCGTGGGCACCGACGTGGACGCCGCCGAGCTGAGGGCGCGCTACGACGCGCTGGTGATAGCGGTGGGCGCGCGGGCCTGGCGCGAACTGCCGGTGCCGGGCCGGGAGCTGGCCGGAATCCACCAGGCGATGGAGTACCTGCCGCTGGCCAACCGGGTCCAGGAGGGCGACTACGACCGGCCGCCGATCACCGCCGAGGGCAAGCACGTGGTCATCGTCGGCGGCGGGGACACCGGCGCCGACTGCCTGGGCACGGTGCTGCGGCAGGGCGCCGCCTCGGTGACCCAGCTGGACATCCACCCCCGGCCCGGTGACGAGCGTACGGAGGGCGAGCCCTGGCCCACGTACCCCAAGATCTACCGGATGTCCGCCGCGCACGAGGAGGCGCGGGAACTGACGGCCTCCCCGGAGGCGGACGTGGACGCCCGGGTGTTCTCGGCCGCCACCGTCCGCTTCGAGGGGGACGCACCGGGCCCGGGGCGGCCGCACGGCAGGGTCCGGGCGCTGCGCCTCGTCGGGGCCGTTCCCGACGGGGCCGAGGCACCCGGGGACGGGCGCGGCGAGCGGGTGCTACGGGCCGATCTGGTGCTGCTCGCGCTCGGCTTCCGCGGCCCGGAGCGGGACGGCGGACTGTTCGGCCAACTCGGTCTGGAGCTGGACGCGCACGGCAACATCGCCCGCGACGCCGATTTCGGAACCGGCCGGGAGGGCGTCTTCGTGGCGGGCGACGCGGGACGCGGGCAGTCGCTGATCGTGTGGGCGATCGCCGAGGGCCGCTCGGCGGCGGCCGCCGTGGACCGCTTTCTGGCCGGTGACACCGCCCTCCCGGCCCCGGTCAGGCCGACGGACCGGCCCATGACGGCCTGAGCCGGAGCCCGGGCCGGGTTCGAGCGAGCGTCCGGCCGCCCGTGAGTACCGTGGGATCATGAACTCGCAATCACCGCTCCTCCCCCTCGCCGACGGTGTGCACCTGTGGACTCCCACGCCCGGCGCCGGATGGGGTCTCGCCAACTGTGGGCTGATCGTGTCCCCCGACGGTGCGGCCGCCTGGATCGACACCCCCTACGACCGGCGCATGGCCCAGGACTTCCTGGAGCGCAGCCGGTCGCTGCTGCCCGAGGGAGGCCGGATCGGGCGCGTGATCGTCACCCATGCGAACGGTGACCATCTGTGGGGCGCGGAGGTCGTGCGCGGCGCCGACGTCGTGGCCACCCGCGAGGCGCTCGGCCACATCGCGTACGAACCGGCCCCGCAGCAGCTGCACGCCATGGTGCGCGGCAGCGACCCGGCGACGCCGCTCGGGTGGTATCTCCAGAGCCACTTCGGACGGTTCGACTGGGCCGACACCGAGGTCGTCGAGCCCACGACGACCTTCACGGGCGAGCTGGACCTGCGGATCGGGCAGGTACCGGTGCAGCTGACGGCGCTGCCCGACGCGCACACCACGGGCGATCTCATCGCGTATCTGCCGCGGCAGAAGGTGGCGTTCACCGGCGATGTCATCTTCGCTTCCAGCCCGCGGGACCCCGGCGACCACGCGGTGCACTGGGCCGGCCCGCTGGACAACGTGATCGCCGCCTGTGAGCGGGTGCTGGACACCGGGGCGCAGACCATCGTCCCCGGCCATGGGCCGGTGCTGGACCGGGAGGGCGTCCGCGGCCACATCGGCTATCTGGAACACATCCGGGACCGGGCGCGGCAGTTGCACGCGGCCGGGGTCCCCGCCCTGGAGGCGGCACGCAAGATCATCGTCGAGAACGCCTTTCCGCTGCCGGGGTTGCCCGAGCGCATGGTGATCACTGTGGGCACCGAGTACCGGCATCTGAACGGCGAGGAGGACCGGCCGGACATCGTCGCCATGATCGCCGATGTCGCCCAGGTGGCCTGGGACCTGCGGCAGGGCTGACCGTCCGGCCGGTGACACTTCCCCGCGGCGTTGTCGTACCCGGCGGATAACGTCTTCGGTGTGGGCGGCGACAGGCCGCCCACGGCGAGGGGTTACGCTCCCGTGCGGGTCGGAGCGGAGGGAAGGCAGTGGCACAGGTAGCGGGGGAAAGCCGGCACGCGCCGGGCCGGGGGGTGATCGACCTGGCCGACCGCCGGGCGCTGCTGGCCTGCCGGCCCGACGATCCGGCGGTGGCCGAGGAGGGCCGCAGGCTCAAGGAGGCGGCGCTGCTGGACTTCGGGGTCAAGGACAGCGTGGTGTCCTCATGGCTGTACGCCAAGTGCCACCACCAGATCCCCACCACGGCGGTGGACACGGCGGCGGTGGTGGCCACGGGGGACGGCACCTGTCTGCTGCTCTACAACCCGGAGTTCTTCGTCGCGATCGGGCCGAGCGGGGTGCGCTTCGTCCTGTTCCACGAGGCGCGGCATCTGATCCACCGCCATCTGTACGTGGACGAGGAGCTGCGCGCCGACCCGGTCTTCGACCTGGCGGCCGAAGTCGCGATCAACCATGTGGCGCTGCTCCGGCTGGCGCAGGGCGGGCTGCCGGCCCGGGAGGTGCCGGACGGGGCGGGCGGCATCCGCCGGGAGCCGGTGGGCGTCGATCCGCACGAGGTGCACCGGCGGTATGTGGCCGATCTGCGCGAGCAGGGCTTCGAGCCGCTGTCGTACCGGGACTTCACCGAGACCGACCTGAGGATCTACGGGGAGCTGAAGCGGATGCGCACCCCTCCCGTGCCGCCGGTCCTGTGCGTCCACATGAGCCCCGGCGGGGGCGGCGAGGGGGATGGGGCCGAGCGTCGGCTGCCGATGGACGAGGAGGCGGTGGCCTCGGCCGTCGAGGAGACGCTTGCCGAGGTGATGCGCGGCGCGCTGCGCGGCGAAGGGCTCGCCCGGGACGAGCTGCTGGCCCTCGCGGACCGCACCACCGGCGGGGGCAAGCGGCTGGAGAAGATGTGGGGGCGGATGGGGCTGGGCGCGCTGCGCGGGGAAACGCAGCGGACCCGGCGGGTGGAGTGGTGGCGGCGCTGGCTGTCAGACGTCCTCGCCTCCAAGCTGCGCGAGGGCGAGCGGCTGATCTACCCGAAGAAGCAGGGGGCGGTGCTGCTGGCGCTCGGGCACGACCCGGTGCTGGCGCGGCGAGGCGCGGAGCGCACCAAGGTCGTGGTCATCGCGCTGGACACCTCGGGGTCGATGCCCCAGCCGGTGATCGACTGGATCACCTCGCTGGTGGGCCGCTCCGAGGGGGTCGAGAGCCACTGGCTGAGTTTCGACGGCGCGCTGATGCCGTTCGTCCCCGGCGAGCGGGTGCGCGGCGGCGGGGGCACCGATTTCCAGCAGGTCGTGGATTACGTGGAGGGGCGGCGGGCGGTGGACGGGCGGCGGTTCGAGGAGCGCGCCGACGCGGTGATCATGGTCACCGACGGCCACGCCCCCAGGGTGACCCCGGACCGGCCCGACCGGTGGATCTGGCTGATCACGGACGGCGGTGACGACTGGCCGGAGCGGCACGACCCGCCGATGGCCTGCCACCGGGTGGTCGCCGGCGACGGCTGAGCCGAGGGGCAGAGAACCGAGGAGCCGTCTCCGCCGAGGGGCGGGGTGCGGACACGCATGAAGAACACGGAACAACGGGGGATTCATCACCGTGAGCAGTGTGGACACGACGGCGCCGACCGCGCAGGACGCGGCCGCCCGCCCCGAGCCGCCACGACGGGCCGGGGCCCGGCTGGAGCAGTTCATCAGCGCCATGATCGCGATGCGGCAGACCGGCCAGGTCTTCGGCGAGCACGGAATCGGCAAGACGTCGACGTTTCTGTCCTACATCCCGCGGGCCCATCCGGGCACCCGGGTGGTCCTGGTCCCGGCGGCCAACCTCACCCCCGACGACCTGCTGGTGACCGCGCCGGTGCGGGACGACCGCACCGGGGAGCTGGTGCTCGCCCAGCTGATCATGCGTCAGCTGACCCCCGGTGTGCCCTTCGTGCTGCTCATCGACGACTCGCTGCAGGCCGGGGAGACCATCCAGTCCCAGCTGATGCAGATCGCCTGCAACTGGAAGCTGGGCGAACACGATCTGCGCGCGCTCGGCTGTGTCGGGGTCTTCCTCGCGGACAACGAATCGCTTGCCGAGACCAGCGCCCGGCGCGGCGACCTGGCCGTCCTGGACCGCATGGTCACCCTGCGGATCACGGCCTATGACACCGCCTGGCGGTCCACCCTGGCCGAGCGGTACGGGGACTGGGATCTGACCGGGGTGTTCCAGATCTGGGCCGGGCTCACCCCGTATCTGCGCTCGCTGCTCTCCCCACGCACCCTCCAGCACGTCCTGGACTGCGCCCGCGCCGGGTTTCCGCTGTCCTGGGGGCTGCCGCTGGTGGGCGGGGTGCGGCTGCGGCTGCGCGACCGCAAGGCCGACGGCACGCCCGGAGCGGACCGTACCGCCGAGCTTCTCGACGCCATCGCCAGGGCCCTGGGCGTCCCCAACCCCGCCACCATTCCCGACCCGGTACGGAGCATTCTGCGCACCGCGGTCCGGGAGAACTGGGCGGTGCTGCTCCAAGGGCCGCCCGGCTGCGGCAAGACGGAGATCACCAAGGCTGTCGTCCGCGAGGAGAGCGGAAGCGAGCCGGTGTACTTCTCGCTGCCGGTGACCAACGTGGAGGACCTGTGTGTGCCGATCCCCACGCCGGACGGCACCCTGGACACCCTGTTCAGCCGCACGCTGGTGGGGCCCGACCCCAAGGTGATCATCTGGGACGAGTACAACCGCCCCAAGGACAAGGCCACCTTCGCCAAGCTGATGGAGATCACCCAGGAGTGGTCGCTGGCCGGCCGGCCCGTCCCGGGGCTGCGCGCCCAGGTCGCGCTCCAGAACCCGCCGTACCACCTCGGCCGCAAGCTGCTGGTCAGCAGCAACAACGTGGCCCAGGCCAGCCGTTTCACGGTGAGCTACGAGGTGAGCCCGCAGGACATCCCGGCCAACGAGTGGCTGATCCGCACCTACGGCGAGGTGGCCGAGACGGTTCTGGAGTGGTGGAAGAACGACATCGACGACGAGGGCCGGGACTGGATCACCAAGCGCACCCTGGAGCGGCTGATCAAGCTGCACCAGGCCGGGCAGCCGCTGGAGACGGGGCTGATCTATCTGGGCGAGGGCGAGTACGCCCCGGTGCCGCTGTCCAAGCTGGAGGCGCGGCTCGCCGAGGCCGCCGAGCACCGGGTGATCGGTCTGCGGGAGATAGCGCGCGAGGCGGACCTCTGGGAGGCCCGGCTGGCGGCCGCGTCCGAAACATCGGCCGAGGGGACCAATGACACCGATCTGGTGCACCAGGTGCTCGCCAACGCCGAGGTGTCCCAGCTCGAGCGGAACACCGAGGTGGTCGCCCGGCTGCTGCGCCATATGCCGCCCAAGCTGCGCGCCGCCCACATGGTGGGCCAGTCGCCGGAGCGGCAGCGGTTCTGGATCGGCGCGCTGGCCCGGATGACGGAGCTGTCCGGCACCGGATGAGCCCGATGCCACCGCTTCACCTCCCGCTTCCGCAGCGGGACCGAACGACGAACGGAGCGCACCCCACGTGGTGACCCACGAACGCGACGCCCTGGTGTCCGCCGCCTTCCAGCTGGCCGGCCCCTCCCTCACCTCAGTGCTGATGCCCCGGCTCCGGCAGGAGACCCTGGCCCTGCTCGGGTCCGGGGAGCGACTCCCCGCACATCTGGTGGACGAGGTGTTCGCCTCCGGCGACCGGGAGCTGCTGGAGGCCCTGGCCGGGGCGCGGGCCGGCGCCGAACGGCAGGCCGAACTGCTCCGGCTCGCCGAGCTGGGCGACCCCGGTCTGGCCAAGGCGCTCTACACCGGGCCGCTGCCCGGTTCATGGCGGCAGCAGCTGCGGAGCGCGGTGCTCGGCGCGGCGGTGGCGCATTCCGCCGACCCCGGCTGGCGCGCCCCCGGCGGACTGGTGGAGTTCCTGCTGTCCGCCACGGCGTCGTCGGAGCTGCTCCCGGCGCTGGAAGCGCCCTTCCCCGAGGTGGTGCGGCATGTGATCGAGAAGATCGGCACAACGCTGGACACGCCGCAGCAGCTGAGGGCCTGCCGGGCGACGCTCACCCACGGCGGGGTGGCTGAACTGGCCGCCCTGGCCGAACTGCCCTTTGTGCACTCGGCGGTGGCGGAGGTGGTGCACCGGGCGGAGGCGGCACAGGACCCGGCCGCCATGCTGGAGACGGCCGAACGGCAGGCCGCCGAGGAGGCTTCCCGGGGCGAGGCGGCGGCCGGGGAGACCGAGGGGACCGCACCGGCCCCGACCGGCGATGAGCTGGTTCGTCGCCTCCGCGAGCTCAAACCCGGGTACGGGAGCTTCCCTCTGGGCGGCGTGGACTGGGAACTCCTGCTGGCCGAGCACAAGCGCGAGTCCTTCCCGTGGCTCTCGCTCACCCTACTGGCGTCCCGCGCGGACTGCCCGGACGAGCTGGTGCTGGCCGCGTACCGGAGGTCGGAGCGGCTCCCGGACACCTCCCCACTGCCCTTCCAGTTGCTCACCGAGACCGACTGGAAGGACGGCTACCACCACGACCGACTGGCCCAGCTGCTGCGGCGCGGACTCCGGGAAGGCGCGTACCCGCTGGACCGCGTCCTCGCCGAAGTGCGGCCCGCCTCCCGGGTCCTGGCGTCGCTGCCATACGGCAAGGAGCCGCTGGGCCCGGCGATGGCCACGCTTCTGGAGACGCTGGGCGACGACTTCGCGGCCTGGCGCGCGCTGTATTCGCTGCTCCCCCGGTTCACCGGGTCGAGTGCGGAGCTGTTCGCCGCCTCGGTCGAGCAGAAGGCCAAGCACCGCGGCAAGGGCTGGCCGAGGCCGCTGGAAGCCGAGTATCCGGTGAAGCGTCCGCCGGGGCTCCGCGAGACATTCCTCCGGCTGTTCCGCGAGGCCACCGAGGAGGTGCAGACCGCGCTGGCGCCGCATCTGGACCGGCGTTGCGTCCAGCATCTGCTGGTCTACCACCAGCCGTCGCCCGCCCTGCGCGACGTGTTCGTCAGCCTCCACGGCGCGGCGGTGCTGGCCTCCGCCGCCTCCGACTGGGAGCTGCCCGCGGAGAAGATCGAGGAGCTGCTGATCCATGACGACCCCGAGATCAACACCAAGCTGTACGTCTACACACCGCTCACCGACGAGCAGCGCCGGGGCATCCTCGCGGGCCGCCGGTTCGGCCCCGTACCGGGAACGGAGCCGCTGCCGATCACCGATGAGCTGATCGAGGAGATACGAATCAGCGGGCGGCGGCACTGGCTGCTGCCGGTCTGCGACTCGGGCGATCCGCGGCTGGCCCGCATCCTGCTCGGCAAGATCAAACTGCATACGCTCGCCGGACAGTTGCACCTGCTGGTCCGGGTGTGGGAGCGGCACGGCCCCGAGGAGGTGCGGGGGCTGCTGGAGGAGACCGACTTCCCCGAGCGCCGCGCCCGCAAGCACCCGCTGCCACCGGCCACCCATGAGATCGTCCGGGGCGCGCTGGAGTCGGCCGACGGTCTGGCCGTGATGCGCGCGGAGCTCGCCCGCGCCCGCGGGCCCGAGGGCCAAGTGGCCTTCCTGCGCCCCCAGTCCGGCGAAACCAGCGTCTCCGTCGAACCCGTGCTGGAGCGGCTGGCCGAGGAGACCGGGCCGGGGCTGCCCTGGGCGGAGCTGGCCCGGGAGCACGAGCGCGATCCGCTCCCCGACGGCCTGCTGATGGCGCTGGCCGAAAAGGGCAACTGCCCGGAGGAGTTGCGCGCCGCGGGCCATGTGGCGCAGCTGCGCCTTGAGCACGACGCGCATCCGCACAAGTCCACCGGGCCCCGGCCGAGCCCTCTGGACCTAATGCGCCACCATCCGCTGCCGCTTATGCCCCTCCGTCGGAACAGGTGGCTGGACAAGGCGGCCGCTCTCGGCATGCTGACCCCGCTGGACGTGCTGTACGAGGCGAAGCCCGCCGGGCTTGCGGCCGCCTATCTGGCGTACCGTCACCACGGCGCGCGGCAGGACGCGCCGGACCCGGCGGCGGATGAGGCGGCGCTCGCGGCGAGTCGCAAGGCCCTGGAGCTGGCCACCACCCATCTCGGCGAGGATCCGGAGGCGTGGGCGCTCGCCCTGCGGCTGCTGCCCGACTTCACCGGCACCCTGCCCGAGCTGCTGACCACGGCGGCCGCCATCGTCAGTTGAGCGCCGACGGCAGATCCTGCTCGGCCCAGATGATCTTTCCTTCGCTGGTGTAGCGGGTGCCCCAGCGCTGGACCATCTGGGCGACCAGGAACAGGCCCCGGCCGCCCTCGTCGGTGAGGGCGGCGCGGCGCAGATGCGGGGAGGTGCTGCTGCCGTCGGCGACCTCGCAGATCAGCGTGTGGTTGTGCAGCAGCCGCAGACGGATCGGGCCGTCGGCGTGCCGTATGGCGTTGCCGAGGAGTTCGCTGACCACCAGTTCGGTGGTGAAGACCGCCTCGTCCAGGTTCCAGTCGGCCAGCGTGCGGGCCACGGCGGCCCGCATTCCGGCGACCACGGCGGGGTCCGGGGGCAGGTCCCAGTGGGCGACGTGCCGCTCGTCCAGAGCGGTGGTACGGGCGACGAGCAGGACCACGTCGTCGCCGGGGCGCGGCGGCAGCAGGGCCCGCATCACGGCGTCGCAGGTGCGCCCCGGGTCGGGGTCGGCGGAGGCGAGGGCCTGGCGCAGCAGGTCGAGCCCGGTGTCGATGTCCCGTTCGCGGTCCTGGACGAGCCCGTTGGTGTAGAGGACCAGCCGGCTGCCCGCGGCCAGCGGGATCGCGGAGGCCTCGAAGAGCCGCCCGCCGAGGCCCAGCGGCGGCCCGGCGGGCAGGTCCGGGATGGTCACCGTGCCGCCCGGGTCGACCACGGCGGGTGGCGGGTGGCCGGCCCGCGCCAGGGTGCAGCGCTGCGCGACGGGGTCGTAGACGGCGTACAGACAGCTGGCCCCGACCGCGCCGATGCCGCCGTTTCTGGCGGTCTCCTCCTGGTCGAGCTGGGCCACCACGTCGTCCAGCTGGGCGAGCAGTTCATCGGGCGGCAGGTCGACCACGGAGAAGTTGTGGACCGCGGTGCGCAACCGGCCCATGGTGGCGGCGGCATGCAGTCCGTGGCCGACGACGTCACCCACGACGAGGGCGACCCTGGCGCCCGACAGCGGGATGATGTCGAACCAGTCGCCGCCCACTCCGGCGTGGGCGGGGAGATAGCGGTAGGCGGCTTCCACGGCCTGCTGTTCGGGCCGGCCGCGAGGCAGCAGGCTCTGCTGCAGGGCCAGCGCGGTGGCGTGTTCGCGTGCGTACCGCCGGGCGTTGTCGATGGCGACGGCCGCCTGGCCGACGAGTTCGTCGGCGAAGGACCGGTCCTCGTCGTCGAAGGGGGCGGCACCCTCCAGGCGCCGGAACTCGGCCTGCCCCAGCAGCACACCGCGGGCGCTGAGCGGGACGGCCAGCACGGTGTGGCCGGAGGGCGGGCGGAACCGCTCCTCCCGTACGGCGCTGACCGCGACGCGGCGCATCCGGGACCGCGCGTCGACCGGTTCCTCGCCGCGCAGCACGGACTCCAGCAGGTCGACGGTGGCGATGTCGGCGAAACGCGGGACCGCGACGTCGGCCAGTTCCTCGGCGGTGCGCGTCATGTCGAGAGAGGTGCCCACGCCGACGCTCGCGTCGTACAGGAGTTCCAGGCGCGCCCACGCCGCGTCGGCCTTGTCGGTCAGCGCCTGGAGTTCGGTGGTGTCGCGCAGGGTGGCGACGCTGCCCCAGAGCTGTCCGCGGCCGGAGGTGGGGCGCTGGTTGACGGCCAGCCGCCGGTCCCCGACCTGGATGACCTCGTCGGTGACGGTCCGGCCGGAGGCGAGCAGTGCGGCGGTCTCCGGGTCCAGCCCGGCCTCGGTGAGCTGCCCGCCGCGCACCTCCGGCGGCAGTCCGAGCAGCCGCCGGGCCTCGTCGTTGGCGAGCACCAGCCGGCCCTGGCCGTCGAGGATGAGCACGCCTTCCCGGACGGCGCGCAGCACGGCGTCGTGGTGTTCGTACATTCTGGTGATCTCGGCGGGGTCCAGCCGGTGGGTCTGGCGCCGCAGCCGCCGGCCGACCAGCGCCGCGCCGCCGGCGCCGAGGACGAGGGCCAGCGCCGTGGACCCGTAGAGCATCGGCAGCTGACGGCGCACCGAAGCGGCCACGTCGGGGAGGGCGACCCCGACGTTGACGATGCCGATGACCCGGCCCTCGGTACCGGTGACGGGGACCGCCGCGCGGATCGAGGGCGCGGAGAGGGCGACGGAGGGGACCTGGTCCGTGAAGGGCCGGCCGGCCGTCGCCGGGTAGAGGGGGAAGTCGGCGTGGGTGCCGATGAGCTTCGGGTCGGGGTCGGTGTAGCGGATGCCCCGGCGGCTGGTCACCACGATGTAGCCGACACCGGACTCGCGCCGGAGCCTGGTCGCATAGGGCTGGAGGATCGCGGAGGGATCGCGGCCCTCCAGCGCCCGCCGGACGCCGGGGGCGACCGCGAAGGTCTGGGCGATGGTGAGGGCGCGCCCCCGGGTCTGGGCCTCATGGCCGCCGCGGGCCTGAAGGACCAGCGTGGCCCCCGTGGCGAGCACCAGCAGCGTCACGATCAGCAGCATCAGGGCGCGCACCTGCCCGGCGACGCTGCGCAAGCCCAGGGCAGAACGCACCTTCACAGGGTTTTTATCTCATACATGGGCATACATCACATCTGGCGCCGCTGTGGAGTGGCCGGCGGCAACCGCGGCCATTGGAGGGACGTTGGGCCGCCACCCTCCGACCAAGGGGAACTGTGCACGTTATGCCGGGTATAACCGGCTACTCACCCCACTAAGGAGTTCCCATGCGTATCCGGACGGCCCTCTCCACGCTCGCCCTCACCGCCGCCGCCCTCGCCGTCGGCGCGGCCGGTGCCACCGCGGCTGACGGACCCGACATCAACGTCACCAACGCCAGCAACATGACCTTCCCCGGCGTGTGTGCCGGCAGCCAGTTCTCCTTCGTCAGCGTCCCCGTCAATCTCCTGGGCGGATCGGACTCCAGCTCCTGCCGGACGCCCTGATCCCCACCGTCACAGGTTGACCATGTGTCCCGCGAGGCCGTGCACGGCCTCCTTCACCGCTTCGCTCAGGGTGGGGTGGGCGTGGATGTTGCGGGCCAGCTCGTGGACCGTCAGGTCCCATTGCTGGGCCAGGGTGAGCTCCGGCAGCAGTTCGGTGACCTCGGGGCCGATGAGATGGCCGCCGAGCAGTTCGCCGTGGCGTCCGTCGCTGATGAGCTTGACGAAGCCGCCGGGGTCGCCCAGTCCGTGGGCCTTGCCGTTGGCGGTGAACGGGAAGGTGGCGACCTTGACGTCGAAGCCGCGTTCGCGGGCCTGGGCCTCGGTCCAGCCGAAGCTGGCGATCTGCGGCTGGCAGAAGGTCGCCCGCGGGATCATGACGTAGTCGAGTTCCATCGTTTCCGCGTCGGCGATGGTCTCCGCCGCGACGATGCCCATCGCCTCGGCGGCGTGGGCGAGCATCAGCTTGGCGGTCACGTCGCCGACCGCGAAGATGTGCGGCACGCTGGTGCGGCACCGGCCGTCGACGTCGATGGCGCCCCGGTCGGTCAGCCGGACCCCGGCGCGGTCCAGCCCGTACCCCCGCACCCGCGGCCGGAAGCCGATCGCCTGGAGCACCCGCCCGGCCTGCAGGGTCTGGCGCTGGCCGCCGGTGGTCACCATGACCTTGACGGCGGGGCCCGCGTCGTTGATCGCCTCGACCCGGGTGGAGGTGAGGATGTTGATGCCGAGCCTGCGGTAGCGGCGGGTCAGCTCGGCGGAGACGTCCTCGTCCTCCAGGGGGACGATCCGGTCCAGGAACTCCACGAGCGTCACCTGCACCCCGTAGCTGTGCAGGATGTACGCGAACTCGACGCCGATGGCACCCGCCCCCGCGATCAGGACGCTGCCGGGCAGGTCCGGCGCGAGGATCTGCTCCTCGTAGGTGACCACCCGCTCGCTGAGCGAGGTGCCGGGCAGCAGATTGGCGGTGGCCCCGGCCGCGATGACGCAGTGGTCGAACGAGACGGCCTCCACCCGGCCGTCGGCGAGCGTGACCCGCAGCGTGTGCGGGTCGGTGAAGGTGCCCCGCCCGTCGTACTGCGTGATCTGGTTCTTCTTCATCAGGTAGTGGATGCCTTTGACCCGGCCGTCCGCCACCTTCCGGCTGCGTTCGTACGCCGCCCGGTAGTCCAGGCTCAGTTCGCCGTTCACCCGGATGCCGAAGGTCCCCGCCTCATGGGTGAGCAAATGGGCCAGCTCGGCGTTGCGCAGCAGGGCCTTGGAGGGGATGCATCCCACGTTCAGGCAGACGCCGCCCCAGAACCGCTCCTCGACGACGGCCGTGCGCAAGCCCAACTGCGCGGCGCGGATCGCCGCCACATAGCCGCCCGACCCCGCCCCCAGGACCACGACGTCAAAATGTGCGCTCATGCGTCGCACCTTAGACATTAGAGTCGGGGTATGGCTTCAGACGAGGGGTCCGTTCGGGTCGACAGCTGGATCTGGTCCGTGCGGCTGACCAAGACGCGTTCGCTCGCCGCCTCGGCCTGCCGGGCCGGGCACGTCCGCGTCAACGGGGAACGCGTCAAGCCCGCCCAGGCGGTGCGGGTGGGTGACGAGGTGCGGCTGCGCCACGCGGGGCGGGACCGGGTCGTGGTGGTGTCGCGGATCGTGCGCAAGCGGGTCGGGGCGCCCGTGGCGGTCGAGTGCTACGTGGACAACAGCCCTCCTCCGCCACCGCGGGAGCAGACCGTGCCCATCGGGCTGCGCGACCGTGGCGCGGGCCGCCCGACCAAGCGTGACCGGCGCGAGATGGAGCGGCTGCGCGGGCTGTGACGCACCCGGGGCCCGGGCGGCCCCGGGCCCCGGTCACTCCACGCCGATCCGTACCGGGCCACCGTGCGCGTCGGCCCTGGCGAGCCAGTCGGCCGACAGATGCAGCGGTCGGCCCGGCGCCACGATGCGCCGGACGCGCTGCCGGTGCAGCGTACGGCCGTCCTGGCGGACCACGAGCACCGGCCGGGTGAGGAACGCGGCGGTGCGCAGGATGAAGCGGCGATGCGGCGGGGGCGGGCCGTTCGGGGCGATCCGGCCGGGCGCCACCCAGCGCAGGGGCGCGTCGGTCCGGACCGGCAGCGCAGCCTGCGGCCACGGCTCACCGGCCAGATGGCGCAGCACGGCACCGGCGGCGAACCGGCCGTCCAGCGCGGCGGTGGCGGCCGTCTCCACGGGGTGCAGCAGATTGCCCACGGCGAAGACCCCGGGCTCGCGGGTGCGGAACCCGGCGTCGGTCTCCGGCCCCCGGGTGCCGGGGGCGAGGGGGATGCCGGCGCCGCGGGCCAGTTCGTGGTCGGGGATCCAGTCGCCGGTGAACACCACGGTGTCGCAGTCGATGGTCGCGGTCCGGCCGTCCCGGTGCGCGATGCCCACGCCCGTCAGCCGGCCGTGGCCGGTCAGCCCGGTCACGGTGGTCTCGGTGAGCAGCGGAACGCTGTGGCGCAGCCGGGCGCCGAGGCGGCTCGCCGGGTGGGCCTGGTGGCGGGGCAGTCCGGTGACCATGGCGGCGACCTCGACCCCGGCGCGGCGGAGGGTGTCGACGGCGGTGTAGCCGACGCGTTCGGCGCCCACGACGACCGCCCGGCGGCCGATGCTCTGGCGGTGCACATGGACGGCTTGCTGCAGCTGCCCGGTGGTGTAGACGCCCGCGGGCCGGGTGCCGGGCACCAGCCGTGCGCTGCGCGGGCGTTCGCGGGCGCCGGTGGCGAGGACCACGGCCCGGGCGGTCACGCGCTCCAGCCCGGTCGGCGCGGTGAGGTCCACGGTGCGGGGTCCGGCCCATCCGGTGGCGGTGACGCCGGTGCGCAGGTCGGCCCCTGCGCTCAGCGCGGCGGCGATGTGGCGGCGGGCGTAGTCCGGGCCGCGGAGAATCCGGCGCAGATCGCGCAGTCCGAATCCGGTGTGGTGGCAGTGGCGGGGGATGCCGCCGGCGTGCTGCTCGCGGTCGATGACCTCGACGGTGTCCACTCCGGCCTCGGCCAGCCGGGTGGCGGCGGCGAGTCCGGCGGGGCCGGCGCCGATGACCAGGACGTCCACGGTGCGATGAGTACGGTCGGCGGTGGTCATCGGCGGGCCTCCGTGGGTCCGGCGGCGGGCGTGGCGCGGGCCTCGTCGAACTGGGCGCGTACGGCGGCTCCGCAGTAGAAGCCCTGGCAGCGGCCGGTCAGCGCCCGGGTGCGGCGCCGCAGTCCGTCGAGCGATCCCGGCGGCACGGTGGCCCGCAGGGCGTCGCGGATCTCGCCGCGGGTGACGCGCTCGCAGTGGCAGACGACGGTGCCGTAGGCGGGGTCGGCGGCGATCAGGTCGGCGCGCTGGTAGGGGCGCGGGAACGCCTCGCCGATGTTCGGCATCCGGGGTGGTTCGAGTTCCCTCGCGGGGCCCGGGTCGAGGCCGCAGCCGGTGAGCAGGTCCCGGACGTGTGCGGCGATGGCCATCGAGGCGGTCAGCCCGGTGGAGCGGATGCCGCCCACGGCCACGTAGCGCTGTTCGGGGTGGTCGCGGATCTGGAAGTCGGCGTGTTCGGTGGCGGCCCGCAGTCCCGCGTAGACCGCGGTGACCTCCTCGTCCATCAGCTCCGGCATGATGCGTGCCCCCTTGTCGCGGAGCAGGGAAAGACCGGCGGCCGAGGAGCCGGTGGCGTGCTTGTCGTCGAGGTCCTCGGCGGTGGGGCCGAGCATGACGTTGCCGTAGACGGTCGGCGCCACCAGCACGCCCTTGCCGCGCGCCGTGGGCACCGGCAGCAGGATGTGGCCGACCATGCCGCGGGCGTACTTTTCGAAGACGATGAGCTGGCCGCGCCGCGGGGTGACGCTGAACTCGGTGTGGCCGAGCCGCCGGTCGATCTCGTCCGCGTGCAGTCCGGCTGCGTTGACCAGATAGCGGGCGCGCAGCGGGCCGCGGCTGGTGGCGATTTCGTGGTGGTCGTGTGTACCGCTCGGGGCGATGGCTCCGGCGGTGCAGTTGAGATGGAGGTCGGCTCCGGCGCGCACCGCCTGCGTGGCGTAGGCGAGGGTGGTGGTCCAGGGGCAGATGATGCTCTCCCCGGGGACTTCGAGGGCGCCGAGGGCACCGGGCCCCAAGTGCGGTTCGCGCGCGTACACCTCGTCCGCGGTGAGGATGCGGGTGTCGTGGCAGTCGTTGCGTACGGCCTTCTCCGCGAGGGCGGGCAGCGCGGCGAACTGTTCGGAGTCCCAGGCGACGAGCAGGGCACCGAGCGGTTCCACCGGGATGCCCACCTCGGCGGCGTACTTGTTCAGGCGCCGGTAGCCCTCGCGCACCAGCCCGGCCTCCAGGGTGCCGGGGGTGGCGTCGAACCCGGTGTGCAGGATCGCGGTGTTGGCCTTGGAGGTGCCGTCGCCGACATCGTCGGACGCCTCCACGAGGGCGATGCGCAGGTGGTGCACGGCGAGTTCGCGGGCGATGGCGGTGCCGACCACCCCGGCGCCGATGATGGCCACGTCGTAGACCTGGCCGGGAAGGTCACCCGTGGTCGTTACGGTCATGCTGGGTTCCTTGGCTCCTGGTGCGGTTGCTCAGTGACTGGTCAGCAGCGCGGCCACGGCCGACCGGAAGCCGGCCCGGCGCTCGGCGGCCTCGTCCGCGCTGATCCGCGGTGTGTGGACGGCGGCCGGTTTCCACTCCGGGACGGCCTTGGCGACCGGCAGGCCGGGGTCGAGGCCCAGCCGGGCGACGGCGCCCACGCCGAGGGCGGTGACATCGGGCAGGGCGGACACTTCGACGGGCAGTTGCAGCAGGTCGGCCTGGGCCTGCATGAGCAGCGCGGAGCGGGTGAGGCCCCCGTCGGCCCGGAGGGTGGTGAGCGGTGCGCCCAGGTCGGCGGCGGCCGCGTCGGCGATCTCCGCCACCTGCGCGGCGATGCCCTCGCACAGGGCGCGCACCAGATGGCCGGGGGTGGTGTCGAGACCGAGGCCGGTCACCGAGCCCCGGAGGTCGCCGCGCCACCACGGGGCGGCGAGTCCGGCGAGCGCCGGTACGAAGGTCACTCCCCCGGTGTCCGGCACGGAGCCGCCCACCGGGTCGAGGTCCTGGGGTCCGCCGATCACGCCCAGGCCGGTGAGCCAGCGCACGGCGGAGGCGGCGGTGTACACCTGACCGTCGAGGCAGTAGCTGGTGTTCCCGCCGAGCCGCCAGGCCACGCAGCTCACCAGGCCGCTGGTGCCGCGGCGGGGGCGGGGTCCGGTCTGGGCGAGCAGGAACGCGCCGGTGCCGTAGGTGCATTTGGCGGCGCCGGGCTCGGTGACGCTCTGGGCCAGCAGGGCGGCCTGCTGGTCGACGAGGAGCCCGGTGAGCGGGATCTCGCCGCCGAAGGCGGTGGTGGTGCCCACCATGGTGTCCGCGTCGACGACCCGGGGCATCTGCTCGGCCGTCAGCCCGTAGAGGTCCAGCGCCTCCGGCGACCACACGACGCGGTCGAGGTCGAGCAGCCCGGTGCGCCCGGCGGTGGCCGCGTCGGTGACGCACGCGCCGGTGAGCTGGTGGATCAGCCAGACGTCACTGGTGGTGACGACGCCCTCGCGGGTCCGGTGGCGGCGCAGCCAGGCCATCTTGGGCGCCGCGAAGTACGGGTCGAGGGGCAGCCCGGTGAGTTCGCGCAGGGTGTCGGCGTGTTCCGCGAGGTCCGCGCACACCGTCTCCGCCCGCCGGTCCTGCCACACCAGGGCGTCGGTCAGCGGGGTGCCGGTCGCGGGGTCCCACACCAGCACCGTCTCGCCCTGATTGGCGAGGCCGACCGCCACGACCGGCTCGCCGGCCCGCGCGAGGGCCTGGCGTCCGGCGTCGACGACCGAGGCGAGGAGTTCGGCGGGATCGACCTCGACCAGCCCGCCAGCGAGGTGGCGCGTGTGCACGGCCACTTCCGCGGAGCCGAGCACACCGCGTTCCGGGCAGAGGACCAACGCCTTGGTGCCCGACGTGCCTTGGTCGACGGCGAGCACCGCTCCGGTCGCGGGGCCGGCCGGTGTGCGGTGGGGGCGCTCTGCAGGCAGCATGTCCGGTTCTTCGGTGGGAGGTCGCTCTGCGTGGGGGGCTTCGGTGGCGCGGTCTTCGGTGGCGGCAGGAGATCTTGGCTGAAAGGGTGGTGCAGCGATGACGCCGCGTCAAGGGCACATGTCCGGTGTCCGCTTGCTGGACACGGCCCGCGGTTCCGCGTCGGATACGGGCCCTGGTCCACTTGAGCCGTCACGGGATGGCTATAGGATCCCGGGCATCCACACGTCATGCCCTTGGAATCCGTCGCGCCCGGTACATCACGCTCCGTCCGAAAGTCATCCGATGCCCGTGGAGGTGTTCCGTCCCGTCTACCACCCGGCGGGTTACGACGGCGGACTGCGCATCGCGCTGCAGGACGTGCGTACGGGCCGTTGGATATCCATGCGCGACCTGCTGGCCGGCACACCGACCTGGACCCAGTGGACCCAACGCACCCAGGTGCCGGCGGCGGTGGCGGCCGGGTCCACGTGGTGGAGGCGTGGCGGGCCGAGGAGCCTCGATGCGTCGCGGCGCTGGTGATGCACACCCGGGTGATGGTGGAACGGACGATGCGTGCCCATCGCGAGGGCCACCAGCGCACCCGTGAGCTGTGGCGGGAGGCGTGGGAGTCCTGCCAGCTGGCCGCGCGCAATTCCCCGGCGGACCCGGTCCCGTGGGTGTGTCTGCTGGCGCTCGCCCAGCTCGACAAGGAGCAGCGGCTGCCGGAGCACCGGGCGGACCCGCCGGGGCCGTTGCTGTTCCCCGGCCCGTGGGGGCTGCTGGCGGAGGCCGACCGGCGCGATCCGTACAACCGCGAGGCGTACCACCGGATGCTGCAGTTCGTGTACGCGCGGCGGGCGGGCAGTTCGCTGGCCGAGGCGGTCAACTTCGTGCAGTGGGTGGTCTCGGGGGCGCCCGTGGGCTCCCCGCTGCATGTGCTGCCGCTGTACGTCCACGTCGAGAGGTACCGCGAGGAACGGGGCTACGAGAAGGCCCTGGACCTGCACTGGGCCACCGAGGACGCGGCGCGGGACGCCGACAAGGCGCTGCGCCTCTGGTCCGACCACGCGGAGCGGGAAACCAGCTCGCTGCTGGACCTCAACCATCTCGCGCACGCCCTGTGGGGCGCCCTGCAATTCACCGAAGCCGCCCGGGTCTTCGACGCGCTGGGGCCGTATTTCACCCCGCTCCCCTGGGCCTATCGCACGTCCGACGCGAATGACCGCGCACAGGCCGAGGAGATGTTCCTGCGCGCCCGGGTCCGCTGTCTCGCGGGCGCCCACGGAAACAGACCCGGCTCCGACGGCTGAGCCGTCCCTTCACCCTACACATTTCCCCCCTCCATTCCTCCACCTCTGCTGACCACCCCCGTTCCCTCCCGGAGGTACGTCCATGTCCACACCTTGGTCCCGTCCCGTTTCCCCACCGCAACGGGACGAAGAACAAAGACTGCGCGAGCTGGGATATCAGCCGGTGCTGGCCCGCCGCATGGGAAGCTTCGGCAATTTCGCCATCAGCTTCTCGGTCATCTCCATTCTGTCCGGCTGCATGACCCTGTACGGGTTCGGGCTGGATACCGGCGGCCCCTCGGTGATGCTGTGGGGCTGGGCCGGTGTCGGTCTGTTCGTGCTGTGCGTGGGCCTGGCGCTGGCGGAGGTCACCAGCGCGTATCCGACCTCGGGCGCCCTTTATTACATGGCCGACCGGCTCGGCGGCCGCGCCTGGGGCTGGTACACCGGCTGGCTCAATCTGCTGGGGCTGCTGGGCGCGATCGCCGGTATCGACTACGGCGCGGCCCAGTTCACCGGAGCGCTCCTCAATGCTCTATGTGACCGCCATCGGCCTGCTGCTCGCCCAGTACACATTTTCCGGTTACGACGCCTCGGCGCATCTCTCCGAGGAGACGTCCAACGCCTCGGTGTCCGCCGCCCGCGGCATCGTGCGCGCCATCTGGGTGTCCTGGGTGGCCGGGTTCGTGCTGCTGGCGGGGCTGACGTTCGCCATCCAGGACTACGCCGGCACGCAGAAGAGCGCCACCGGCGTGCCGCCCGCGCAGATCCTCATCGACGCACTCGGTACCAGTGGCGCCACGACCATGCTGCTCATCGTCATCGCCGCGCAGTTGTTCTGCGGGAACGCGGAGGTGGCGGCGGCCAGCCGGATGGTGTTCGCGTTCAGCCGGGACGGCGCGCTGCCGGGCTCCCGGCTGTGGCACCGGGTCAGCGCCCGCACCCAGACCCCGGTGCTCGCGGTGTGGCTGTCGGTCGGGGTGGCGTGCCTGCTGGCCCTGCCGTCCCTGTACTCGGAGACCGCGTACGGCGCGGTGACGGCCATCAACGTCATCGGCATCACCCCCGCCTATGCGATCCCCGTCTTCCTGCGGCTGCGCGCCGGGGACCGGTTCCAGAAGGGGCCGTGGCATCTGGGCCGCTGGAGCAAGCCGATCGGCTGGGTGGCGGTGGTGTGGGTCGCGCTGGTGACGGTGCTGTTCTGCCTGCCGCAGTCCAGCCCGGTGACGGTCGATTCGATGAACTACGCGTCGATCGCGCTGGCCGCGGTGCTGATCCTGGCCACCGTCTGGTGGTTCGTCGCCCGCCGTTCGTGCAACACGCCATCCGCCTATGGTTCCGCCCGCGAGGAGGCGGAGATCGCCGAGGGCATCGTCTGAGCCGATGCCCCGTGCGAGCCGGGGCACCATGTGAGCCGCGAGGCTGCGGGGCCGGGTGCGCAGAAACGTTTCAGCCTCCCCGGCCCCGCATGCGCGCGCTCACTCCCCGCGCAGCAGCGACGAGACCGGGGGCCGCTCGCGCTTCGCGCCGTACGCGAGGAAGTACGCCGGGGCCCGCTTGAGCCACGGCGCCCTGGTCAGCACCTCCGCCAGCCGCAGCGGCTTCCTGCCGTCGCCGAGTGGCGACCGCCCCGCGAGCAGCGGCGCGATGACCCGCGCGTGGGCGATCCGCTGGAGCGCCTGGGTGGCCGCGGCGGTGGGCCAGCGGCGGCGCTGGACGGCGCGCACGTCGTGCAGGCCCACGGTGCCCTCGCGCAGCGGTCCGGCCAGATGCCGGGCGGCGGCGACGGCGTCCTCGACGGCGAGGTTGATGCCGATGCCGAAGACGGGCGACATGGCGTGCGCCGCGTCGCCGATGCACAGCAGCCCGGGCAGGTGCCAGCGGTGCAACCGGTCCAGCCGTACGTCCAGCAGTTTCACCTCGTCCCAGGAGCGCAGCTCCGGCTCGCGGTCCGCGATCCACGGGGTGGCGTCCGCGAACGCGGCCAGAAACCGGTCCAGACCGCCGGCCCGCCGGGTGGCGTCGGCGCCCTTGGGGATCAGCACGGCGCACTGCCAGTAGTCGCCGCGGTCGATCATGGCGGTCAGGAAGCGGTCGCCGACGTTGCCCACCAGCCCCCTCGGGTCGTCCTCGTGCCGCGGCAGCCGGAACCACCAGGCGTCCATCGGGCAGGGGAATTCCCGCAGTCCCAGCTCCGGCAGCCGGCGGGCCAGCGAACCGCGGCCGTCGCAGGCCACGGTGAGGGTGGCCCGCAGCTCACCGCTGTCGCCCTCGGCGGTGCGGTAGCGCACCCCGGTGATCCGGCCGCGCTCCTGGAGGAACGAGGTGGCCTCGGTGTTCATCCGCAGTCGGAACGACGGCTCCTTCCCTGCCTCGTCCGCCAGCAGGTTCAGCAGATCCCACTGCGGCACCATCGCGACGTAGTTGTACGGGCCCGGCAGCGCGCTCAGATCGCCGACGGTGAACAGCTCGCCGTGCGCGCCGATCGGCAGCTGTACGGAGTGGACATGACGCTGCGGCAGCGCCGCGAACCGCTCGGCCAGGCCCAGTTCCTCCAGCAGTGCCAGGGTGCTGGGGTGCACGGTGTCGCCGCGGAAGTCGCGCAGGAAGTCCCCGTGTTTCTCCAGGACCGTGACGTCCACGCCCGCCCGGGCCAGCAGCAGCCCGAGAACCATCCCGGCGGGACCGCCGCCCACCACGCAACATGTGGTCCGCTCCATCGATGTGCTCCCTTCGGGGTGCTTCCGGGGCCGTGCCGTTCCGTATCGATTCCCTCCGGACGTCCGCTGCCGGGCGCGGCAGTCGGGTGAACGTCACGGCTCCCCGATCGCCGGATGGCGATCAGCTTGAGTCTTCCCGGACTTCCGTCCGTATCCCCCGCTGAATGGCGTGGGGCACAAGGAGGTCTGTATGGCAGCCGAAACCGATCCCGACCGGGCGGGCGGGCGTCACGTGATCGAGCCGACCGCGATCTTCCGTCCGGGGCCGGACTCCGGCGAGGACATGGACGGGCCGGTGGAGGAATGGATGGAGGATCTGCATCTGTTCCGGCCCCCGGGCGAAACGGACGAAGCGCTTCCTCCGGAGGCGCACCGGCTCGCCGAGGACGAAACCCAGGAGATGGACGCCGCCGGCGTCCCGGCGGCCGACTCCTGGGCCGCGGTGGACCCGCCGCCCGAGCCCGCGGCCCCGCCGCCCGCGGCGGTACGGCGCCATCCCCGCACCGCCGTGCTGATCGTCGCCGGGGTCGGCCTGGGCGTCGCCCTCGCCCTCGTCCTGCTCCTCCCCGGCGGTGCGGCCTTCAACGTCGCCTCACCGGGCGGCGGCCCCACCGCCTCGGACGCCGGCCGTCCGCCGACCGCGTCCGCCGCCCCCACCACGGCGGTCCCGGCCCCGCCGGGGAACCAGGCCGGTGTGCTGAGCCAGGGGGACAGCGGTCCACAGGTCTCCGAGCTCCAGACGCGTCTGCTGAAGATTCCCGACGTCTATCAGGGCGGACAGGTCAACGGCCAGTACGATCAGAGCCTCACCGAGGCCGTGGCCCGCTTCCAGCTCTGGTACGGGATCCGCGGCGACGAGGACGGGGTGTACGGCGACGCCACGCGGCGCGACCTGGAGTCACGTACCGGCACCACCACCTGACGGCGCGCCCGGCGGCCAGGTCCTAGCCGCTCGCGCCGAAGACCTGGGTCCAGTACGTGCCGGCGCGGCTGCCCGTGGCGTAGCCGACGCCCATGTGCGTGAAGTCGGACCCCAGGATGTTGGCGCGGTGGCCGGGGCTGTTCATCCAGCCGCGGACCACCTCCGCCGGGCCGCGCTGCCCGCACGCGATGTTCTCGCCGATGCCGCGGTGGGTGGCGCCGGCGGTGGCGGCCCGGTCCCAGGGCCGGCGGCCCTCCGGGCTGGTGTGGTCGTAGAAGTCACGGGCGACCATGTCGTCGCTGTGCGCCTGCGCGGCCGCCGTCAGCCGCGGGTCGGGGGCCAGCGGCGCCAGCCGGGCGGCGGCGCGCTCGGCGTTGGTGAGCGCGATCACCTCGGACGCGAGGCGCCGCAGCCCGTCCGGGGTGAAAGGCTGCGCCCACACCGCCGTCCAGAACATGTCTCCGGCACCGGATGCCCGGCCGATGCCCACATGGGTGACCGCCGGGTCCCGGAACGGGCCGCTGCGCTCCTCACCGGACAGGCAGTAGTCCACGAACGCGTCCGGGGTGCGCGGCCCGGAGACGAGGTGCTCGGTGAGGGTGAGCGGGGCGTAACCGCCGGCCGCGATCCGGTGGAAGAGCGACGTCCCGTCAGGGCTCTCCGGACCGAGCGCGCCGTGGGCGGCCATGGCCGCCGCATGGGCCTCGGCGGCCCGGGTGAGCCGAGGGTCGAGGGTCACGGGCGGTACGCCGTGCCGTGACCTGGCGGCGTTGACGATCCCGAGGACCCCGTCATCGCCGCCGGTGGGCGGGGGCGGGTGATCTGCCGTGCCGTCGTCCGCGACGTCGACGCCGAAGTCACGCGCGACCCCGGCAAGCCCGTCCGCGTACCCCTGGCCGATCGCCCTCACCTTCCACCGGGTGCCGCGCCGGTAGATCTCGGCGAGCAGCAGCACCGTCTCGGCCCCGGGGCGCGGCGGGGCGAACCGGGCCAGCGGAGCGCCGCCGCTGCCGGTGACGCTCATGACGGGTGCGGGCAGCCGACCGAGCGGCGTGCCGGGGTCGGCGGGACTGACGACGACGGTGACCCGGCTGGCGCCGGGGCGGAGCTGCGCGGGCCGCACGGTGACGGTGTCTCCGTCGACTCGGGTGCCGGGGGCGGCGGGCTGGTTGAAGAAGACGAAGTCGCCGTCTCCCGCGACCTTCCCGTCGTCGCCGGTGATCAGCGCGGACAGGTCGAAGGGGCCCGGGACGCGGATGGTCAGCGTGCCGTCCGGCAGCGGGTGGTTGCCGCCGGGCACCAACTCGGCCATGGGTCCCCTCCTCGCGCCGCGCCCACCAGGCCAACGGCCCGCCCCCGGCGGCGGTTCCCCAGGCTTCGGGTGCCTTTTCCCCGACCCGCCCCTCCCCGCAACCGGGGCGCCGCCCCGGACCCCGGTCCTCAATCGCCGGACGGGCTGGAATACGCGCATCCCGCCCTGCCCCCAGCTCCGGTGGACGCCGCGCCCCAATCCGGTGGCGTGACTGCCGGACGCCGACCGGACACGGCGAGCGCCGCGCGAACCGGCCCGCAGGGCCCCGCGCAGCCCACGATCGGGCCGAGCCTGTACGCGCACCGGGCCCGGCCCGCAGTGCCGGACGAGCCGAAACCACAGGCCCTCCGCCCCCGGCCCCGGTCGACCACGGAGATGCTGAACGCGCAGGCGTCCCACCCCCGGTCCCAAGAGCGCCGGGCAGGCCGAAACCACAGGTATCCCGCACCCGGCAGGCGCTGAACGGGCCGAAACCGCACGCGGCCCGTCCCCGGACAGGTCCGGGGGCGGAGTGCGGTGAGGTGTCCAGCCCGGCCTCCAGCCACCCGGCGACATCGGCCTCCAGCGCGTCGGCCTGGTGCCCGAGCCCGTTGCGCCGGGGCCAGGCGCGCTCCTCGTCCGAGACGCGCCGCCGGCCCTGCCTCCGTAGGTGGTCCAGCCGCCGCCTGGGCCCGGGGGCAGGGAGCGGAGCCCCACCACGCGACGGAGCCGCGTATCGACAGGTCCGGGAAGAGGCGAGGGAAAGAGCCTCACCCCATCAAGCCGGCGTGGCGATGTACTTGTATTCGAGGAACTCATCGATCCCGACGCGCCCGCCCTCACGGCCGAGGCCGGACTGTTTGACGCCGCCGAAGGGGGCGGCCGGGTTGGAGACCAGGCCGGTGTTGAGGCCGACCATGCCGACTTCGAGGCGTTCGCTCACCCGCAGCGAGCGGTTGAGGTCCTGGGTGAAGACATAGCCCACCAGGCCCCATTCGGTGCTGTTGGCGGTGGCGACGACCTCGTCCTCGTCCTCGAAGGTGAGGATGGCGGCGACCGGGCCGAAGATCTCGGTCTCCATCAGCCGGCTCGCGGGCGAGACCCCGGTGAGCACGGTCGGCGGGTAGAAGCAGCCGGGGCCCTCGGGGGTGCTGCCGCCGACCAGGACCTCGGCGCCGCGCGCTACGGCGTCGGCGACCAGTTCCTCGACCTTGGTACGGCCCGCCCGGTCGATCAGCGGGCCCACCTCGACGCCGGGGCGGCTGCCGGGGCCGACATCGAGGGCGCCCATGCGCCGGGCGAGGCGGTCGGCGAACTCGGCGGCGACGGAGGAGTGGACGAAGAAGCGGTTGGCGGCGGTGCACGCCTCGCCCATGTTGCGCATCTTGGCGGTCATGGCGCCCTCGACCGCGACGTCGAGATCGGCGTCGCCGAAGACGATGAAGGGCGCGTTGCCGCCGAGTTCCATGGAGGTGCGGACCACCGCGGGCGCGCACTGACCGAGCAGGACGCGGCCGACCTGGGTGGAGCCGGTGAAGGACAGCTTGCGGATGTGGCCGCCGGTCAGCAGCGGCTCCACGACCTCTCCGGCCCGGGAGGTGGTGATGACGTTGAGCACCCCGGCGGGCAGCCCGGCCTCCTCCAGGATGCCCGCGAGGGCGAGCGAGGACAGCGGCGTCTGCGGGGCGGGCTTGAGCACCATGGTGCAGCCGGCGGCGATCGCCGGGCCGATCTTGCGGGTGCCCATGGCCAGGGGGAAGTTCCACGGGGTGACGAGGAGACAGGGGCCGACGGGGCGGCGCATGAGCAGCATGCGGTTCTTGCCGTCGGGCATGGTGGCGTACCCGCCGTCGATGCGGACGGCCTCTTCGGAGAACCAGCGGAAGAACTCGGCGGCGTACGCGGCCTCGCCGCGCGCCTCGGCCAGCGGCTTGCCCATCTCGGCCGTCATCAGGGCGGCGAGGGAGTCGGCGCGCTCCATGATGAGTTCGTAGGCACGGCGCAGGATCTCACTGCGGGCACGGGGCGCGGTGGCGGCCCACTTCTCCTGGGCGTCCAGGGCGGCGTCGAGCGCGCGCTGCCCGTCGGCGGGCCCGGCGTCGGCGACTTCGCACAGCACCTCGCCGGTGGCCGGGTCGTCGACCGGCATGGTCGGGCCGCCGGCCGCGTCGGACCAGGTCCCGGCGATGTACAGCTTCTTGGGCACCGTCGCGAGGACATCGCCCGCTGCGGGGAACGAAGGGGTGGACAGGGCAGACATGGCGGCAATCTCCTTCGGTGGCCGCCGCCCGCGCGAGTAGCGGGCGGCGGCCGGGGTCCCGGGGGTGAGAGGGGCGAAGCGCGTCAGGCGGTGCCGGAGGTTCCGGCGCTCACGGCGGCGGACCAGGCGCGCAGCCCCTCGTCGATCGCCGCTTCGTCGACGACCAGCGCGGGGATCATCCGGACCACATGGTTCCAGGCGCCGCACAGGAGCAGCAACAGCCCCTCGTCCACGGCGGCGCGCTGCACGCGGCCCGCGGTGGCCGGGTCGGGTTCGCCGTCCTCGGTGACGAACTCGCTGGCCAGCATCAGGCCGAGGCCGCGGACGTCGCCGATGGCGGGGGTCTTCGCGGCGATGTCCTCGAGACCGGAGCGCAGCCGGGCGCCCATGGCGTCGGCGTTGGCGACGAGGTTCTCCTCCCGTACGACGTCGAGGGTGGCGGCTGCCGCGGCGCAGGCCACCGCGTTGGCGCCGTAGGTGCCGCCCTGGGAGCCGGGCCAGGCCTTGGCCATCAGTTCCTCGGAGGCGGCGATGCCGGACAGCGGGAAGCCGCTGGCCAGGCCCTTGGCGGTGATCAGGATGTCGGGGCGGATCCCGAAGTGGTCGTGGCCCCAGAACCGCCCGGTGCGGCCGACGCCGGTCTGCACCTCGTCCAGGATGAGCAGGAAGCCATGGCGGTCGGCCCGCTCGCGCAGCCCCTGGAGGAAGCCTTCGGTGGCGGGTACGTATCCGCCCTCGCCCAGGACCGGCTCGACGATGATCGCCGCGGTGTCGTCGGGCGGGGAGATGGTCTGCAGGACGTAGTCCAGTTCCTTCAGGGCGAACCGGGTCGCGGTCTCCTCGTCCCAGCCGTACCGGTAGGCGGTGGGGAACGGGGTCACCACGACGCCGCTCATCAGGGGCGAGAAGCCGGAGCGGAAGCGGGTCCCGGACGTGGTCATGGACGCCGCGGCGACGGTACGGCCGTGGAAGCCGCCGTGACACACCAGGACGTTCGGGCGGCCGGTGGCCTGGCGGGCGAGGCGCAGCGCGGACTCGACGGCCTCGCTGCCGGAGTTGTTGAAGAACAGGCTGTCGAGGCCCTCGGGCAGCACTTCGCCGAGCTTGGCGGTCAGCCGCTGGAGCGGCTTGTGCATGACGGTCGTGTACTGACCGTGGATGAGGGTGCCGACCTGCTCCTGGGCGGCGGCGACGACCCGCGGGTGGCAGTGCCCGGTGCTGGTGACGCCGATGCCCGCGGTGAAGTCCAGATAGCGCCGTCCGTCCTCGCCGTGGAGGTAGGCCCCCTCTCCGCGGACGGCGACCACCGGAGTGGCTTGGCGGAGCTGCGGCGACAGATTGGTCATGATCTCTCCCAACACCCACGGAACGGCGGTGGACCGGACGTCTTCGGGACTTCTTCGGGACTCCTTCGAGCGTGCGGCAGCGGACCGGGTAAAGACAATGATCATTGTGTCGCGGGCAGCTGATCGGGATGGACGTTATGTCAACCGGGACCGGGTGGACAGATTGTCAAGGAGACCCGTGATCGATGGTTGCGCCCGGTCGGCCGGCTTGCCAGAGTGGCCTGCATGAACGGCTCCGCCCCGCTCACCCTCGGCGACGCGCTGCGGCTGCCGGTGCTGGCCGCCGGGCGGCCGGAGGTGGTATCCGGCCATGATCAGCTGTCCCGTCCGGTCCGCTGGGTCCACATCACCGAGCTGCTCGACCCGGCGTCCTTCCTCAAGGGCGGGGAGCTGGTCCTCACCACCGGGATGCCGTTGCCGGAGGACCCGGCGCTGGTGCGCCGGTATGTGGAGGAGCTGGTGGACATCGGCGCCGCGGGCCTGGTCATCGAGCTGGTGCGGCGCTATCACGAGGCGCCGTCGGAGCTGGTGGAGGCCTGCCGGGCCCGGGATTTCCCGCTCGTCCTGCTGTCCCGGAACGTGAATTTCGTGGAGGTCACCCAGATCGTCCACTCGATGATCATCGGCAGCCAGATCGAGACCCTGCGCCGGGCGCAGGACGTCCATGACACCTTCACCGCGCTGACCCTGCGCGGCGCCGAGCCGGACGAGGTGGTGGGGATGGCCGCCGAGCTGAGCGGCCATCCGGTGGTGCTGGAGAACCTGGTCCACCGGGCCGTGATCTGCGGGCCGCCGGGCCAGGGCGTCGAGGGGGTGCTGACCGGCTGGGAGCGGCGGTCGCGCGCCACGCCCTCGCCCGACCGCACCGAGCTGCGCGGCCCGGAGGACTGGCTGGTGACGGCCGTGGAGTACCGGGGCGAGCGCTGGGGGCGGCTGGTCATGCTGCCGGACGCGGCGGGCGCCCCGGCGGTGGGTCCCGAGCATGCGATGGTCCTGGAGCGTACGGCCACCGCCCTGACCATCGCCCGGCTGACCCAGCACACCCGGTGGGAGCGGCGCGCACAGCGCACGCTGCTGCTGGATCTGGTCGAGCAGCGCTGCCGCTCGGCCGGGGAGGCGCGGGCCCGTGCCGAGGCCCTGGGGATGCGGGTCATGGGACGGCGGCTGATCGTCGTACTCGTCACCCTGGCCCGGGGACTGGGCGGCGGGGAGCCCGGGGAGCTGGAGGACCGGCTGACCGAGGAGATGGCCGCGGCCGGTGCCGCGGTGCTGATCGGCGCGGTGCCCGGCGATCATCTGGGGGTGCTGCTGGCGTTCCATCCGGCCACGCCGTGGCGTCCGCTGGCGGAGCGGCTGAGCCGTTCCGTACGGGAATCACATCCGGACGCGGTCGTGAGCGTGGGCTGCGAGGTGTCGGACCTGTCGCAGACCGCGCGCTCCTTCCAGCAGGCGGCGCGGGTCGCGGACGCCGCGGTCCCGGGGACTCCGGACAAGCCGTTCCATGAGCTGAGCGATATCGGGCTACGGCAGTTGCTGTACGCGCTGCGCGACGACATGCGGGTGCAGGAATACGTGGAACGGCAGCTCGGCCGGCTGGTGCAGCACGACGAGCGGCACGGCACCGATCTGGTGACGACCCTGCACGCCTATCTGGACGCGGCGGGCAACAAGACGGTGGCCGCCAAGCGCGCGAGCCTGTCACGGCAGGCGTTCTACCAGCGGCTGCACGCGATCCAGCGGGTGCTCGGCTGCGATCTGGAGTCGGGCGAACAGCGCACCCAACTGCATGTGGCGCTCACCGCGTTCAGCGTGCTGCGGCTCGCCCACGGCTCCGGCCCCTCGTGACGCGGCGGCGGGCCGCACGCCGCGCCGTCACGAGGGGCCGGCGCATCACTTCACGAAATCGTCGACGACCTTCGGCGGCCAGGAGCCCACGTTGAGAACGCCCACGGAATAGGCGCGGGAGACCAGGGCCGCCCGGTTGGGGACCCGGAGCTTACGGAGCAGACGCGTCACGTGGTATTCGACGCCCTGCCGGCTGAGATAAAGCCGGGAGGCCAGCGGAATGGTGGATTGTCCGGCCGCTATGCCCTCCAGAATACGTGCCTCGATTTCGCTGAGGATCTTCTTGTGGCTGGTCACCATGTCCAGCTCCTGGCCGCCCGCCACGGGCCGCAGCACCACCAGCAGCGAGGCCACGTGCGAGCTGCCCTCGCGTACGGCGACGGCGGTGAGCGCGCTGGTGAAGGCGGCGCCCCGGGCTCCGACGACGACCACCTGGGTGGCGAACCGGTGGCGGGTGCCGTCGGCCAGCCGGGAGAGCTGATGACACAGCGCCTGTTGCGCGCTGGGATGCACCAGTTCGATGAAGTCGCGGCCGCAGACGCTGAGGGAGGAGTCGTCGTCGAACTGCCGGAAGAACTCCTGGTTCGCCTGCTGGACCGTCAGGGACGGGTCGAGACAGACGACACACGACCCGGGCTGATCGAACTGGCGCAGAAGATCCGCGTACTCGATCTGGTCACATTCCAGCTCATGGGGGGTTGGCCGAGCCGAATCTGCTAGTGCGGAAACTGCCAAGGGACTGCCATCCCTTCCTGTTCATCAATGACCGGGAACGAATGAGCGGGAATGAATTCCACGGCTATTCAATTCCAATGCCATTACAGAAATAGCTTTACAGAATCGAGACTAGGGAGATCCCCACGTCTGAGTCAACGTCAGCAGGGGTGGTGTCGCCCAATCCTGTGGTACCGCACCCCCGAGGTTCGGTCCGCGCCACAGAGTTTCGGTGGTCGGTTCGGTGGGTTCGCCGACCTGGGAAACTTGCCCGGATCGACCCCCTCACGGCCCGCGTCCGGCCATTCCGCGGGAGCCCAGTCCGAAGCCGGTTGGACACTCGTTGAATTAGCGTCGTTAACGCACGATTTCCACATCCAGGCGGGGCAGGATCTCCATCAGCTGGCGACGGCCGGAGATGCCCAGCTTGCGGTAGGCGTGGGTGAGGTGCTTCTCGACCGCACGGGACGTGACGCCGAGCCGGCCGGCGATCTCCTGGTTGGTGAGGCCGTCGCCGGCCAGGGACACCACGGTGCGTTCGGTACGGGTCAGCGCGGCCTCGGGCCGCGGAGCGGGCGTACCACGGCCGCGCTCGGCCTGCTCGACCAGCCAGGGCGCACCGCAGGCCGCAGCGAGGACCCCGGCCTCTCGCAGCAGGGCCGCCGACTCGGCACCGCCGTCCAGCCGCCGGCCCAGCAGGGCGAGCGAGCGGGCGAGTTCGAGTTCATTGGCCGAGGCGCGCAGCACGTCGGCCGATTCGCGCAGCAGATTGGTGCCCCGCGCGCCGTCGTGCAGCCGGCCCTTGAGCCGCAGGGCGCGGCCCAGCGCGACGGGGGCGCCCCAGACCTCGGCCCGGGCGTGCTCCTCCTCGGCGAGCGCCAGCGCCGCGCGGGAGTCTCCGATGCGGTGCTGGAGGGCGACCGCCCAGGGCCGCCACCGGAAGATGACCGGGTTGTGCCAGCCCGCCGCCTCCAGCTGCCGGCCGCAGGCCATCACGGTGTCGAGCGCGCTGGTCCAGCGCCCGTACCGGGCGTCCTGCGACGCCTTGAGGAGCTGGAGCGAGGCGGTGAGCGCCAGGTTGGCGGACCGGCGCCGCCCGGCCTCGTCCAGCAGCCCTTCGACCAGTACGGGCTCGTCGAGCTCCAGGGCGACACCGGTGAGGGAGACGGTGGCCAGGATCCCGGCCTCCGGCCAGTGGGCGCCGGCCAGCCGCATCGCGCGCTCGGCGGGCTCCCGGGCCTGGGCCACCCGGCCGCGCGCCAGCAGCATCAGCGCCTGCTCGGCGTGGACGAGCGCGTCGACGGCCGTGACGTCCTGTCGCGGGGAGTGCAGCTCGGGAGCGGGCCAGGAGTTGATGCCGCGTACCGAGTCGGCGGCGGCCAGCGCGACCGCCACCAGTGGCAGCGGTGAATGGGCCCGGTCCGCGTTGGCCGGTTCCCGCTCCAGGACGCGGCCCGCCAGCCGGGCGACCTCGGCCGCAGGGCGCCGCGTCGTGAGCATCCCGGCGTTGAGCAGCACGGCCGCCAGCTCGCGCTCGGCGGTCGAGCCCAGCGGCGGCTCTTCGCCCAGAGCCGACAGCCGTTCCACGGCCGCGGCCAGCTCCGCCGGGTCCTCGTACCCGGCGTACCACAGCCGCGCCTCCAGCCGCAGGGCGACATCGCGTGCCGAGCCGTCCAGGGCGGCCGCGGGGCCCAGATCCTCGGCGACCTGGTGGAACAGGTCGAGGACCGCCGGCGGCGCCACGCCCACGACGGTCGGGGAGATCCGCAGGGCGGCGGCGGCCCGGTGCCGTGGTGTGGTCAGCAGGGGTATCGCCTGGGAGATGTGGCGTTCGCACGCGGCCGGGTCGAAGCCGCGCTCCGCGGTGGCCAGGTCGATCAGCAGCCGCCCGCGGCTCTCGCCGGACAGGGAGGCGTCGAGCAGCGCGCGCCGCAGATAGCGGGTGGCCATATCCGGCGCGCCCCGGCGCAGCGCGGCGTCGCCCGCGGCCCGCAGCACCTCGACGGACCAGGGGTGCCGTGAGGCGGTGACGGCCATCAGCTGGGCGGCGACCAGTTCGGCGGAGGAGCCGGTGTGGTAGAGGAGCGCCGCGGCGGTGTCATGCAGCCGCTCGCGCTCGGCGACGGTCATGGAGGACTCGACGGCGTCCTGCACCACGCGGTGGAGGAAGCGCGGCTCCTGATCGGCCGCCAGCAGGCCGAGTTGGCCGAGAGTGCGCAGCGCGGCGGCAAAGCCGATCGGGTCGAGGCCCGCCAGCCGGGCCATGAGGTCGGGGTCGCCCTGGTCGCCGAGGACGGCGATCGCCGCGGCCAGGTCCCGTACCGGCTGCGGCTGGGTGCGCATACCGCCGGCCAGCCACTCGCGCAGCTGGGCTGGGCGCTGCCGGCGGGCCGCCTCGATGTGCCCGGCGGTGGGGCGGTCGCCGCCTGTGGCGAGGGCCACCAGGATCGACCGCAGGAAGAGGGGGTTCCCGGCGGAGATCTCGTGGCAGACGCGGGCGAACTCCTCGTCGCCAGGCTCCCCGAACCGGTCGAGGATCATCTCCTTGACCGCCCCCAGGGACAGCGGCGCGGGGCGCAGCACCCGGTGTGCGGAGTCGGTGATCTCGCGCAGCGTCAGCTGCCGGGCCCCCGGGTCGCCGTCGCGCAGCGCGCAGACGAGTACGGCGCCCAGCCCGTGCAGCCGTCTCACCAGGTAGGCCAGCCAGCGCAGCGAGGGGGCGTCCACCCACTGGAGGTCGTCCACGAGGATCAGCAGCGGGTTGCCGGCGCCGACATCTGCCAGCAGGGACCGCAGTCCGTTCAGCACCGACTCGGTCTGGGCGACGGAGCCGCACTCGTCCAGGGGGAGGGCGTCGTCGGCGAGGACCCTGCGGGCGAAGTCGCCGTGTTCACGCAGCCAGGGTTCGCCACTCTCGGGCGGGGCGGCTGTCAGCAGGCTGTCGAAGAGCTGGCGGACCACGCCGAAGGCGAAGTCCTGCTCCATCGCGGCGGCGTTGGCGCGCAGGACGCGGACGCCCTCCCCTGCCAGCAGGGGCAGCTGTTGCAGCAGCGCGGTCCGGCCGATGCCGAGCGGACCGGTGAGCAGCAGCAGCGACGAGGTGCCCGCGGCGGCGGCGCTCAGCGCCTCCTGGACCTGTGCCGCCTCGGTGTCCCGCTCAAGCAACATCCGTGCCGTATCCCTCCGTCGCCCGCACCAGTGCGTGGAGTTCCGCGCGCCCCGCGATCCGCAGCTTCCGGTACGCGCCGCTGAGCCGCAGCTCCACGGTGCGGCGGGTCACCGACAGCAGCTCGGCGATCTCCCGGTTGCCGTGGCCGAGTCCGGCGAGGGTCGCGGTGCGCCGCTCGGGTTCGGTCAGTGTCCCCCAGGCGGGGTGCGGGCCGAGCCCGGGCGCGGCGGACTGTCCGAGCCGTTCGGCGAGCGAGCGCACCCGTGCGGCTATCCGGCTGACGGGCCGGTGGGTGGCGGTGAACGTGAACAGCTCGGCCACCAGAGGGGCGGCTGCCTGCCGGTCCCCCGCGTCCAGTTCGGTGGTGGCCAGTTCGATCAGCGTCGAGGCGTAGGCGAGCCGGGCGGCGGTGGGGCGCAGCGTGTGCACGGCCTCGCGGAGCCGGTCGGCACGGCCGTCGAGGGCCACTCGCCCGGCGCCCAGCTGGGCCTGGCCGAGGGCGCTGGCCGCGCCCCACCGCCGGGCCAGTGCGATCTCCTCCCGGCTCAGCCGCTGCGCCTCCTCGTGGTCGCCGAGCGCGTGGTACGCCCCGGCGGCCATCGAACGCCAGGGCAGGAGGGCGGGGTTGGCCCGGCCGTGGTGCAGAAACCGCCTGCCGCAGCCGCGGAACAGCTCCAGCGCCTCGGACGGGCTGCCGTCCCGGAAGGCCACCAGTCCTCTGGCGAACAGCAGATGGCCGAAGTTGGCGCCGCGCTGTGCCTCGGCCGGGGCGGGCGCGGCGGCCAGCTCCCTGGCCTGGCCGACGTAGCCGCTGTCCAGGGCGACGGTGATTCGCAGCGCCGTCAGATAGGAGAGGTGGTACGGATGCCAGTGGACGTGGGGCAGTGCGCGCCCGGCGGCGGCGACGTCCCGTTCGGCCGCGTCGAGCCGGCCACGCCGCAGGTTCAGTTCACCCCGGACGGCCAGCACCAGCCCGGCGGCGGCCCGGGCGTGGCGCCGCCGTAGGTCGACGTGCAGGGCGTCCAGCCGCGCCTCGGCCTCGTCCAGGTCGTCGGTCAGGAGCAGGATCCGCCCGGCCGTGAGCCGGGGCAGGATCAGCGCGTCGCTGCCGGGCTCGCCGGTGAAGGCGCGCCGGGCCAGCGCCCTGGCGGTGGGCAGGTCCTCGCCGTGCAGGGCGAGCTGCCGGGCGCGGGCGGCGGCCTGCGCCGGGTCGACGGGGCGGTCGGGCAGCGGGGGGATCTCGGGCAGCAGCAGGTCGGCGTCGTCGTCGCGGCCGGGCTCGGCGAGCCGGAACAGCCCGGCCAGGGCCTCCCGTTCGCCGTCGCGGACCGCGGGCAGCGCGCTCACCACTGCGGACCGCAGGCTCTCCACGGAGCCGCGCGCGAGACCCAGGTCGGCGGCGCGGGCCCGGGCCCCGGCGGGTGTGTCGCCGCCGGGCCGGATGATGTCCGCCAGCCGCCGGTCGCTCGCCTCGGGCGCGCCGAGCACCTCGATGGCGGCCAGCTCCAGGCCCAGCTGGGCGCGCCCCTCGGGGTCCAGCGGCTCCTCCAGGGCGCGGGACAGACAGGCGATGGCGTGAGCGGGACGGGCGGCCCGCAGCGCGGCGGTGCCGGTGCGGCGCAGCACATGGATCACCCAGGGTTCGCCGAGCGGGCGGGCGGCGAGCAGCAGCCGGGCGATGTCCTCGTCGGGTACGGCCGCCCGGTGGGCGAGTTCGGCGGCCCGGGCATGCAGTTCGGCCCGCTCGGCCGCGGTCATCTCCTCCAGGATCCAGGTCCGCACCTCCGGGCAGCACAGCCGCAGCCCGGCGCCGGAGGGCGCGGCGAGACCGCTGGCCTCCAGCGCCGCGACCAGTCCGGGTTCGCTCGCGGCGTGGGGTCCGGCGAGTGCGTACAGCAGGGGCAGGGAGAGGAGTTCGCCGCAGACGGCCAGGGCGCGGACGACGGCGACGGCCGTGTCGGACAGTCCGCTGAGGGCTCGGGCGGCGTATACGCCGCAGATGGCCTCGATGAGCGCGCGCAGCTCCGGGATCCGCCCGGCGACCGGTTCGAGTCCGCGGGCGGTGAACTGGCGCAGCGCCTCGTGCAGGACCATGGGGTTGCCCGCGCTGGTCTCGCACGCCGCCCAGGTGAACGCTTCCTCGCCGGGCCGTCCGCAGACCGCGGCGATCATGGTGGCGGCCTCCGGCAGGGTGAAAGCGGACAGTGCGAGCTGCCGGGTGGGGACCGCGCCGGGATAGGGGGAACCGTCGCACCACGCGGGGTGGCTGACGCCTCTGCCGCTCACCAGCAGCGCGACCGGCTTCCCCGGCAGCCGTCGTACGAGGGCGTCGAACCAGCGCCGTGAGGCCGGGTCCAGCCATTGCACCTCGTCGACGACGAGCAGCGTCGGCCGGTCGTGGGCGCCGCGCAGCAGTTCGGCCAGGCCGGGCAGCCCGCCGTCCCGGCCCGGTTCGGCGAGGGCCGCCAACGTGCGGTCGCTGAGCCCGTCCAGCGTCGTCAGCAACTGCTGCACCACGCCGTACCGCAGTTCGCTCTCGCCCGGGGTGGCCCGGGCGGTCAGGGTGCGCAGCCCGCGTTCCCCGGCGAGCCGGGCGGCCCAGGCCAGCAGTGGGCCCCGGCCGAAGCCGGGCCTGCCGGATACGGTGAGGACCGCCGGGCGGCCCGCCGCCAGATCGGTGATGAACGAGTCCAGCGCCGCCTGCTCTCGTTCCCGCCCCGGGAACGGAAGCCCGTTGAGCTGCATAGGCCGACTATATGTTGAACACATGTCCGGGGTGCGGAGAAGCGCCGGGCGCCGCGCTCAGCGACGGCCACGTGCCGCGGACACCCACGCCGGAGCCTGCGGGTGCGGGACGTTCGGGGAGTGCAGCACCGAGGCCAGCTCGGCCCGCTGACCCAGCCCCAGTTTCCGGTAGACGCTGGTGAGATGCGTCTCGACGGTGCGTACCGTGACGAAGAGCGACTGGGCGATCTCCCGGTTGCCCGCCCCCGCCGCGGCGAGAGTGGCGACCTTGCGCTCGGTGCCGGTGAGCAGGTCCACCGGGGAGGCGGTGATCTCGCGCATCCGGCCGCCCGCGGCGACCAGCCGCCGCCGGGCGCTCTTGGCGAGCGCCAGCGCACCGCAGCTCTGGGCGAGGTCGGCGGAGGTCCGCAGGTGCTCACGGGCGCCGCGGGAGTCCCCGGCGTCCAGCAGGGCGGCGCCGAGCATGAATTCGGCCCGGGCGTGCTCGGCGCGGGCGGGCGAGGCGGACAGGTACGCGACGGATTCGGTGAGCAGGCCGATGCCGGTCTCTCCGCGGGTGGTCATGCCGCGGGCGAGCGCGGCGAGTCCGAGGGCGCGCGGAGTCCCCCACCGGTGGGCGAGTTCGGTGCCGTGGTCGACGACGTCCCGGGCCTCGTCGGCGCGCTTCTCGGCGGCGTACACCCCGGCCGCCTCGGCCCACCAGGGGATGAAGCAGGGGTTGGCGAATCCGGTCTCCTCCAGGGAGGAGCCGCAGTCGAGCAGCAGCCGCAGCGCGGTCCGGCCGTCGCCGAGCGCCCAGCGGGCCCGGGCGCGGGCCATCAGGTACCAGTGGTACTCCATGACGAACCCGTCCAGGTTCGGCCGGGTGACCTGGCCCAGCAGCTCCTCGGCGCGCTCGGGCTCGCCGCGGTCGATCAGGACGGTCGCCAGGGCGATCTGGGGCATCGTCATATGGGGGCCCCACCGCTCGTGGCCGACGATCTCGACGGCCGTCTGGGCATCGGCCAGCGCGTCCGGAATCGCGCCGAGGCCGTGCAGCATCAGGGCCCGGGTGGAGAGGGTGAGGACATACGACCACACCGCGGCCTTCTCCTGGCCGTACCGCAGCGAGCGGTCCAGCGCCTCCATCGCGTCCTCGACCTCGTCGGCCAGGCTCAGGGTGAACGCGGAGAAGAGGAGCGACCAGTTGCCGAGCGCCACTCCCGAAGGGTGCAGGGCGCGGCGGGCCTGACGCACCGTCGTCTCCGCAGAGGTGCCCTCCATCGCGCTGAGCACGGTCATCATGGCCAGCAGCTGCCGTTGCGCGGGGGTGTCCCCGGCCGGTTCGGCCAGCCGCGCGAACCGCTCCCGGACGGTGGTGAGGGTCGGCTTCTCGTCGCATCCGCTGATCAGCAGCGCGGACCGGACGAGGGTGAGCAGTTCGCTGTCGCGGGGTTCGGGGTCGGGCCCCAGCTCGGCCTCCAGCGCGTCCAGCACGCCGCCGAGCGTCCGTACGGCGGCCGGTGACTGCTGCACCGTCAGGCAGGTCATCGCCAGCTGGACGGCGATGGGCGCCTTGGCCCGTACGTCGGTGGTGAGGTCGAGGGCGTCCTTCAGGAGCCGGATCGCCTCCGCCGGGTGGGTCTCGGCGAGCGCCCCGGCCAGCTGGACATGGGCGGACACGCTGCCGGGCTCCGCCTCCAGGACCCGGCGCAGATAGCGGGCGGCGGCCTCGGGCGCGCCGCGGGTCACGGCCTCGGCGGCCGTCTCCCGCAGCACCCAGCGCATCCACGGCTCAGGGGTGCCGGGCACCAGCAGCACCTGGCCCGCGACCTCTTCGGCGGGGCGGCCGATGTCGCTGAGCAGTTGGGCGGCCCGGGCGCGGAGGTCGCCCAGCGCGTCGGCCCCGGCGGTGTCGAGCACGGCCGAGCGCACCACGTCGTGGGCGAAGTCGGGGCGGTCGGGCGCCAGCACCTCGGCGCCGCGCAGCAGCGCCACGGCCTCCTCGACGCGGGCGGCGGGCACCGCGGCGAGGGCGCCGATGTGCTCCGGTCCCTCCTCGCCGAGCACGGCGATGGCGGTGGCGACGTCCCGGACCCAGCCGGGCTGCCGCTCGAACAGGGCGCGCACCGACTGGGCGACCACGTACTGTCCGACCTCGGCGATCTCGCGGATCCCGGTGTCGTCCGGCCGCGCGCCCTTGGCCCGCAGCTCGTGCAGCAGCCGGGTGACGGTGAGGGGGTTGCCTCCGCTGACGGCGGCGGCGCGCTCGGCGAAGGACGGGGCGACGGGGACCGGGAAGATCTGCCGGGCCATCTCGGCCACGTCGGCGTCGGTGAGCGGGCCGAGCCGGATCGCCGAGGTGCGGGGCTGGGCGACGATGTCGGCCAGCGCGGCGGGCGCGACGGGCTCCGCCTCGGTGCGCTGGGCGAGCACCACGAGCAGCGGCAGGTGATCGGCGCGCCGCAGCAGGAAGTCGATCCAGCGCAGCGAGCGCTCGTCGCACCAGTGGGCGTCGTCGAGGACGAGTGCGAGCGGGCCCTGTGCCATGAGGTTCACCGCGAGCCAGTAGAGCCCGTGGAGCACCGGGTAGACGGTCGCGGGCGAGGCCGGATCCTCCGCGCCCGGGCTGGGGGCGAGCGCGGGCAGGGCGCGGCGGGCGCTGCCCTGGAGCAGCGGGGAGTCGTGGGCGTCGTCGGCGGTCAGCCCGAGCGGGCCGAAGAGGGCGCGTACGCCGCCGTAGCCGGAGCCGGCCACGACCTGGCCGCACGTGGCGTGCAGGACGGTCATCTTCCGGCAGGTGTCGCCGTCGAGGAACGCGCGCAGCAGGCTGGTCTTGCCGATTCCGGCGGGCCCGGAGAGCACCACCAGACCGGACCGCCCGGCGCAGGCGGCCTCCGCGTGGCTGGCCAGCACGGTCAGCTCACCGGTGCGGCCCACCAGCATGCTGAGTAAACCGGAATCGTTGGTCCGGTCCAGCACTGTGGCCCCCCTTGCACCCCCGCTGGTGTGGAAACCGCGCAAAAAAGCTACTCGAAGCGATCATCAGATTACACGAACAGCATCACGGCGATCAACGTCGATCGCAGCGGCCCGCGGAGACGCGCAGAGGCCCGGAGGCGGAAGGCGTGGTGAGGGCGTTCACCGTTCCGTCCCCGGGCCATTTCGTATCACTGTGTGGGTACGAGGCGTGGAGTCGTCTATCGCATCTCCCTTCGTCGTACGTCATCCCGCCTGGTCGGGGCAGGCACGGGGCGCCGGGATGACACGCCCGTCGGGAAGCAGTTCACCCGTGTCCGCGAAGATCACCACTCCATTGCAGAGCAGGCTCCACCCCTGTTCGGGGCGGAAGGCCACCAGACGCGCCGAATCGTGATCGGGTGCGTCGGCGGGCGGACACGGGGGCTGATGGAGGCACATGGCGAACCTTCGATCTTCCGCCGATGCTCGGCGGAACTCTTGACGCAACCACCAGGATGGAACGACGGGCCGGACCGTGAGGAGGGGAGATCTCCCCGGATCGCTACCTGAACCGCCCTCCCGGCAACCCGGTCACCCCGAGCGATCGGCGCTCACCCCCGGTGGCGGCGGGAGCGGGCTGCGCGGGCCGCCCCTCGGGCATAGCCTGGACAGTAACCGTTCGGGCCGAGCGGGGGATCCCGCCCGCCCGAGGGGTGCGAGGCATCGATGGGTGCGGTGGCGACGGGCACCCCGACCGGACGGCAGACAGTCAGGCTGCCGGCCGAGGTGACGACTTTCGTGGGGCGTCGGCACGAGGCGGCCGAGGCCAGGCGCATGCTGTCCACGTCCCGGCTGGTCACCCTCACCGGAGTGGGCGGGGTCGGCAAGACGCGGCTGGCCCTGCGGGTCGCCGAGGACGCGTGCCGGGCGTTCGCCGACGGGGTCTGGCTGGTCGAACTGGCCGCCCTGGAGACCCCGGATCTGCTCGCCCAGAGCGTGGCCGAGGCCCTGGAGGTCCGGGACCAGTCCGCCCGGCCGCCGCTGGACGTCCTCGTCGACCATCTGCGCGAGAAGCAGACGCTGATCGTCCTGGACAACTGCGAGCATCTGATCCACGGCTGCGCGCTGCTCGCCGACCGGCTGCTGCGGGCGGCCCCCCGGCTGCGCATCCTGGCCACCAGCCGGCAGGCACTGGGCACCGCCGGCGAGCAGACCCTGGCCGTTCCGGCGCTGGCGCTGCCCGACACCACCGGACCGCGGCTGTCCACCGCGGCGCTGGCCCAGTGCGACGGGGTGCGGCTGTTTGTCGAGCGGGCCGGGGCGATCCTGCCGGGCTTCGCCGTCACCGAGACCAACCGGGACGCCGTGGAGCGGGTGTGCCGGCGGCTGGACGGCATTCCGCTCGGGATCGAGCTGGCGGCCGTACGGCTGCGCGCCCTGTCCGTCCAGCAGCTGCTGGACCGCCTCGACGACCGCTTCCGACTGCTGACCACCGGCTCCCGGTCGGTGCTCCCCCGCCACCAGACGCTGCGGGCGCTGATCGACTGGAGCCACGACCTGTGCACCGAGCGGGAGCGGCTGCTGTGGGCCCGGGTCTCGGTCTTCGCCGGAACCCTGGACCTGGAGGCGGCCGAGGCGGTCTGCTCGGGCGACGGCATCGCCCGCGAGGACGTCCTGGACCTGGTGACCGAGCTGGTGGACAAGTCGGTGCTGCTCCGGGAGGAGCACGGCACCACGGTGCGCTACCGGATGCTGGACACGCTGCGCCAGTACGGCCGGGAACGGCTCGCCGCCGCCGGGGAGGAGCCCGACCGGGTGCGGCGGCACCGCGACTACTACCGGCAGCTGGCGGCCGACGCGCGCGCCGCACTGTTCGGCCCGGCCCAGGTGCAGTGGTTCACCCGGCTCCAGCTGGAGCACAGCAATCTGCGCAGCGCCCTGGAGTCCGCCTTCGCCGAGCCGGAGGAGACCACCTGCGGGCTGGGGACCGCGGCCGACCTCCTCTACCACTGGATCACCAGCTACTACCTGGGCGAGGGCCGGCGCTGGCTGGACCAGGGGCTCGCCGTCTGTCCGGAGCCGACCGAGGTGCGGGCCCGGGCCCTGTGGACCAACAGCTGGCTGGCCATCATCCAGTCCGACACCAAGGCGGCCGCGGCCATGCTGGCGGAGAGCCGGGCAATCGGCGAACGGCTCGGCCTGGCCCCGGTCCTGGCGTACACGGCGCTCTACTCCGGCATGGTCGCCATGTACCGGGGCGATGCCCCGTCCGCGATCGCGCTCTACGAGGAGGCGGTGAGCCGCCACCGGGCCACCGGCGATCCGGTCGGGCTCGCGCTGGCCCTCATCCGGCTCTCCCTGGCCCACTCCTTCATCGGCGACTCACCCCGCGCCGTCGCGCTGGGCGAGGAGTCGCTGGAGGTATGCGACGCCTACGGCGAGGGCTGGCACCGGGCGTACACGATGATGGCGCTCGGCGTCGAGGTCTGGCGGCAGGGCGACACCGCCCGCGCCACCGCCCTGGAGAAGGACAGCCTGACCTTCAATCGCTCGCTCGACGACCCGCTCGGCGTGGGGGTCAACCTGGAGGTGCTGGCCTGGATCGCCGCCACCGACCGGGACCACCGGCGGTCGGCCCGGCTGCTGGGCATCGTACGGACCGTCTGGCAGTCGATCGGCGCCTCGCTGTCCGGCTACGGGCACCTGGTCCGCTACCACGACGAGTGCGAGGCGGACGTGGCCCGGGCGCTGGGCAGACCGGCCTACAACGCGGCCGTCAGGCAGGGCGCCCGGCTCCCTTACGACCAGGCGCTGGTGTACGCCCTTAAGGACGAACTGCCCGCCGGGGAGGCGGCGGTGCCCGAACGGCCGTCGCCGCTGACGCCCCGGGAGAGCGAGATCGCCCAGTTGGTCGCGCAGGGGCTCAGCAACAAGGAGATCGCCGCGGCGCTGGTGATAGCACAGCGCACGGCCGAGGGCCATATTGAGCACATTCTGAGCAAACTTGGTTTCACCTCGCGTGCTCAGGTAGCTGTGTGGGTAGTGCACCAGGACCGGGCCGCCCTCACCGACGGCGAGCGTCCGCCGGACGATCCCGTCTGACGCTCCGACCGCCACCGCCGCTCCGGAAGAAGGGGCGACAGGATGTGCGAGGGGCGGAATTTTATTCGATCAGGACACACCTGTCCCTCGGTTTCGCGTACACCCCACGAAAATCCTCAGGTCCCCCACGTTTTTGGGATCATGCGTCAGGCTCGAGGGACGAGCCGCAAAGGTCGTGATTGCACGACCCACGCGACCGAGGAGGTCCCGCCGTGACTGTTGCCGCAGTCGGCAATTCCGGTGATGCCATGGAACTCTTCCGTGGCACCGCCCACAGCCCGTCTTTCTTCGCGCTCAACCGCGCCGGGATCACGGGTGGCGGACAGGAGCTTGTGGACTTCTGCATCCCCTGCAATCCGTACTTCCCCACCCCCGCCATGTTCGCCGTGATGGCGGTCAGGCTGCGGGAGATCCTCACGTACTACCCGAGTTCCGCGGACACCATCACCGCCGAACTGGCCAATGTGCTGGGCCTGCAGCCGCAGACCATGGCGATGGGCAACGGTTCGACCGAGCTGATCACCTGGATCGACCATCTGCTGGTGAAGGAAAGCCTCGCGGTGCCGATTCCCACCTTCGGCCGGTGGACGGACCAGCCGATGGAGACCGGCAAGCGGGTCGACATGTTCCAGCTCCCGGAGATGAGCGGATTCGCGCTCGACCCGCAGGCCTTCGTCCAATTCGTCCGGTCCCGGGGCTCGCGGGTCGCCGTCATCTGCAATCCCAACAACCCCGACGGCGGGTTACTGTCCCGCCAGGCCGTCATCGGCCTCATGGACGCGCTGTCCGATCTCGATCTGGTGGTGATCGACGAGTCGTTCCTGGAGTTCGCCGACGCCGAGGCGTATCCGAGCGTCGTGGACGAGGCGATCCTGCGGCCCAACGTCATCGTCCTGCGCAGCCTCGGCAAGAGCTTCGGACTGCACGGCGTCCGCTTCGGCTATCTCGTCGCCAATCCGGCGCTCGCCCTGCAGATCCGCTCCCGGCTGCCGAAGTGGAACCTGAACTCCTTCGCCGAGGTCATCGTCTTCATGCTCAAGCGGTACCGGCAGGAGTACGTGCAGAGCCTGCGCATGCTCAGCCGCGACCGGCAGGAGATGACCACCCAGCTGGCCGGGCTGCCCGGGATGACGGTCTTCCCCTCCCAGGGCAACTTCGTCTTCGTCAAGCTGCCGGGTGGTACGGACGGCTCCTGGGTACGGGACCAACTCCTCACCCAGCACGGG
The DNA here is from genome assembly GCF_044332925.1 of Streptomyces sp. NPDC021212. Lineage (NCBI taxonomy): Bacteria > Bacillati > Actinomycetota > Actinomycetes > Kitasatosporales > Streptomycetaceae > Streptomyces > Streptomyces sp. NPDC021212. The sequence goes on from NZ_JBIRPZ010000008.1 coordinate 403,253, forward strand.
GTCCTGGTGCGCGAATGCGGCAACAAGCTGGGCAGCAGCAGCCAGTTCATGCGGTTGGTGGTGCGCTCCCAGCCGGATGTGCAGCGGCTGCTGACCGGGCTGAGCAACGTGCTTTACGGGACGTCCTTCTACGCCCCCCAGATCGGCTACGAGCAGCAGCGCGGCTGGGATCTTCAGGCGCCGCTCTACTCCGGCCCGGCCCAGCAGCTGGACTACCAGTACCAGCAGATGCCACAGCTGTCCGCGGCCCCCGCCGCCCCCGAACCCCAGCCGCCGACCCAGCAGACTCCGCAGCAGATGCAGCAGATCCTGCAAATGCAGCAGATGCAGCAGACACCGCCGCAGCAGCAGCTCTACTCGGCGAACGTCCTGCCCGCGCCGCAGGGCGTGTCCTCGGACGGGTACGGGCAGTCCGACCCGTTCGGGCAGTCCGACCCGTTCGGGCAGGCGGCGTCGTCCGGGCAGTCGCCGTCCCAGCCACCCGCCGAGCTGGCCCCGGCGTACGTCGCCACTCCCCCGGTCCAGACGCCCCTGTACCAGGCACCGGCGCAAGCGCAGATTCCCCAGCAGCCGATGATGCCCGGGCAGCCGATGCAGCAGATGCAGCAGCCCCCTCAGATGGTTCAGCAGCAGATGCAGCAGATGCAGCAGGCGGCGATGCAGCAGCCCCAGATGGGGCAGATGCAGCAGGCCCCCGCGCCGCAGCCCCAGGCGGCGCAGGCCCAGGCCGCGTACATGCAGATGGCCCAGGCAGCCCCCCAGGCACAGAACCCGCAGATGCAGAACACGCAGATGCAGAGCCCGCAGATGCAGATGGCGCAGGCCGAGACCGGCCAGATCCCGGTCGTTCAGCCGCAGGCCCCGGCACAGGGCGCCACCGGCGCATACGCCCAGGTGCCCTCGCCCGCCGAGCAGACGGCGCTCGACCAGATCCCGCTCTACCGGCCCGAGCCGAATTCCGTGCCGGAGCCGGCCCCGGCGGAGCAGACCCAGGTCATCGACTACGACCCCGCCGAGCTGAGGGCCTCCGCCCCGTCCCGGCCCACCCGGCCCGCCGATGCCGACAAGGACCCGGACGGCTCCGGGCCGGCGCTGATGCGCTACCCGCGGCCGGCCGCGTATCTGCAGACGGACGACACCGCGTCATGATCCGGAACACCGGTCCCCGCGCGGCCAGGCCGGGGAGACCCCGGCCACCGCGCAGACGGCGATGTGCAGCAGCAGTGGGTGGGTGTAGGGCACGCCGTCGTCCGGTGAGTGCACCACCCGCGGCCCCTCGGCCGCCCGGCCGGTCAGCGGTCCGGGCGGCACGGCGCCGACCGCGTAGACGGCCGCCGAGGGCCAGTTGACGCCGATGTCCGACTGAGACGGCACGATCCACCACCAGCGGCCGCCGGCGGCCAGGACGCAGCCCACCCGGGGCAGCCGTTCCATGACCGCGGGCCCGTGCCGCTCGGCCACGCCCACCGCGTCGTACTCCCGTCCCCATGACGACGGCCTCAGTAACGGGATCATGAAGCAACTGTCCCGAGCGCAGCGCACACATGGCAACCAACACTCTGAATTGTGCAGAGTTGACAGTGCAGTGTGTCCGGGCCGCACTGGACATGGCAGACTGCGGGCATCAGCCACGGGGGCAGGGGAGGTAGCAAGGTGAGCGAACCGCGGTCGGCCCCGACCGTGGGCCAGGTCGTCCTCGGCAAACGCCTGCAGGAGCTGCGCGAGAAGGCGGGGTTCAAGCGCGAACAGGCCGCGCAGGTGTTACGAGTCGCCCCGGCCACCGTCCGCCGCATGGAGACCGCCGAGGTCGCCCTCAAGGTGCCCTATGTGCGGATGCTGCTGGACTCCTACGGAGTCATCGGCGCGGAGCTGGAAGCGTTCATCGCGCTCACCGAGGAGGCCAACCGACCCGGCTGGTGGCAACGGTTCCACGACATCCTGCCGGACTGGTTCAGCGTGCACGTCAGCCTGGAGGGCGCGGCCGAGATGATCCGGGCGTACGAGCCGCACTTCGTTCCCGGTCTGCTCCAGACCGAGGACTACGCGCGCGCCGTCATGCAGACCGGCGCCATCGGCAGGGCCGGGCCCAAGGAGGCCGAACGGCATGTGGCGCTGCGCATGGAGCGCCAGTCCCTGCTGAGCCGCCCGGAGGCGCCACGGCTGTGGGTCGTGATGGACGAGACCGTGCTGCGCAGATCCGTCGGCGAGCCCGCGGTGATGCGCAGACAGGTGGACCGGCTGCTGGAGAGCACCGAGATGCCGCAGGTGACGCTGCAGATCTCGGAGTTCGCCTCGGGCCACCATCCGGGCACCTACGGGCCCTTCGTCCTCTTCCGCTTCGCTGTTCCCGAACTGCCGGACATGGTCTACGTCGAGTACCTCACCGGCGCCGTCTACCTCGATGAACGCATCGAGGTGGCCTCGCATCTGGAGGCGATGGACCGCATGGCGGCCCAGGCGGCAACCGCACGACGCACAAAGGAAATCCTCCGCGATTTCCGCAAGGAGCTCTGATCTGCATGGATCGCATCTACAACGGCATGCGCGCCACCGACCTCGGCACCGAAGGCTGGCGCAAGCCGTGGAGCGGTGGCAACGGCGGCAACTGCGTCGAGGTCATGAAGCTGGACGACGGCCGGGTCGCGATCCGTCAGTCCAAGGATCCGGATGGTCCGGCGCTCATCTACACCCGCAGCGAGATCACCGCGTTCATCCAGGGCGCCAAGGAGGGCAAGGCCGACTTTCTGGTGTCCTGAGCCCCGGTCGTGCCGAACCGCCCCGCCGCCCGCCGCCGTGAGTGACCGTCACGGTGGCGGGCGGCGGGTTTTCACGGCCTGTTCCACGAGCTTACGAGGGGCCGGAGGCCAGGGCGGACAGCAGCCCGACGGCGAGTGCGGTGCGCGCCGGAACGGCGTCCAGCAGGGTGTGTTCATGGCGGGCATGGGCGCCGGAGCCCAGGGCGCCGAGGCCGTCGAGGACCGGCCGGCCGAGCGCGGAGACGAAGTTGCCGTCGCTCGCCCCGCCGACCGCGGTCTCCTCCAGCTGCCAGCCCAGTTCGGCCGCGATGGCGTGGGCCTGCTTGAACAGCTGCCGCGAGGGCTCGTTCGGAACCATCGGGGGCCGGTTCCATTCCCCGCTGACGGCCAGTCGCACCCGCGGGTCGGAGGGGGCGAGGGCGTCGAACGCGGCGTCGATGCGCGCCATCTCGGCCGGTTCGGTGATCCGGATGTCGATGCCGCAGCGCGCCTGGGCGGCGACCACGTTGCGGCCGGTGCCGCCGCTGATCAGCCCCACGTTCACGGTGGTGCCGCGCTCCGGGGCGCCGAGGGCGGTGAGGTACGGGATGACCTCGGCCAGGGCGTGGATCGCGCTGGCTCCGGCCAGCGGGTCGAGCCCGGCGTGCGACTCGACGCCGTGCGCGGTCACGTCGAACAGTCCGACGCCCTTGCGCGAGGTCTTGAGCGCCCCGTTCTGCGCCGCCTCGAACACGAGGGTGGCCAGGACGCCCTCGCTCAGCCGCTCGATGTGCGGCCGGGAGGCCGGACTGCCGATCTCCTCGTCCCCGTTGAGCAGCAGCCGGACGGTCGGATGCGGCAGCTTCAGCTCGCGCAGCAGCCGCAGCGCCCATACGGCCTGCACCAGGCCGGTCTTCATGTCGAAGACGCCCGGTCCGCTCGCCTTGCCGTCGGTCACCTCGAAGGGCCACTCGGCGAGGGTGCCGGCCGGCCAGACCGTGTCGTAGTGGCACAGCAGCAGCGCGGTGCCGGGCGCGGTGCCGCGGTAGGTGACGGCCAGGACATCGCCGTGCGGGCCGCAGTCCTGGCGCTCCGTCTCCTCCGGCTCGCCGAGCCGTGCCACCAGCCAGCTGTGGATCGCGGCGAGCCCGGCGTTCAGCAGGTGCTTGTCGTCGCTCGGCGTCTCCAGTTCCACCAGCGTCCGCAGGTCTTCGGTCATCTCGGGCAGTGCCCGCTCCGTCGCGGCGGCGATGTCGGAGAGCGTCATCAAGGGTCCTTCCGGGAGGGGGGTCGGTGGCTCAGCGGACGGGTGCGCCGGGGCCGAGCGGAATGCCCAGTGCCCACCAGGCGTAGAACAGCAGAGTCCAGGACACCAGCATGGCCACGGACAGCGGCAGGGTCAGCGAGGCGAGGGTGCCGATTCCCGCGGAGCGCCGGTAGCGCTGGAGGAAGCCGAGCGCCATCACGAAGTAGGCGCTCATCGGGGTGATGGCGTTGGTGCAGGAGTCGGCGATGCGGTAGATCGCCTGGGTGGCCTCCGGCGGGACGTCCAGCAGCATCAGCATGGGGACGAACACCGGGGAGACCAGCGCCCACATGGCCGATCCGCTGGTCATCGCCAGGTTGATGACCGTGCACACCAGCACGATGCCCAGGAACGCGACCGGCCCGGTCACCCCGAGGTCCTTGAGGAGGTCCGCGCCGCGGATGGCGAGCACCTCGCCCACGCCCGTCCACTTGAAGTAGGCGAGGAACTGGGAGATGGCGAAGAACAGCACCAGGATCGGCGCCATCTCCCGCATGCCCTGCGCCATGAAGTCGGGGAGGTCGCGGCTGCCGCGTACGGTGCCCGCGGCACGCCCGTACACCGTGCCCAGGAGCGCGAAGAGCACTCCGAGCACGACGGCGATGCCGGAGAGCACGGGCGACTCGACGATGCTGCCGCCCTCGCCGCGCAGCGGCGACCCGGCGGGGATCATGGCCACCACGATCGCCGCGAGGAAGAGCAGGAAGGCCAGCCCGCTGCGGCGCAGTCCGCGCCGCTCCTCGGGGCGCAGCTCGAGCGCGACCGGGTCGGCGTCGTCCCCCATGGTGGTCGTGTCGGACGGCAGCGCCGCCACCTGCCGGGCCAGCACCTTCTCGGCGACGAGGGTGATGACGGCGGCCAGGACCACGGAGGAGGCGATGGAGAAGAAGTAGTTGGACAGCGGGGTGACGGTGTATCCGGGGTCGACGGTGTGCGCGGCCGCCGTGGTCAGCCCGGAGAGCACGGCGTCCATGGGTGTGATCAGCGGGCTCGCGTCGTATCCGGCGGACACGCCCACGAAGGCCACCACGATGCCGAGGACGGGGCTGCGTCCGACCGCGCGGAAGGCCAGGCCGCCGAGGGGGACGAGCACCACGTATGCGGCGTCGGAGGCGATGTGGGAGACCATCGCGGTGAAGGCCAGTGCGAACGTCATCCAGCGCGCCGGGACCCGGGAGACACCGGCCCGCAGCATCGCCGTGAGCATCCCCGACTTGTCGGCGACGGCGACCCCGAGCATCACCACGAGGATGGTGCCGAGCGGCGGGAAGGTGGCGTAGTTGGTGATCGCGTCCGTGATCATCGAGCGGATGCCCTCGACCGAGATCAGGCTGCGGACGACCACGGTCTTGCCGTCGGCCGGGTTGTCCGCGGACACGTCCGCGGCGGCCAGCCCCCAGCTCACCGCCGCGAGCAGTGCGCTGAGGATGGCGAACAGCCAGAAGGGATGGGGCAGTTTGTTGCCCGCCCGTTCGATGGCGCCCAGCACCCGGAGCAGACCGGACAGCGCCCCGGAGCCCTCCCCGGGCGCCCCGGGCGGCGTCCCCGGTGGTGTGTTGTCGGGCGTGGTCGTGGTGTCGTTCGAGCTCACCGGCCGCACTTCCTTCGTCGGATGACGCAAGCGTGGTCGTCCATTAGAGAAGGCACTGATGGAATGAGGCAAGTAAAAGCCTTGTAACGCCAGGATGTTTCACCGATAGAACACCAATCGCACGATAGATTCGGTCCATGCCGGAGACCTCCCCGCTGGACGATGCCGACCTCGACTTGGTGGCCGCCCTCCAGGTGGCCCCGCGCGCACCGCTCAGCGCGCTCGCCGATGTGCTCGGCAGCTCGGCCAGCACGGTCGGCCGCCGGCTGACCCGACTCGCGGACGAGCGGCTGCTGCGGGTCATCGGGCAGGTGGAGTGGCCGATGCTGGCCGAGGGCAACCCCATGCACATCTGGGTGGCCACCGTTCCCGGGCAGGCGCGGCAGGTGGCCGGCCGACTCGCCGAACTGCCCGAGATCCCGTTCGTGGCGACGACCACGGGACGCACCGATGTCTACTGCTCGCTGCACGCCACGCGCCGCGCCGGGGCACGGGAGCTGCTGATGAACCGGATCCCGTCCGTCCCCGGCATCCGGTCGGCCCACACCGAGCTGGTGCTGCGGGCCTCTGCCAAGTCGGACGCGTGGCGGCTGCGGAGGCTCCGCGACGACCAGCTGTGGGCGCTGCGGGAGGTGGCCGAACCACTGAACGAACCCGCCGAACCCGCCACCGTCGCCGACTTCGGCGCCGAGGAGCTGGGCGCGGTCGAACTGCTGCGCCACGACGGGCGGGCCAGCGCCGCCGAAGTGGCCCGCGCGCTCGGCATCAGCCGCTCCACCGCCTACCGGCTCACCCAGTCGCTGCTGCGGCGCGGTCTCGTACGACCCCGAGTGGAAATCGAGCCCGCACTGCTGGGGTACGCGCTGGAGGTGGTGGTCGAACTGCACGCGGCACCCGGAGCCATCCAGCAGGTGGCCGACGCCCTCGCCCGGCACCCCTCCGCACGCTACGTCTCGATCGTCGCGGGCACCTCGTCGGTGATCCACCACGGGGTGTTCCGGGACGAGGAGGGGCTGGCCGCCTTCCTCACACACGACTTGGCCGCCTTCCCCGGCATCACCGCGTGCGAGGTGTCGGTGATGCTCGACGTGCTGCGCCGCTACTGGATCGGCCGCGAGGACGGACGACTCGGCATCACGGGCTGACGCCCCGGGGACGGGGCAGGGGCCGGGGGCCGAGGGGTCCGACCGGCGTCCGAGGGCACGGCCCGGAGCGGCGTGCGCCCCCGGTCGTTCGTCCAGCGGCGCGGCGCACCGCCGGGTACGCCAGAAGGCCGACGGCGCGCGGCCGGTGACGACCGGCACGCGCCGTAGGCGCGCTGCACATCCTGGGGTACGGACGCCGTCGCGAGGATTCCTCGATGCGGCGGGCGATGCCGTACGGAAATGACGGCACCGGTGTCGCGGAGGCTCCCGGCGATCCGGGGTCAGGAGGCGATTATTCGGAACCGCTCCTGCGAGCGATCTCCCGTGATGAAGTCGATGTGAGGCAATGATATGCGCGTCGGCACGCCTCCGGCTATACAGGAAGCGCGTGATTCTCCGCCAGTTCCCGGCCGCTGTGGGGCAGCCGCCTTTTCGGAGAACTGGCGCGGTACGCGGGCGGCCCTGGAGGCGATGGACGGCGGGCGATTGGGCGGACGGTACGTCACGTCCAAGCTGTTGACCTCCGAGTTGTGCCGGTACAGGACCATCCTCTTGGCACCGGGCCAAAGCGGGGTGAGCGGCGCGGGGTGTTGGCCGGGGTTCTTCGGTCGCCGCGAACCGTATCCCGCGCCGAGGGGCAGCGGTGGCGCCGGGCCGGACCGGGCCGCGGGGGCATGTCGGGACCGGCACCGAGGCCGACGTCCACAGGCCCCTCCCCTGCGGCCGTTCCCCGCGGCCGGCGGCGGCCGGGCCGGGGCTCGGCCGCCGCCGCCGTTCTCCGGCCCGTATTGCCGTCCCCCTCTCCACCGGCCCTTCCCCTATTCCCCTTCTCCCGCCCGCCTCTCCGGCTTCCGGGCTTCCTTCCCGGCTTCGCGCCTTCCCAGCGTCCCCGCTTTCGCCGGGTCCGGCGGGGCCGAGCCGGCACGTCCTGTTCCCCGCCCGGTCCCCGCACTGCCAAGGGACCGATCTTGGCCGGGCGGCGGGAGCAATAGCGCTCCGACAAGATCCGCCCAACGCGGCCCGGACCGGACCGAACGGCCGCTCCCCGGCGCGGAATTCGGCCGCTCCCGCCAAGGTGATCGGCCGCTGGTCCAACAAGAAACCAATCCGCCGGAAAAGCGACTCCCACCGGGGCCGGCGGAAGAATGATTTTCCGTCGCCGCGGTCCGCACACGACGCGCGACGGAAGGTGATCTCGGGCTCGGCGCCCCGGCCGTCCCGTCAGCCCCGGGCCTGTCCGTGCGCCCCCCGGCCCTCCACGCGCCTTCCCTCGCACAGCTGACGGAGCGTCACCCGATCAGGGGGCGGGTTCCGGGAGCGCGCGGCACCCCGTGACCACCCCTGCGCCTTGTGACCGGCCGCCCCGGGCTGCGGTACTCGTACAGCCCGCCGGGCCTTCCGGGGGCGACGTCGAGAGCCGTTGTGGAGAGGAACCAGCCTCATGGCCGTACGAGGAAGTCACCGCCGCCCCGCATCGCCCAGCCGGGTCTCCCCGCTGTGCGCGGTCCTGACCGCGGGCAGCGTCGGCATCGTCCTGCCGTTCCTCAACACCGGCGCCGCCCAGGCGGCCCCGGTCGACACCTGGGACAAGGTCGCCGCCTGCGAGAGCGGCGGCAACTGGCGCATCAACACCGGCAACGGCTACTACGGCGGGCTGCAGTTCTCGCAGCACACCTGGGCCGCGTACGGCGGCACCCGGTACGCCCCGCGGGCCGACCTCGCCACCAAGGGCCAGCAGATCTCCGTGGCCGAGGCGGTGCTCCGCGCCCAGGGCCCGGGCGCCTGGCCGGTCTGCTCGGGCCGCGGCCGGCTGTCCCGGTCCGGTCCGCCCGCCGCCGAGGCGGCGAACCGCGGCGCCGCACGCGGCGCCGAGCCGCCCGCCAAGCACCACCCGAAGCGCACCGTCAAGCCATCCGGTAAACACAGCCCCCGGCGAGCGGCCGGGTCCGGGTCGGGATCTGGTTCGTACGCGGTGCGCAGCGGCGACACGCTGTCCCGCATCGCGACCCGCAGCTCGGTCAGCGGCGGCTGGAAGGCGCTGTACCACGCCAACCGCGGGACCATCGGCGGCAACCCGCATCTGATCCACCCGGGACAGCGGCTCACCCTGCCCTCGGGCAAGGTCCACCGGACCGCCGCCAAGCGCACGGCCGCCACTCCCCGCCACACCGCCCGGAAGGCCACGGCGCAGCGGTCCGCCGCGCACCGGCTCGCGGCGCCGGTCAACGGCCCGATCACCGCGGCGTACGGGGTGCGGGGCCCGCGCTGGGCGAGCGGCCATCACACCGGCGTGGACTACGCCGTGCCCATCGGCACGTCGGTGCACGCGGTGGCCCCGGGCACCGTGGTGGCCGCGGGGTGGGCCGGTGCGTTCGGCTACCAGGTGGTCCTCCGGCACGCCGATGGGCTGTACACGCAGTACGCGCAACTGTCGGCGCTGACGGTACGCACCGGCCAGAGCGTCGGCACGGGGCTCCGGATCGGCCGGTCGGGGAACACCGGCAACGCCACCGGCCCGCATCTGCACTTCGAGGTGCGCACCACCCCGCGCTACGGGTCGGACGTCGACCCGGACGCCCATCTCCGCCCGTACGGCATCGGCGCCTGACGTCCGCCGACGGCCCCCGGCACGCGCGCGGCTCCGGCTGAGCGCCGCTGAAGACCATTTCCGGGGGTGGGGGAAAGGGAGGCCGCCCGAGGCACGGCTCGGGCGGCCTCCCGCCGTCCGCTGCCGGCGGTCAGTACCAGATGGCGATCGGCCGCCCCGTGTCGGATTTCTCCGGCGGAGCGGGCAGGCTCACGGCAGTGCCGAGCGCGATGCGGTGGGCGCTCCAGGCCGCCGCCGCGGCGTCGAGGACGTCGTCGGACGGCACCCGCCCCGCCGGGCCGAGGTCGTCGGGCAGCACGATGCCCCGGCCTTCGAGCAGACGGCGGCGCACGGCCTGGCCGTTCCAGCCCTTCTTGCTCCAGGCGACCGGCGCGCCGCCCCGCATGGCAGCGAAGGAGACCTCGGGATGGACCTCGTGGAGCCGGTGATCTCCACTGTCCCGGCAGGCGTTGGCCTCGCGCAGCTTCGCCGCCAGCCCCCACGACTGACGGCTGAGCCCCGCCCCGGTCAGCTGTCGGCAGCAGGCGTTCGCCGCGTCGTAGCCGGGCTGCTCCCAGACCTCCCGCGGTGGCACCGGGAAGACCCGCGACCGATGCGGCCCCAGCCGTTCGGCGGCCAGCCCCTCGGCGCGGCGCCGCCCGGACTCCAGCAGCCCCAGCGGCATGTCGACCGCGACCACGGCCGCGTCCCCCACCCGGGCCAGCAGATCGCTCAGCCCGCCGGCCGTCTCGGCACCGGCGAACGCGCCGCCGCGCAGAGTCACCGCGACCCAGCCGGAGCGGCAGGCGTCCACCCCGACGACGGCCGGTGCGGCGCCTTCGGCCACGGGCGGAACGGGCACACCTTCGCGAGCGGAGCCCATCAGCCCGTCACCGCCGACCGGTAGGGGCGGAAGAACGTGCGCAGCTCCTCCGCGTACAGCTCGGGCTCCTCGAACGGCGCGAAGTGCCTGCCGCGCGCGGGCTCGGTCACGCGCACCACGTTCGCCGTGCGGTCGAGCCATGCCCGCGGCGGACGGACGATGTCGCCGCGGAAGAGCGAGAACCCGGACGGCACCTCGACGCGGCGGGTGAGCTGCGCGGGCGGGATCGCGGCGTTCGCGCTGTACATGCGCATCGACGAGCCGATCGTCCCGGTGAGCCAGTGCAGGGTGACGTTCGTGAGGATCTCGTCCTTGGTGAAGCTCCGCTCGATGTCGCCGCCGCAGTCGCTCCACGCCCGGAGCTTCTCGACGATCCACGCGGCCGGCCCGGCCGGTGAGTCGGTGAGCCCGAAGGCGGCGGTCTGCGGCTTGGTGCGGTGCATGACGCCGTAGCCGCCCTCGGACGCGCCCCAGGCCGCGACGGAATCGAACCAGGCGCGCTCCTCGCGCGTGAGGTCCGCCGGGTCGCCGGTGAAGACGGGCAGGCCCCCGTCCATGCGGTGGACGGCCACGACGCGGTCGGGGTGGTCGAGCGCGAGGTAGCGGCTCACGTGGCTGCCGATGTCCCCGCCCGCCGCGCCGAACCGCTCGTAGCCGAGGACACCCATCAGTTCGGCCCAGAGACCGGCGACGGCGATGGAGTCGAGCGGCGCGCCGACGGGGCGGTCGGAGTACCCGTAGCCGGGCATGTCGGGCACGACCACGTCGAACGCGTCGGCGGGGTCGGCTCCATGGGCGCCGGGGTCGGTGAGGAGCGGTATGACCTTCGCGTAGCGCCAGAACGAGTCCGGCCAGCCGTGGCCGAGGACCAGCGGCAGGGCAGGCCCGGCCGACGCGGCGGCCGCCCGCGCGTGCACGAAGGGGGCACCTCCCAGCGGTAGCCGGGGGAGGATCCCGAGGCCGCCGAGCCGGACGCGGAAGCGGGGAAGCCGGGCGAGGGCCGCCTCCTGCGTCGGCCAGTCGAATCCTTCGGCCCAGTAGGCGACGAGTTCGCCGAGGTGGGCGAGGTCGGTCCCGAGGGTCCATCCGGCGTCCTCGGGCGCGTCCGGCCAGCGCGTCGCGCGCAACCGCGCCCGGAGGTCCGCGAGCGCCTCGGGGTCGGTCTGCTGGACGAACGGCTCGGGCCGTGACGGCACATCGGACATGACGCTCACCGTACACGCGGCGCGTCGCTGTCTTCGCCCCGCTGAAATTCGGTGGCCGGACACCGCCGTCCCCGTACAGGCTTGCTGGTCATGGAACACCCGTCCCACCAGATCCGCGCACAGCACACCCCTACCACGGTCACCGTCTACCAGGCGTACGCCCCGCACATCGGCCTGCCCGCGGCCCGCGACGGCCGGTTCCCCGCAGCCTGGAAGAGGGACCGGATGACCTGGATCAAACCGTCGTTCCTGTGGATGATGTACCGCTGCGGCTGGGGTCTGAAGGAGGGCCAGGAAACGGTCCTGGCCGTCGAGATCACCCACGAGGGCTTCGCCTGGGCGCTGCGCAACGCCTGCCTGTCCCATTACGTACGCGGCCTCCACCCCGACCAGGCGGCCTGGAAGCGCCAACTGCACCGGTCCCCCACCCGGGTCCAGTGGGACCCGGAACGCGACCTCCACCTGCGGCCGCTCCCGTACCGCTCCCTCCAGCTCGGCCTGGCGGGCGAGGCGGCCCGCCGGTACGCGGACGAGTGGACGGTGTCCATCACCGATGTCACCCCGCTCGCCCGCGAGGTCCACGCCCTCGTCCGGGCGGGCGACCTCGACGCGGCGGCCGAGCGGCTCCCCGAGGAACGCCCCTACCCGGCGGCCGATGGCCTCCTCTCCCACCTTCACGGCGCGTAGCCGACGCATCCGGCGGCAGCCGGGGGGTGAAAGCCGTCGCTACGGGACCCATGCGCCCGTATCCGGCCATGCGCGTGGCCCGAGCGACGGGAAGGACAGGCGATGGGCGTGCGTACCTGGGTCCAGGAATGGCCCGTCTACCGGCAGCTGAGGAACCGACCCGCTCGGCCGCGGAGCCGCCCCCATCTCGGACGACACCCACACCGACCGCACGCTGAAGCACCCGCGCTGTGTCTACCAAATCCTCAAACGCCACTTCGCCCGCTATACGCCCGAACTGGTCGAGGAGACCTGCGGCATTCCGCGCGAGACCTTCCTTGAGGTGTGCCGGGCCCTGGTGGAGAACTCCGGGCGGGACCGCACCTCGGAGTTCGTGTACGCGGTGGGCTGGACCCAGCACACCGTGGGCGCCCAGTACATCCGCACCGCCTGCATCCTCCAGCTGCTCCTGGGCAACATCGGCCGCCCCGGCGGCGGCATCCAGGCGCTGCGCCGCCGCACGCGCACCAGGACGAGGACCTGGACACCTTCACGGAGGCGGTGAAGGCGGACAAGGGCTTCTGGGGCAACATGCGCGCGTACGTCGTCAGCCTGCTCAAGTCGTACTTCGGCGACGCGGCGCGCGCGGACAACGACTACTGCTTCGGCCATCTGCCCCGGCTGACCGGCTCCCACAGCACCTACGACACCGTGCTGGCGCAGCTCGACGCGGTGTGCAAGGGCTACTTCCTGATGGGTGAGAACCCCGCCGTGGGGTCGGCCAACTCCACGATGCGGCGGCTGGGAATGGCCAACCTCGACTGGCTGGTGGTCCGCGACTTCTCCCTCATCGAGTCCGCCACCTGGTGGAAGGACGGCCCGGAGATCGAGACCGGGGAGCTGCGCAGCGAGGACATCGCCACCGAGGTGTTCTTCTTCCCCGCCGCCGCCCACACCGAGAAGGCGGGCTCCTTCACCAACACCAACCGGACACTGCAGTGGCACTTCCCCGCCAAGGAGCCGGACGGCGACGCGCGCAGCGATCTGTGGCTCATGTACCACCTGGGCCGGCGGATCCGGGAGCGGCTGGCGGGGTCCACCGATCCCATGGACCGGGCCATTCTCGACCTGACCTGGGACTACCCCACCGAAGGGCCGCTGGCCGAGCCCGTCGCCGAGGCCGTGCTCGCCGAGATCAACGGCCGTGCCGCGGACGGCACCCCGCTCAGCGCGTACACCCAGCTCAAGGACGACGGATCCACCTCCTGCGGCTGCTGGATCTACTGCGGTGTGTACGCCGACGGCGTCAACCAGGCCGCGCGCCGCAAGCCGCACACCGAACAGGACTGGATCGCCGCCGAATGGGCCTGGTCCTGGCCCGCCAACCGCCGCATCCTCTACAACCGCGCCTCGGCCGACCCCTCCGGCGCGCCATGGAGCGAGCGCAAGGCGCTGGTGTGGTGGGACGAGGGCGAGGGGCGCTGGACCGGCCATGACATCCCGGACTTCATTCCCGACCGGGCGCCGTCGTACCGGCCACCCGAGGACGCGAAGGGTCCGGACGCGCTCAGCGGGGTGGACCCGTTCATCATGCAGGCCGACGGCAAGGGCTGGCTGTACGCACCGGCCGGGCTGGTGGACGGGCCGCTGCCGGTGCACTACGAACCGCAGGATTCGCCCGTGCGCAATCCGCTCCACCCCGAGCAGCAACGCAGCCCGGTCCGGCAGGTGTCCTCCCGGGAGCACAACCGCTTCCATCCCAGCGGCGGTGCCCCCGGCAGCGAGATCTTCCCGTACATCATCACCACGTACCGGCTCACCGAACACTTCACGGCGGGCGGGATGACCCGCTGGACCCCGTACCTCGCCGAGTTGCAGCCGGAGATGTTCTGCGAGGTCTCCCCCGAACTGGCCGCCGAGCTGGGCCTGGAACATTCCGGCTGGGCGACGCTGGTGAGCGCGCGCGGGGTGATCGAGGCCAGAGTGCTGGTCACCGAGCGAATGTCCCCGCTCAGGGTCGGGGGCCGCACGGTGCACCAGATCGGGCTGCCGTACCACTGGGGTCCCAACGGTTACGCGCGCGGCGACGCGGCCAACGAGCTGTCCGCCATCGCGCTCGACCCGAACGTACAGATCCAGGAGGTGAAGGCGCTGACCGCCGACATCCGCCCGGGCCGCCGCCCCCGTGGCCCGGAACTGACCGCCCTGCTGAACACCTATCGGCGGCACGCCGGTATCACGGAGCAGACGGGGATGGATGTGCGGGGATGACGGACGGGCAGGAGCCGAAGGGCTCGCTCATCGGCCGCAATCTGTTGGCCGGAGCCGAAGCGGATCCCGCCGGGGACTCCGGTCACGAGGGGCATCCGCCCCGGATGGGCTTCTTCACCGACACCTCCGTGTGCATCGGCTGCAAGGCGTGCGAGGTGGCGTGCAAGGAGTGGAACGCCATCCCGGAGGACGGTCTTGAGTTCACCGGCATGAGTTACGACAACTCCCAGGGCCTGGACGGATCCACCTGGCGCCATGTGGCCTTCATCGAGCAGAACAAGGACGTGTGCCCCACCGGCTCGCTCTTCCGCACCGAGTTCGGCACCGTGGTGGTCCAGGAGGACATCTGCAACGGCTGCGGCTACTGCGTCCCCACGTGTCCGTTCGGGGTCATCGACCAGCGTCCCGAGGACGGCCGGGTGTTCAAGTGCACCCTGTGTTACGACCGGCTCGGCGCGGGCCAGGAACCGGCCTGCGCCAAGGCGTGCCCCACCGAGTCCATCCAGTTCGGTCCGCTGGACGAGCTGCGGGAGCGCGCCGCCGCCCGGCTGTACGGCCACGATCCCGAGGACGGGGCGGGCGGCGACGGCGCGTTCTTCCTGCTGCTGGACGAGCCGGAGGTGTACGGGCTGCCGCCGGACCCGGTCGTCACCACCCGCGATCTGCCCGCGATGTGGCGGCACGCCGGGGCCGCGGGGCTGACGCTCCTCGGCGGGATGGCCGCGGTGTTCGCGGTGCACGGCCGGAACGGAGGGAAGCGCTGATGGGCGACCGTGAGGGGCGCAAGGGGCGCAAGGGCCGCAAGGGGCGGCGCGGCGAGCAGCTGATGGTCCCGGAGGCCGAGTTCACCTCGTACTACGGCAAGCCGATCCTCAACCCGCCCACCTGGCAGGCCCGGGACATCGCCGGGTACTTCTTCCTCGGCGGCCTCGCGGGCGCCGGGTCGGTGCTCGCGGCGGGCGCCGGGCTGACCGGCCGTCCGGGCATGGCCCGGGCGCTGAAGGTCTCGTCGCTGGTGTCCGTCTCGGGTTCCGCCGCCGCCCTGGTCCACGACCTCGGTCGGCCCGGGCGCTTCGCCCACATGCTGCGGGTGTTCAAGCCGACGTCGCCGATGAGCGTCGGTTCCTGGCTGCTCGCCGCGTACCGGCCGGGCGGCCACGGCGGTGGCCGCCACGCTGGGCCCGGCGGTCGCGTCGTACACGGCGGTGCTGGCCGCCGATACCGCGGTCCCCGGCTGGCACGACGGCTATCGCGAACTGCCGTATGTCTTCGTGGGTTCGGCCGCGGCGGCGGCCGGTGGCATGGCGCTGATCGCCTCGCCGGTCGCGGAGAACGGCCCGGCGCGCGGTGCCGCGCTGTTCGGTACGGCGCTGGAGGCCGCGGCCGTGCGGGCGATGGAGCGGCGGCTCGGGATCGTCGCCGAGACGTACCGCGAGGGGACGGCGGGGCGGCTCATGCGCGCCGCGAAGGGGCTCGGTGCGGCGGGCGCGCTGGGCGGGGCGCTGCTCGGCCGCCGCAACCGCACCGCTGCGGTCCTCAGTGGCACGGCCCTGCTGGCGGCCTCGGCGTGCACCCGCTTCGGTGTGTTCCACGCCGGAATGCGCTCGGCCGAGGACCCGAAGTACACCGTGGTCCCGCAGCGCGAGCGGGTGGCGGCGCGGGAGCGGCGGGAGGCACCGCTGAACTGAGGCACTTGTCCGTGGCGTTGACGCGCCCTGCCCTCCCCCTTATCTTTCGTTCGAAGTTCTGAGCGACGTACGGGATTTCGAACGACACGATTCGGAACGGGAGACGCATGCCCCGCACACGCTGGAGACTCGGCCTCACCATCGGCGCTCTGCTCGCCGGTACCGTCACCGCCGTCCCCACGGCCGCCACCGGCGCTCCCGCGCACCAAGCGGCCAACACCACCGACTACACGCTGTCCGTCGACCGGACCGCCAAGGGCCCGGCGATCGACGACTCGATGTACGGGGTGTTCTACGAGGACATCAACCGCGCGGCCGACGGCGGTCTGTACGCCGAGCTGGTCCAGAACCGGTCCTTCGAGTACGACCCCGCCGACCACTCCTCGTTCACCCCCATGACCGCGTGGGCCGAGACCGCGACCGGCGGCGCCACCGGCGGGGCCAAGGTCGTGGACGACGACGGCCGGCTCAACGAGCGCAACCGGCGTTATCTGCGGCTGACACTCGACGGCACCGGCGGATCGGCGGGCCGGTACGGGGTGACCAACTCCGGTTACACCACCGGGATGGCCATCAAGGCGGGCGAGCGTTACGACTTCTCGGTGTGGGCGCGCACCGACCAGGCGTCCGGAACTCCGCTGACCATCGGCCTCGGCGACGGCTCCGGCAGCGACACCCTCGCGCGACCGCTCCGCGCCACCGTGCGCGGCGACCGCTGGGCCAAGTACACCGGCACCCTCACCGCCACCACCTCCAGCAGCGCCGGGCGGCTCACGGTCGCCGCGGGCGGCGGCGGCACGCTGCGGCTCGATATGGTCTCGCTCTTCCCCCGCGACACCTACAAGCACCGCCCGAACGGCCTGCGCAAGGATCTCGCGGAGAAGATCGCCGCGCTGAAGCCGGGCTTCCTGCGCTTCCCGGGCGGCTGCCTGGTGAACACCGGCAGCCACGAGGCGTACGAGGCGCCCGACTGGCCGCGCAAGCGCTCCTACCAGTGGAAGGACACCGTAGGACCGGTCGAGCAGCGGGCGGTCAACGCCAACGTCTGGGGCTACAACCAGTCCTACGGCATCGGCTACTACGAGTACTTCCAGTTCGCCGAGGACATCGGCGCGATGGCGCTGCCGGTGGTGCCCGCGCTGGTCACCGGCTGCGGCCAGAACAAGGCCACCGACGACCCGGCACTGCTGAAGCGCCACATCCAGGACACCCTGGACCTCATCGAGTTCGCCAACGGGCCGGTGACCTCGACCTGGGGCAAGCTGCGGGCGAAGATGGGCCATCCGAAGCCGTTCGGCCTGACCCATCTGGAGGTCGGGAACGAGGAGAACCTGCCGGACGAGTTCTTCGCGCGGTTCACCGAGTTCCGCAAGGCCATCGAGGCCAAGTACCCCGACATCACGGTGATCAGCAACGCCGGTCCCGACGACAGCGGGCAGACCTTCGACCGCGCCTGGGCGCTGAACCGGGCGGCGGGCGTCGACATGGTCGACGAGCACTACTACAACAGCCCGCAGTGGTTCCTGGAGAACAACCGGCGCTACGACAGCTACGACCGCTCGGGCCCGAAGGTGTTCCTCGGTGAGTACGCCTCGCAGGACAACAAGTGGTACAACGCGCTCACCGAAGCGGCGTACATGACGGGCCTGGAGCGCAACGCCGACGTGGTCAAGCTGGCCTCGTACGCCCCGCTGCTGGCGAACGAGAACGCGGTGCAGTGGCGGCCCGACATGATCTGGTTCGACAACTCCGCCTCCTGGGGCTCGACCAGCTACGAGACGCAGAAGCTGTTCATGAACAACGTCGGGGACGAGGTGGTGCCGAGCAAGGCGTCCGCCACCCCCGCCCCCAGCGAGCCGATCAGCGGCGCCGTCGGCCTGTCGACGTGGGCCACGAGCGCGGCGTACGACGACGTCAAGGTGACCGCCGCGGACGGTTCGACCCTGCTGAGCGACGACTTCTCGGGCGATGACCGGAAGTGGACCAGGGCCACCGGCACCGGCTCGTGGAAGGTCCAGGACGGTGCGTACGTCCAGTCCGACGACACCGCCGAGAACACCATGGTCACGGCGGGCGACAAGGCGTGGCGCGACTACGACCTGCGGGTGAAGGCGACGAAGAAGTCCGGCAAGGAGGGCTTCCTCATCGCGTTCGGGGTCAAGGACACCGGCAACTACTACTGGTGGAACCTCGGCGGCTGGGGCAACACCCGCTCCGCAGTGGAGAAGGCGGTGGGCGGCGCCAAGCAGACGATGACCGAGGACGCCACGAAGATCGAGACGGGGCGGACCTACGACGCCCGCGTCGAGGTGCGCGGCCGTCAGGTGACGCTGTACCTGGACGGCAAGAAGTGGGGCGGCTTCACCGACGACAAGGTGGCCGAGCCGTTCCGCCAGGTGGTCACGCGGGACAAGGCCACCGGTGAACTGATCGTCAAGGTCGTCAACGCCCAGAGCACGGCCGCCCGCACCCGCATCGACCTGGGCGAGGGCAAGGTGGCGCGGACGGCGCGGCTGACCACGCTCCAGGGCGCGCCGGAGGCGGTCAACACCGCCACCGAGCAGCCGGTCAAGCCGGTCCGGTCCAAGCTGGACGAGGTGGCGAACACCTTCACGTACACCTTCCCGGCGGACTCGGTTACCTTCATGCGGATCAAGACCAAGGGCTGAGACGCGCAGGTCGCGGGGCGGGTCCACACCGGGCCCGCTCCGTTTGCCGTGTCAGTCCTCGCGGGCGGTGGCACGCCGGGGGCTCTCCCGGCGCGGCTTGAGCGGGGCGTCCTGGTCGCTGAACAGCTCCGGGTGCTTGGCGCGGATCTTCTCCACGTCGCTGAAGACCAGCCGCAGATGCGAGCGCAGCGCCTCGTCGGCCCGGTCCAGATCGCCCTCCTCCAGCAGGTCGACCACCTCGCGGTGCTGGCCGATCAGCAGGGACATCTGCTGGGTCAGCGGCAGCGAGAGCCGCCGGGCCCGGTCCAGCTGGGCCTTGGCCTGACCGACCACCGGCCATGCCGAGCCGTGTCCGCTCACCGTCATCAGCCGCTGGTGGAACTGCTCGTCCAGCTCGAAGAAGCCCGCCATGTCGGACTGCGCGTCGGCCTCCTCCTGCGCGGTGAGCAGCACCCGCAGCTCCGCCACGTCGCGCGCGGTGGCCCTGCCGACGGCGTCGCGCAGCGCCGCACACTCCAGCGCCTCCCGGATGAACTGGGCGGAGGCCACATCGCGCTCGCGGATGCGCGAGATGAACGTGCCCATCTGCGGATAGATATCCACCAGCCCCTCGTCGGCGAGGAGGATCAGGCTCTCCCGGACGGGGGTGCGGCTGACGCCCAGCTCGGCCGCCAGGTCGTTCTCCGATACGGCCGAGCCGGGGGCCAGCTCCAGGCCGACGATGCGCGAGCGCAGCACCTCATGGACGAGCTGCCGGGTGTTGCGCCCCCGGGAGCGTGCCGCGTGCAGTCCCTCCGCCGATGCCATCGGACCCCTTCCGAACCCTTGACGCGTCTCGCTGACGTACTTGTATGGTAGCCGACCAATGGCCCGGGCTCCACCCCGGAGCCGGCGCAGTGAGGAGCCCACACACATGGCCACGATCACGGAGGCGACGGTCATCGTCACCTCTCCCGGTCGCAACTTCGTGACCCTGAAGGTGACCACGTCCGAGGGCGTGACCGGTCTCGGCGACGCGACGCTGAACGGACGCGAGCTGGCGGTCGCCTCCTATCTGGAGGACCATCTCGTCCCGCTGCTGATCGGCCGCGACCCCGCCCGCATCGAGGACATGTGGCAGTACCTCTACAAGGGGGCGTACTGGCGCCGCGGCCCGGTGACCATGACCGCGATCGCGGCGGTCGACACCGCGCTGTGGGACATCAAGGGCAAGGTCGCCGGGATGCCGGTGTACGACCTGCTGGGCGGCAAGGCCCGCGAGGGCGCCATGGTCTACGGCCACGCCAGCGGCGGCGACATCCCCGAGCTGCTCGACGACGTCGCGAACTTCCAGGAGATGGGCTACCGCGCGATCCGCGCCCAGGCCGCCGTCCCCGGTTCGCCCGGGACCTACGGCATCCGCCACGGCACGGTCGCCACCGTCTACGAGCCCGCCACCGGCGCCCTCCCCGAGGAGCAGCCGTGGTCGACCGAGGCGTATCTGGACTTCGCACCGCGCTATCTGGAGGCGGTCCGCGAGCGGTTCGGCTTCGACTTCCACCTGCTGCACGATGTGCACCACCGGCTCAGCCCCACCGAGGCTGGGCGGCTCGGCCGCAGCGTGGAGGATCTGCGGCTGTTCTGGATGGAGGACCCCACCCCCGCCGAACTCCAGGACTCCTTCCGCCAGATCCGCCAGTCCACCACCACCCCGATCGCGGTCGGCGAGGTCTTCAACTCCATCTGGGACTGCCAGCAGCTCATCACCGAGCGGCTCATCGACTACATCCGCGCCTCGGTCGTGCACGCCGGCGGCATCACCCATCTGCGGCGGATCTTCCACCTCGCCGAGCTCTACCAGGTGCGCACCGGTTCGCACGGCGCCACCGATCTGTCACCGGTGAGCATGTCCGCCGCCGTCCATCTGGACGTCACCGTCCCCAACTTCGGCATCCAGGAGTACATGGCGCACGACCCGCTCACCCATGAGGTGTTCCGCCCGACGTACGAGCTGCGCGACGGCGCGCTGCGCCCCTCCGAGGCGCCCGGTCTCGGCATCGAGCTGGACGAGGAGGCGGCCGCCCACTTCCCGTACGACCCGAAGTACCTGCCGGTGAGCCGCCGTACCGACGGGTCGGTGCACGACTGGTGAGCACCGCACAGCGGCTGTCCCTGGCCACCCTGCCCGCCGTACCGGCAGCGCTCCGCCCGCCGGTCGATCCGCGGGCGCTGCGCCCGCGGATCGTGCACCTGGGGATCGGCGCCTTCCACCGCGCCCACCAGGCCCTCGCCACGCAGACCGCCGAGGCGGCGCACGGCGGCGGATGGGGCATCGCCGGGGTCACCCAGCGCAGCCGGGCGGTGGTGGACGCGCTGCGCCCGCAGGACGGGCTGTACTCGTTCACCGAGCGGCGGCCCGATGGCCCGGTCACCGGCGTGGTCGGCGCGGTCACCGAGGTGCTGCACGCCGCCGACGACAGCGCCCGGCTGAGCGAGCTGCTGGCCTCGGCGGACGTCACCGTGGTGACGCTCACCGTGACCGAGAAGGGCTACCGGCGCGACCCGGCCGACGGCGGTCTGGCGCTGGAGGACCCCCTCGTACGCGCCGACCTCGCGGGCGCCCCCGCCCCCGCCACCGTCGTCGGCCGACTCGCCGCCGGGCTGCGCGCCCGGCTGCGGGCGGGCGGCGCGCCGCTGTCGGTGGTGTCCTGCGACAACATGGCGGCCAACGGCGCGGTCCTGCGGCGTCTGGTACGGGACTTCGTGGCGGCGAGCGCATGGGACGAGCGTGATCGCCTCCTCGACTGGATGACCGGCTCGGTGGCCTTCCCCGCCACCGTCGTCGACCGCATCGTGCCCGCCACCACCGACGCCGACCGCGAGACCGCGGCCCGGGCGCTCGGCGTGGCGGACGAGGGCGCGGTGACCGGCGAACCGTTCACCCAGTGGGTGCTCCAGGACATCTTCGCCACCGACCGCCCGCGCTGGGAGGAGGCGGGTGCCCGGTTCGTCGCCGACGTGGCCCCGTACCAGTCCGCCAAGCTCCGGCTGCTCAACGGCGCCCACTCGCTCATCGCCTACCGCGGCCTCGCCGAGGGCTGCGAGACCGTGGCCGACGTTCTCGCCACGCCCTGGGGCGAGACGGCCGTGCGCGCGTACTGCGCGGAGGCGGCACAGAGCCTGCCCCCGGCCGAGGGCCTGGACCTGCCCGCATACATCGACAGCCTCGTCGTCCGGTTCGCCAACCCCGCCATGCACCACCGGATCCGGCAGATCGCCATGGACGGATCGCTGAAGATCCCCGAACGGTGGCTGGCCCCGCTGCGCGAGCTGCGCGCCGCCGGACGGGACACCCCGGAACTGGTGTCGGCCCTCGCCGCCTGGGCCCGCGTCACCCGCGACCATCCCTTGGACGACCCCCAGGCCGAAGCGCTGCGCCGAGCCTGGGGCCGGCCCGCGCGCGACGCCCTGCGCCGCCTGCTGAGCCTGCTGGGCGCCGACGGCCTCGCCGACGACACCTCCCTGATCACCTCCGTGGCAGCGGAGCTGCGCTCCGGCGCCCGGCCGCGCTGACCTCGCGCCCCCCTTCGGCACCCCCAGCACCACCCCCTCAGCACCACCCCTTCAAAGGAGAGCCGCCCTTGAAGACCCCCAGAGTCGCGACCGCCACGGACCAGCCACCCCAGGACAGGGCCACCTCCGCGCCACCGCGCCCGCGCGGCCTGCGCCACAACACCCGCTGGCTGATGGCCTTCCTCTGCTTCCTCGGCATGACCGTCAACTACATCGACCGCGCCACCATCTCCATCTCCCTGCCCTACATGACCGATGATCTGCACATCGGCCCCGAGTGGCAGGGCGTCATCCTCAGCATGTTCTTCGTGACCTACGCGCTGGGCCAGCTGCCCGCCGGGGCGCTGATCGACCGGTACGGCGAGAAGAAGATGTTCGCGCTCGGCGGGCTGCTCTGGTCGGTGGTCACCATCGCCACCGGATTCGTCCGGGGCATCGGCAGCCTGCTGGTCGCGCGGCTGGCGCTTGGCGCGGGCGAGGCCCCGGCGTACCCCTCGTGCGCCAAGTCCGTCTCCCGCTGGTTCCCGGTCCGCGAACGGGCGCTGGCCAACAGCGTCTGGGACAACGGCGCCCGGGCCGGCACCGCGGTCGCCGCCCCCGTGGTGACCGCGCTGATCGCCTGGCAGGGCTGGCGGATGGCGTTCTGGGTCACCGGCGCGGTCGCCCTGCTGTGGGTCGCGCTGTGGCTCAAGACCTACCGCGAGCCCTCGGCGACCGACGGGATCAGCGCCGAGGAGCGCGCCTACGTCGCGGCGGGCGGCGCCCGGCTGGAGGAGACCCCCGCCGAGAAGACGGCCGGGGAGACGGCGCCGGACGAGCCCGCGGTGCGCTGGCGCGACCTGTTCCGGTACCGCACGGTCTGGGGCATGATGATCGGCTTCTTCTGCCTCAACTACGTGATCTACTTCTTCATCACCTGGTTCCCCAGCTACCTCGTCGACGCCCGCGGCTTCGACCTGCTGAAGCTCGGCTTCTACGGCGCCTTGCCCGGCCTCGTCGCCATCGGCGGCAGCCTGCTCGGCGGCTGGACCAGCGACACCCTGCTCCGCCGCGGCTGGTCGGTCACCCGGGCCCGCAAGACCTGCCTGGTGTGCGGGATGCTCTTCTCCTCCGTCATCGCCTTCGCCGTGCTCGTCCCGAGCGCCATGTGGGCCCTCACTCTGCTGTCCGTGAGCTACGCGAGCCTCGCCTTCTCCGCCGCCTCGGTGGCCAGTCTGCCCGCCGACGTGGCGCCCACCCCGCGCCATGTGGCCTCGCTCGGCGGCATCCAGAACTTCGCGTCCAACCTGGCCGGTGTGCTCGGCTCGACCACCACCGGACTGCTGCTGGGCTTCTTCCACCACTCGTTCGTCGCACCGCTGATGCTGTCCGGCGCGCTGTGCGTGGTCGGCGCCCTCACCTATGGCCTGGTCATCAAGCGTGTCGAGCCTCTGCGGGTGTCCGCCGCCTGAGACCCTCTCACTTCCGCACGTACCAGGAGAGCCACCCCGATGAAGGACGCCACCGCCGCCGTCCTGCACGGCCCCGAGGATGTGCGCATCGAGCGGCGCCCGATACCCGAGCCGGCACCGGGAGAGGTCCTGGTGGAGATCGGCGCCCCAATGTGATCCGCTCCCCCCACCGCGCTCGGCCACGAGGCGGCCGGAACGGTCGTGGCGGGCGACGGCTCCCCTCCCGTCGGCACCCGGGTCGCGATCGAGGGTCCCCGCTGGAACGGGCGGCCGACGCGCTGCACACGGCGCTCACCGACGACCAGCAGCTGAAGGTCGTCATCGAGCCCTGAGCGAGGCCGTCGCAGAGGCCGTGACGGAGGCCGTCACAGGGCACGTCACAATGGGTCCATGTCCCGACGTACCCGCCGCACCACCCCCGTGACCTGCCCCTGCGGCCTGCCCGCGCCGTACGCCGACTGCTGCGGCCGCCTCCACCGGGGGGAGGCCCAGGCGGCCACGGCCGAGCAGCTGATGCGGTCCCGGTACAGCGCGTTCGCGGTGCGGGACGAGGCGTATCTGCTCCGCAGCTGGCACTCGACGACACGGCCGCCCCGGCTCGAACTCGACCCGGGGCCGCGGTGGGTGCGGCTGGAGATCCTCGGGTCGACGGACGGCAGCGCGTTCCACTCGACGGGCACGGTGGAGTTCCGCGCGCAGTACGTCGAGGGCGGGCGCACGGGCGAGCAGCACGAGAACAGCCGCTTCACGCGAGAAGGGGGCGCGTGGGTGTACGTGGACGGTGTGTCCATGCCCTGACGCGCCCCCGTCGGGCCTATTGACGGCAGCCGAACGGCGTTTGTTCTCCATGATGTCGTCCACGCCTTCTGGCGCGCCGTCACCTCCATGGCGATGCTGGGGCGCTGTGCGTGCAAAACCACGCGCGTCCCATGGCCCCATGGAGTTGCCATGTCTCCTGTCGCGTTCATCAGACCCGTGGCGGCGCTGGCCGCCGCCTGTGCACTCGTGCTGGGTGCGGGCGGCCAGTCCGCCGCCGACAGCACCCCCGCGCCCGAACCCCTCCCCCGCGCTTCCTCCGAGATGCTGCGGCCGATCGCCCCACCGGCCGCCGTCAACCCCCCGCCCGGCGCACGGTCCATCGCCGACGGCGACGGTATCCGGACCGCCCGCTCGGAGCGGCCGGTGGCCCCGGGGGTGAAGCTGACCTCGTACGACCGGCTGGAGTCGGACAAGTGGCTGCGGGCCGACGCGCTCATCGTGGACCTCGCCGGCTCCACGAAGGTCGACTATCTGCACCCGGACAAGGTCGCCCGGCGCGAGCCCGTCTCCCGGCTCGCCCAGGAGCACGACGCCGGGCCGGGGCGCCGCACCGTCGCCGCGATCAACGGTGACTTCTTCGACATCAACCAGACCGGCGCCCCCGAGGGCACCGGCATCGGCGACGGCCGGCTCGTCAATTCCGCCGCGGCCGGCTCCGGCAGGGCGGTCGGCATCGGTCCGGCCGCCGCGGGCCGCATCCTCCAGCTGTACTTCGACGGCACGCTGACCCTCCCGGACGGCCCGCGGCCGCTCGCGGCGATCAACGCCGCCAACGTCCCGGCCGACGGCATCGGCGCGTACAACGCCCAGTGGGGCGAGGCGGACCGGGCGCAGACCGTGGACGGGGCGCGGCGCACCGCCGAGGTCACGGTCGTGGACGGCAAGGTCACCACGGCGGCCGGAGCACCCGGCAAGGGGGCGGTCCCGGAGGGCGCCACCGTGCTGGTCGGCCGTGACGCCGGGGCGGACGCCCTTACCCGGCTGGCGGTCGGTGACGCGGTGTCGTGGGAGTACCGGCCCCGTACCGACAGCGGCGACACCCCGCGCACGGCGGTCGGCGGCCGTGAACTCCTCGTCGTGGACGGCGAACCGGTCGGCCACGAGGGCGAGGGCAACAACACCGCGGCGCCGCGCACCGCCGTCGGCTTCTCCCGGGACGGCCGGACCATGCAGATCCTCACCGTGGACGGGCGGCAGGCGGACAGCGGCGGGGTCACCCTCACCGAACTGGGCCGGATGATGAAGGACGCGGGCTCCTACAGCGCGCTCAACCTCGACGGCGGCGGCTCGTCCACGCTTGTCGCCCGCGAACCCGGCAGCGACACGGGCCAGGTGGAGAACAGCCCGTCCGACGGCAGCGAGCGCCCCGTGCCCAACGGGCTCGCCTTCACCGCCCCCGACGGCAGCGGTCGGCTCCGGGGCTTCTGGGTGGAGACGGCGACCGACGCGGCCGACGCGCCCACCGTCGACGCGGTCCGGGGCGGCCACCCGGAGCGGGTGTTCCCGGGGCTGACCCGCCGTCTCACCGCCGCGGGTTACGACGAGACGTACGGTCCGGCCGAGGGCGCGCCGCACTGGCAGGCGGCCGACCCCCGGGTCGGACGGGTCGGCGCCGACGGCACGTTCACCGCGCGCCGCGGCGGCGACACGACGGTCCTCGCGCGGCGCGGCGCCGCCCGCGGCTCGATCGGGCTGAGCGTGCTGGACGAGCTGGACCGGATCCGGCCCACCACCCGGCTGCTCGGGCTCGCCGACGCCGGGGCCACCGGCAGCTTCGGGGTCGTCGGCCTGGACGCGCACGGCACCAGCGCGCCCATCGAGCCGTCGGACATCCGGCTGAGTTTCGACCACGCGCTGTTCGACGTCGCCCCGGATCCGGCGACGGGGAACTTCACCGTCAAGGCCCGTGGCGACCGGGCCGCGGGCCAGATCAAGGTCGCGGTCGGCGGCACCGTCACCGCACTCGCCGTCACCGTCGGCCTCACCGAGCGGCCGGAGGCATCCTTCGACGACGCCGGGCAGTGGACGTTCAGCCAGGCCCGCGCGTCCGGTGCGGCGAAGGCCACGCCCGAGGGCCACAGCGGCACCGGGCTGGAGCTGACGTACGACTTCAGCCGGTCCACCGCCACCCGGGCCGCCTATGTCACCCCGCCGGAGCCGATCGCGGTGGACGGCCAGCCGCAGTCGTTCGGTCTGTGGATCAAGGGCGACGGCAAGGGAGCCTGGCCGACCCTCCACCTCAAGGACGCGGGGGGCTCGGACCAGTTGCTGCGCGGCCCGTACATCACCTGGACCGGATGGCGACATGTCGACTTCATGGTTCCGGCCGGGGTCGCGTATCCGCTGAAGGTGAGCCGCTTCTACCTCGCGGAGACGGCCGCCGGCCGACAGTACACGGGCGGTGTCACCCTGGACGACCTCACCGCGCAGGTGCCACCCGATGTCGATCTGCCGAAGGAGGACGTACGCCGCGATCCGCTCATCTCCACGGCCGAGCGCACCGGGGGCCGTACCTGGCGGTTCGCGGTGATGTCGGACGCCCAGTTCGTGGCCCGCGTACCCGAAAGCCCGCTCGTGGCCCAGGCCCGCCGCACCCTGCGGGAGATCAAGGCGGCGAAGCCCGACTTCCTGGTCATCAACGGCGACCTGGTCGACGAGGGGTCCCCCGCCGACCTCGCCTTCGCCCGCCGCGTGCTCACCGAGGAGCTGGGCGATGACCTGCCCTGGTATTACGTGCCGGGCAATCACGAGGTGATGGGCGGCTCGATCGGCGACTTCACGGCCGCATTCGGGCCCGCGCACCGCACGTTCGACCACCGGGGCACCCGGTTCATCACGCTCGACACCTCGAGTCTGAGGCTCAGGGGCGGCGGCTTCGACCAGATCAAGGAGTTGCGCGAGCAGCTGGACGCGGCCGCCGACGACCCGGCCATCGGCTCGGTCATGGTGATCGAACACGTCCCGCCGCGCGACCCCACCCCGCAGCAGGGAAGCCAGCTGAGCGACCGCAAGGAGGCCGCGCTGCTGGAGAACTGGCTGGCCGGCTTCCGCCGTACGACGGGCAAGGGCGCGGCGTTCATCGGTAGTCACGTGGGCACCTTCCACGCCTCGCGAGTGGACGGCGTCCCGTATCTGATCAACGGCAACGCGGGCAAGAACCCCGCCACCCCGCCCGGCCAGGGCGGCTTCACCGGCTGGTCGATGGTGGGCGTCGACCATGTCTCGCCCCGGCAGCGGGCGGCGGCGCGCCACGCGCCGTGGACCGGCGGGCCGGACTGGGTGTCGGTGCAGACCCGGGCCCATGTGGACGGGCTGACGGTCACCGCCCCGGACGAGCTGCGCACGGGACAGGACGCGGATGTCACGGCGGCGGTGATCCAGGGCGAGGGGGTCGGAGCCCGCACGGTGCCGGTCGGCTGGCCGCTCAGCGCGGACTGGACCGGTTCGCCCAACGTCTTCGTCGGCGACGTGGCCCGCGCCCGTCACCCGTCCCGCTATGTCGCCGCGTTCGACCCGGCGACCGGGAAGGTCACCGCGCTGCGCCCGGGCACGGCGACCCTCGCGGTGGCCGTGAACGGCGCGACGGCGCAGGCGCGCTTCGCCATCACGGCGGCGGCCCGGGCCGGGGCGCCCGCCGCGTGAGCGGGTCGGTGGGGGCGGAGGCCCCGCCCCCACCGGCATCAGGTGTCCCAGACCCGGCGGACCTGCTCGAAGCGGGTCGGCAGCGGAGGACGGCGCGCGGCGTAGCGGGCGTTCGTACGGTGGACGAAGCGGCGCCACGAGAGCACCAGCCCCTGCCGGGTGATGGGCAGCCCGGCGGCGACGGTCACCCCGTTGTCGTGGGTGTGGTGCACCGTGAGCAGCAGCGCGTCCGGGATGGAGCCCTCCAGTTCGGCGCACAGCTCCTTGCGCACCAGCAGCCAGCGGCGCAGGACCAGGATGGTGCCGGCGTCCAGACCGTGCCGACGTGGGACCCGGTGCTTGCCGTGCTCGATGGTCACCCATCCCGCGTCCAGGTCGAGTGACGACATGGTGCAGCGCAGCAGACCGCCGTAGCGGGCGCCGCTGGCCCGGGCCAGCCCCACGATCACCGCGAGCCGTACCGTCTCCGGCTTCGTGCCGCTCTCCAGGGCCTGCACCGACAGCAGCCGCCAGATCCACTCCGCCTCGGCGGCCGACACCACCGGCCGCGGATACCGGTCCTCGGCAGCGTGCGCCGTCACGCCCTCACCTTCCTCCGACAGTCAGATGGTCCGCTTGGCACATTATTTATGCCGATGGGCAGGTCACAACCCCAGGTCGCTCAGGCCCGGGTGGTCGTCCGGGCGGCGGCCGAGCGGCCAGTGGAACTTGCGGTCCGCCTCCGTGATGGGCAGGTCGTTGATGGACGCGTGGCGCTGCGTCATCAGACCGTCGGGGCCGAACTGCCAGTTCTCATTGCCGAAGGAGCGGAACCAGTTCCCGGACGCGTCATGGCATTCGTAGACGAAACGCACCGCGATGCGATTCCCCTCGTAGGCCCACAGCTCCTTGATGAGCCGGTATTCCAGCTCCTTCGCCCACTTCCGGGTCAGAAAGCCGACGATTTCCGGACGACCGTGAGGGAATTCGGTGCGGTTGCGCCAGCGCGAGTCGACGGAGTAGGCGAGGGCCACCTTTTCGGGGTCGCGGGAATTCCAGGCATCCTCCGCCTGACGGACCTTCTGGAGTGCGGTCTCACGGGTGAACGGCGGAAGCGGCGGGCGCTCGGTCACTTTCTCTCCCTGATCCATGGATGACGGTTCACACGGTACGGTCGACACGTGCGTCTTGTGCTGATGTCGGACACCCATCTCCCGCGACGGGCCAAGGAGCTGCCGCGGGAGCTGCTGGATCATGTGGCGCGCGCCGAGGTGGTCATCCACGCGGGCGACTGGGTCGACACCGCCACCCTCGATCTGCTGGAGGCGCGCTCGCACCGGCTGATCGGCGTGTACGGCAACAACGACGGGCCCGAGCTGCGGTCGCGCCTGCCGGAGGTGGCGCACGCGGAGCTGGGCGGGCTGCGCTTCGGGGTGGTGCACGAGACGGGCGCGGCGCAGGGGCGTGAGCGGCGCTGCGCGCAGCGGTTCCCGGAGCTGGATGTGCTGGTGTTCGGCCACAGCCACATCCCGTGGGACTCCACCTCGGCCGACGGCCGGCTGCGGCTGCTCAATCCGGGCTCCCCCACCGACCGGCGTCGGCAGCCGTACTGTACGTTCATGACGGCCTCGGTCGAGGCCGGGCGGCTGTGCGCCGTGGAACTGCACCGGTTGCCGCCCCGCCGCTGACGTTTCCCCGGGCGTGCCCCGTCCGCCCGTTCCCCTCACCTCGCGTTGAGTTCTCTCTTCCCTCATCAGCCCCTGTCCTGTCCCCCTCCGTGGTGCTGATGAGGAGTGACTGATGACGGTACGGAGCGCCGCTTCCGTACGGCGCGCGGCGCTGGCCGCCGTGTCGCTGGCCATGTTCTGCGTCCAGCTGGACGCCTTCGCGCTCAATGCGGCCCTGCCCCGGATCGGCCGCGATCTCGGGGCCGGTGGCGGGCTGCCATGGGTGGTCAGCGGCTATCTGCTGGCGGCGGCCTCGCTGATGCCGGCCGCCGGACGGCTGGGCGATGTGCTGGGGCGGCGCACGCTGCTGACGGCGGGCCTGGCGGTGTTCGGCGGCGCGTCGCTGGTGTGTGCGATGGCCCCCTCGCTGCCGGTGCTGGTGGGCGCCCGGGTCGTCCAGGGAGCGGGCGGCGCGCTGGCCATGCCGGTGGGACTGGCCCTGCTGACGCGCCTCTATCCGCCCGAGGGGCGCGGGCGGGCCCTGGGGTGGGCGATGGGCGTCGGTGGCGTGGCGACGGCGTGCGGGCCGTTCGCGGGCGGGGTGCTGACCGAGGCCGTGTCGTGGCGGGCGGTGTTCTGGCTCAATGTGCCGGTCGCCGCGCTCGCGGCGGGGTGCGCGGCACGGGCGGCGGAATCCCGGGACGGAAGCGCGCCGGGGAAGGGCCCGGTGAACGGGAAGGGACTGGTCGCGGCGACCGCGGCGGTGGCCACGCTCGCGCTGTGCACCGACCGCGGGCCGGTGTGGGGCTGGGCGTCGGGGCGTACGGCCACCGCCCTGACCCTGCTCGTCGCCCTGTCCGTGGTCTTCGTACGGTGCGAACGGGCGGCGCCGAACCCCCTGGTGAGCCCGGCCCTGCTGCGCAACCGGCGCTTCGTGGCGCTCACCGCCGCCGGTGCGGTGGCCAATGCCGCGACCGTGGTCTTCCTCTTCGTGGTGCCGATGTCGCTGCAGGGGCCCTGGCGGCTGTCGGCGGCGGGCGCCGGGGCGGCCTTCCTCGCCCCCGCAGCGGCCATGTCGGTGGCCGGACCGCTCGCCGGGCGGATCGCTCCGGCGAGGACGGCCGGGGCGATGGCGGGGTGTCTGGGTCTGGGCGGGGCGGGGCTGTGCGCCGCTCCGGCGGCGACATCGCTGACGGGCTACGTCCTGGTGGCCACGGGCTGCGGGGCGGCGCTCGGGGTGGCGGGCGCCCTGACCCTCATCGCCACCCAGGCGGCCGCGGGCCCCGAGCGGGCGGGCGAGGCGTCCGGCGTGACCAAGACGGTCATCACGACCGCGGGCGGCCTCGGCGTGGCCCTGAGCGCGCCCGCCACCGGGACGTCCCTGACCATGGCCGGTGTGTGCTGCCTGGCCACCGCCCTGCCGCTCGCCGCCGGGGCTCGGCGTGGCCTGCCCCCCTCCGCTGAGCGCACGGATTGAACCCATGACCCGATTGCGACAAAGTGGACGTAAGGCACATAACCCTTATCCGGCTCGGTGACCGCACACCGAACCCCGACTCGACGAGGGCGCCATGTCGACTTACGGCGATGATTACGGCGGTCAGGGCACTCCCCCGATGGGTACGCCCGCCCATGCCGCCCCCAGGAGCGCGTCGGGCGTGCTGCTCGCCCATGACATCGGCCTGCTGGTGGTGCGGCTCGGGGTCGGGCTCCTCATCGCCGGACACGGGGCGCAGCATCTGTTCGGCTGGTGGGGCGGGCCGGGAATTCACCGGACCGGGCTGGATTTCGCCCGCGTGGGGTACCCCGCCCCTCGGGCGATGGCCGTCGTCGCGGGGCTCGTCGAGACCCTGGGCGGACTGGGGCTGGCCGTGGGGCTGATCACTCCGCTCGCCGGGGCCGCCGTGGCGGGCTGCATGGCCAACGCCGTCGCCGCCACCTGGCACCTCGGCCTGTTCGGCGGCTTCGAGCTTCCGCTGCTCATCGGCGTCGTCGCGGCGGGGCTCGCGCTGAGCGGCGCGGGACGGATCTCCATCGACGCGCTCATTCCGGGGCTGCGGTCGCAGCGGATCGGATACGGTGTGGCGGCGCTCGTCCTCGCGGCGATCCTGGCGACGATCACGATCCTGCTGCGCTCCTGACCCGGCTGCCGCGCTCCTGACGCGGCGCCCCGATTCGTCCGGCTCACGGTGAACGGGGCGCGGCGGTTCTCCGTATGGCTCTGTATGCGCCCTGGCATGCGGGGCGCGGACCGAAGAACCCTACGGAGGACCAGCTCATGAGTGAACGGTTCACTCCTCCCATCCAAGCCCTCCCGGACGGGGATGCCGAAGTCCGTCTGGTGCTCCATCTGCCGTGGGACGTGGTCTCCGCGCTGGGGCAGGAGGCCGGGCGGCTGGCCGCCCAGATGCACCGGCCGGTGAGCCTGGACGAGGCGGTCAGCCACCGGCTGCGCACCCAGGCCGTGAGCGCCGCCCACGCCAAGCCGCCCCAGCTGGAGCGCAACCAGCTCGCGCCCACGCCGTCCCCCTCGGCGCAGCCCACGACCCGCTCCCCCGGCGAACAGGCCCGGCAGGCGATCGACAAGATCAACGGTTCCGCCCCCTCCGCCAACGGCAGCCGCAACGGGACCACGCACGGCGGCGGCGCCCATCAGGGCGGCTCCCACAGCGGCGGCACCCCCGAGACCACCGGCCCGCCGCCCGGCGCCACCGCCGCGGACACGCCGCCCGACGACCGCGGCATCCTGGAACGCCCCGCCCGGGCCACCGGCCCGGTCAACGGGACCGCCCATGGCCCGGGGTCACTGAACGGCACGGCCACCGACAGGCAGAGATGAGCACCACGGCGTAGTGGCCGTACGCGTGAGGGTGCCGTCCGGCGCGGACGGCACCCTCACGCGTACGGCAGCCGCCGGGCGGGGTCAGCGGTGGAGAACCATCAGATCCGGCTGTTCCAGGAACCGGGCGATGTCGCGCAGGACGAGCGAACCCAGCTCGCCGTCGACGAGGCGGTGGTCGAACGACATGGTGAGGGTCGTGGTGTCGCGCAGCCGTACGCGGCCCTCGTGTTCCCACGGCGTTCGCCGCACCTGGCCGAAGCAGAGGATCGCCGCCTCGCCGGGGTTGAGGATCGGCGTTCCGCCGTCGATGCCGAACACACCGATGTTGGTGATCGTGAAGGTCCCGTTCCTCATCCGCTCGGGTGGCGTCCTGCCCGCGCGGGCCTGATCGACGAGGTCGGTGAGCGCCAGGGCGATCTCCCGCAGGGAGAGCCGCTGGGCCGCGGCGATGTTGGGGACGATGAGCCCTCGCGGTGTCGCCGCGGCGATGCCGAGGTTGACGTCGGAATACTGGACGATCTCACCGGCCGCGGCGTCCCACTTCGCGTTGATCCCGGGATGCCGTGCGATGGCGGTCAGCGCTGCCTTGATGACGAGACACAGCGGTGTCAGGCGCACATCCGCGAACGCCTTGTCGGCGCGCGCCCTCTCCAGCAGTTCGAGGGACCGCGTCACGTCGACGGTGACCCACTCCGTGACGTGCGGAGCGGTGAAGGCGCTCTCGACCATGGCCTGCGCGGTGTGCTTGCGCACTCCGCGGATCGGCGTGCGCACCACGCCGTCACAGGCGGGGTCCGGGGCGTTCGGCGTCGTTGCCCGCCGCTCGGCGAGGCGGTGCACGTCCTCGCGGGTGATGCGTCCCGACGGGCCCGTGGCGGACACCAGGCGCAGATCGACTCCGAGGTCGCGGGCGAGCTTGCGCACCGGCGGGGTGGCGAGGGCTTTCGCGGCGGACGGTGTGACGGCCGGTGGCTCGGGCTTCGGCTTCCGCGGGCGTCGTGCCGGCCGCGCGTGCGCGGGGCCGTAGCCGACGAGGACGGGTTCGCGGGCGGGGGCGGACGACTGCTCGTCCCCGGCGCCGTCCTGAACGGGCGGCTCCGCGGGCCCGGTGGTGTCGTCTTCGGGCCCCGTCCGCGGGGCGCTGTCGTCCTCGACCTCGAACGCGATGACCGGCGTGCCGACGGCCACCGCCTCGCCCGCGGCATGGAGGATTTCGGTGACGGTCCCGGCGTACGGGCTGGGCAGTTCCACCACTGCCTTCGCCGTCTCGATCGCCGCGATGATGTCGTTGACGGCGACCGGGTCGCCGGGCCCCACTCGCCATTCGAGGATCTCGGCCTCGGTGAGCCCCTCGCCGACGTCGGGGAGCGGGAAGTGCTTGGCTACGAGCATCGTGTCCTCCGGGAGAGGTGTGCCGGACGGTTCACGCGGCACACACCCGGTCGACGGCGTCGAGAACGCGATCGAGGTCCGGCCGACCGGGATCCGGATGGTGACGGGGAGCCGCAGCAGCCCGCGGGAGCGTGCCCGCATCTTCGCCAGCTGGCTGACGATCTGGTCGAAGGCCGGGTAGACGAAACCGTCGAACTGGATCTCGCACACCGGCCGGTACCCCCGCAGGGCCAGGCCGATGGCCGTCCCGACGATCCCCGATTCGGCCAGCGGGGTGTCCACGACACGGTCGCCGAACTCGGCGGCCAGGCCGTCGGTCACCCGGAACACCCCGCCCAGGGAGGCGATGTCCTCGCCGAGTAGCACCACCCGCTCGTCGTCGCGCATCGCCTGTCGCAGACCCTCGTTCAGCGCGCGTCCGAGCGTGAGCGCGGTCGTACCCGTGGCGGCCGTGGCGGCCTCGTCCTGGGTGTCTTTCGCGTCGTTCCCGGCCGAGGTGGCCGCGGCGGTGATGGTCACAGGAAGGACTCCAGATACGTCTCGAAGGCTTCTCGTTCGCGCCGCAGGGCCTCGGGCTCCTCGCACAAGGTGGTGCGGAAGGTGTCGCTCAGGGACGGCTCCGGGAGGGCACGGCACTCCCGGCGCGTCCGTGTGGCCAGCTCCTCGGCGTCGGACGCGACCGTGGCGAAGTAGTCCTCGTCGGCCCAGCCGCGCGCCGTGAGCAGCACGCGCACCCGCTCCACGGGGTCGTGGGCCTCCCACCGGGCCGACTCGGCGTCGTCGCGGTAGCGCCTGGGGTCGTCCGATGTGCTGTGCCCGGACATGCGGTAGGTGTGCGCCTCGATGAACCCGGGTGCGCCACCGGCCCGGACCCGCTCGACCATGCGCCGGGTGGCGGCGTAGACGGCCAGTGCGTCGTTGCCGTCAACGGAGACCGCGTCGAGTCCGAATCCCTTCGCACGTTCCCTCAGCGGGCTCGCGTACTGCTTGCCGGCGGGTGTCGAGATCGCCCATCCGTTGTTCTGGCAGAAGAACACGACGGGTGCCGATGTCACCGCCGCCCAGTTGAGCGCCTCGTTTGCGTCCCCCTGGCTGGAGGCGCCGTCACCGAAGTAGGCGAACACCACGCTGTCGGCGGCGTCGTACCGGACGCCCATCGCATAACCGACGGCGTGCAGTGACTGCGTGGCCAGCACCAGGCTGTAGATGTGGAAGTGGTAGCGCTCGGGGTCCCACGAGCCATGGCTCGCGCCACGCCACTGCGACAGCAATTCCGTCGGTGAGATGCCACGGCACAGGGCCGCCACGTGTTCGCGGTAGGACGGGAAGACCCGGTCGTCCGCCCGGAGGGCGCGGATCGACCCGGCCTGGGCCGCTTCCTGCCCGAGGGACACAGGTCGCCGGTCACCTCGAGCATGCCCGCGGCCGCCTCTTCGTCCAGCGTTCCGGCCGGGTCGACCAGCCGTAGGGCGTCGGTGGCGGAGGCCGCGCCGGAGCGTGTGCTCATCCATGCCTCCAGACGACCTTGACGACATCGAGTGACCGGTTCAGGAACTTGATGAGCTGACGCACCCTGATCTCGTCCGTCGTGTCCACCTCGACGGTGATCCTCCGCAGCCCGTCGACGGGCGCGGCGACATCCATGGTGAGCACGTCGAACTGGCGGTGGGCCAAGATCAAGGCGACCCGGGCGACCGCCAGGGGCGTGGCGACGACATCGAT
This sequence comes from Streptomyces sp. NPDC021212, assembly GCF_044332925.1. Classification (NCBI taxonomy): domain Bacteria; kingdom Bacillati; phylum Actinomycetota; class Actinomycetes; order Kitasatosporales; family Streptomycetaceae; genus Streptomyces; species Streptomyces sp. NPDC021212. Next base: position 439,065 of record NZ_JBIRPZ010000008.1, read on the forward strand.
CCGCAGCACGGCACCACGAGGGCGTGTGCGGGACTTCAGGGCTTCTGAGGGGGCAACGCGTGTCGCTGATGGTGTGGCGGCTGGCATGCGGACACGTTTTCAAGGGCCCGATCCGTGCACAACAAACGTGTGCACAGCGGTGCGCAGTACGCTCTTCCCGGGAAGTCCATCGCGTCGAGAGTGAGTGTTGAGGGAAGCCCTGCTTACACTTGCGGCATGTCGGCACCCGCACACCTCGACTCGGTCGATCTGCACATCCTGGAATTGCTGCGAGCCGACGGGCGGCGGACCGTTCGTGACATCGCGCGGCTGGTGCAGCTTTCCCCGGCGCCGGTCCGTCGGCGCATCGCACGCCTGGAGGAGTCGGGCGTCATCACCGGCTACACCATCACGACGGATCAGGCCAAGCTCGGCCAGGGCCTTCAGGCGGTCACCGAGCTGCGTTTCACGGGGGACACGGATATCCACGACATCCTGGAGTTCGCGTCGACGCTGCCGGAGGTCGACGAGGTGCTGACGCTCACCGGCGATGTGGACGCACTCGTCCGGTTGCATGTCGACAGCGTCGACGACCTGCAGAAAGTGGTCAATCGACTGCGTCGCAAGGGCGTCGGTGTGCTCCAGACGAAGACGCTGATCGTCATCGACTCCTGGCAGCGTGGAACGCCCGTCCCCTGACGTGGCCAGGGGACGGTGTCAGGGGTGGCAGGGGACGCTCAGGCCCCTTCGTCGTCCATGAGCGCCAGCAGCGGCTCCCGCTCGTCCTCGGGGACGTAACCGACGTAGTAGTCATAGAGCTTGCGCCGCGAGATGCGTGCCGCCGCCGGGCCGTCCCCCAGCTGGATCGCCTCCAGCACCTCCTGGTGGTGCTGGAGCGACTCCCGCATGAGCGCGGCGCTGTTGTGGGCGTGGGTGACCTTGTCCGAGATCAGCGAGAGGACAGCCCCCCGGACCACCTGGTTGCAGACCTCGATGAGGGAGTTGCGGCTTGCCACCGCCACCGCCTCATGGAACGCGATGTCCGCCTTGCTGAACTCCTCGTACCCGGTCTCGATCGCGTCCGACATGACGGCGATCGTCCGCTCCATGGCGGACAGCTCCTCCTCGGAGCGCAGCCGGGCCGCCAGCATGCTGGCCGAGCCGTCGAGGATCATGCGGAACGAGATCAGCTCGGCCATCGACACGTTGTCGAACTGGACGAGCCGGGTCATCTCCTTGGTCAGGCCGGCCGGCGAGAACGGCAGGATCTCCGGGCCGTTCGGGTCACCCGGGCGCGAGCGCACCAGGCCGTTGCTCTCCAGCACGCGCAGGGCCTCCCGCACGGTGGGCCGGCTCGCCCCGAACTGCGTCACCAACTCCCGCTCACTCGGAAGCCGTTGACCCGGCTTCAGGTCACCCCGCACGATCGCCTGCTCGATCTGCTCGACGATGCGCTGGTAGAGCCGTACCGGCGAGACCTGCCGGAACTGTGCTCCCTCGCTCAAGGCTTCTCCCCTTCGGGCGTGGTCGATGTCGTGTTCTCCCCCGTGGGCGCCCCGTGGGCGTGATCCGGCCAGTGCGGGACCGCCTCGGCAGGCCGGTTTCGTTCGTACCATGCCGCCGCCCTCAGAACGCCGAGATCATCGAAACGGCGGCCCGCGATCTGCACCCCGATGGGACGGCGGTCCGCCGTAAAACCACAGTTGACGGTCGCGGCGGGCTGGCCCGACATGTTGTACGGCGCGGTGAAGCCGATGTGGGCCATGGTCTTGGCGTCCTCCGAGAACGGCATCGGCCGCTCGGCGGAAAACGCGGCCACCGGAGCCACCGGCGAGAGCACCAGATCGTAGGGGAGCGTCGCCGCCACGGTCTGGGCCTGGATGCGCATGATCTGCTGGTAGCACTGGAGGACCCGGGTACCCGCCACGTCCGCGCCTCCCTGACACCATCGGATGATGTGGGGGTGGACGCGCAGCCGCGCCTCGGGGGTCAGGGCGCGGAAGTCGTTCCAGGACCGCACCCGCCAGAACAGGTCCAAATCGTCCAGCAGTTCCTGGGTCAGATACGGCTCGACCGGCTCCACGACGGCTCCCGCCGCCTCGAAGACCTCGGCGGCGCGGTTCACCGCGGCGAGGATCTCGGCGTCGCACGACTCGCCGCACCCGGCGTTCAGGTGCACGCCCACCCGCAGCCCGCGGACCTCGCCGTCCAACGCCGACCAGTCGATGTCTTGCGGCGGCAGGCTCGACCAGTCCCGGGGATCCGGCCGGCTCAGGACACTCATGAACAGGGCCGCGTCCGCCACGGTGCGGGTGAGGGGGCCGGCGGCGCGCCCCAGGTACGGGGTGTCCAGCGGGATCCGCCCGTAGCTCGGCTTGAGCGTGGCCAGGCCCAGCCAGGTGCCCGGCAGCCGGATCGATCCCCCGATGTCGGTGCCGACGTGGAGCGGGCCGTATCCGCCCGCGGCCGCGGCCCCCGCGCCGGAGCTGGAACCGCCCGTGGTCCAGTCCGGGTTCCAGGGGCTGCGCGAAATGCCGTGCCGGCTGGAGACGCCCGAGGAGAGCATGCCCCAGTCCGGCATCACGGTCGACCCGAGGACCACCCCGCCGGATTCGAGGACCCGCGCGGTGATGGGCGCGTCCGCGTCGGGGACGACCGGCTCGGTGCCCGCGTTGCCCGAGGGCATGGGGACGCCCCGGCGGGCGACGTTCTCCTTCAGGGTCACGGGCACGCCGTCGATGGGCCCGAGCGGTTCCCCCGCGGCCCAGCGGGCCTCGCTGGCCTGGGCCGCCTTGCGGGACTCGTCCGGATCTCGCACCCAGAACGCGTTGAGCACACCCTCCCGCGCCTCGATCACCGACTGGACGGCGTCGTGGACCTGGACCGGCGACAGCGTGCGGTCGGCGAATCCGGCGACCATCTCGACGGCCGGTATGGCGGCCAGGTCCTGTTCGGTGAGCACGCGCACTCTCCTTCTCCCCCAGCTACCGCTGGGCGGTGTCCCGGGCGATCCCGGGGGGGGGTCGAACCCTTGACAGGAACAGCTTCAGTCGACACGGTACCTGGCAAGCGAGCTTACTGGTCAGGCCAGTGATAGCGGAAGGGTGGCGTCCATGACGGACACCAAAGTCGTGCGGCTCTCGGTCATTCCGGGCGACGGAATCGGCCCGGAGGTCGTCGCGGCCACCGTGCCCGCGCTCCGGGCCGCGCTGGAGGCCGAGGGCCACCGGCTCGACGTGACCTCGCATCAGTGGGGAGGCGAACGCTTCCTCCGGGAGGGCGCGGCGATGCCGGCCGACGCGGCCGACCTCGTCAAGCAGACGGACGCCGTGTTGTTCGGAGCCGTCGGACGCCCCGATGTGCCGGAGCACGAACTGGTCCGGGGCCTGATCATCGGCCTGCGGCAGCAGCTCGACCTCGCCGTGAACCTCCGCCCGGTGCGCGCGTTCCCCGGCGTTCCCACCAAGGTGCGCGACACCGATGGCGTGGACCTGGTGATCGTGCGCGAGAACACCGAGGGCGAGTACGTCGGCGCCGGCGGGGTGGCGCACGCCGGGAGCGGACACGATCTCGGCATCGAGGTCGCCGTGCACTCCCGTCGCGTGATCGAGCGGGCGGCGCACCAGGCCTTCGCCCTGGCCGGCCGCCGGTCGGGGCGCCTGTGCCTGGTGACCAAGTCCAACGCGATGCGTTACGGCTATCCACTGTGGGACCGCGTGGTGCGCGAGATCGGTGAGCAGTACCCGCAGGTCCAGCTGGAAACGGTGCTGGTCGACGCGATGGCCGCCCGCATGATCCAGGCGCCGCGCTCCCTCGACGTGCTGCTCGCGAGCAACCTGTTCGGCGACATCCTGTCCGATCTCGCCGCGGTGCTCGCCGGCGGTATGGGCATGGCACCCAGCGCCAATGTCCTTCCGGGCGCCGACGTGCCGGGCATCTACGAACCCGTCCATGGTTCCGCGCCCGACATCGCCGGGAAGGGCGTGGCCAATCCGGTGGCCTGCATGCTCTCCGGCGCGATGCTGCTCGACGACCTCGGACACACCGGCGCGGCCCGTCGCGTCCGCGACGCGGTGGCGGACACCTTGCGAGACACCAGGCACCACACGGCCGACCTCGGCGGCCACGCCTCCACGACGGACGTCGCATCGGCCGTTCTGCACACAATGGAAAGCCAGGGTTGAAACATATGAAAAGAAACAAGCAGCTGCCGCGGTACACCGGGACGGTCGCAGCCACGCTCGCATGCACGCTGCTGGCAGCCTGCTCGGCCGGGTCCACATCGGACGGCAGCGGTGGCGGCTCCGACAAGGCCAACGACAGCCTGAAGATCGGCCTCACCGCCGAACCGGCCAACCTGGACTTCACCAAGACCGCCGGTGCCGCCGTTCCGCAGGCGCTGCTCTACAACGTCTACGAGAACCTGGTGAAGCTGGACCAGTCCGGGAAGATACAGCCCCAGCTGGCCAAGTCGTGGAACCTGTCCAAGGACCACAAGACGTACACGTTCCAGCTGGTGAAGGGCGCCAAGTTCAGCAACGGCAAACCGTTCACGGCCGAGGACGCCAAGTTCTCCATCGAACGGATCGCGTCCGACTGGACGGTAGAGCTGAAGTCCCAGATGAGCGTCGTCGACACGGTGCAGGCGGTGTCGCCCACCGAACTCAAGGTCACCCTGAAGCGGCCGAGCAACGACTGGCTGTACCGGATGACCACCCGCCTCGGCGCGATGTTCAGCCGGACCGGCGTGAGCAACCTGGCCACCGAGCCGGTGGGCACCGGCCCGTACGAGGTGAAGAAGTGGAACCGCGGCGACTCGATCACGCTGGCCCGCCGGAAGGGCTACTGGGGGCGTGAACCGCACTTCGCGTCGGTCACCCTCAAGTACTTCAAGGACCCGACGGCCATGAACAACGCGATGCTCACGGGCAACATCAACGTGATCGGCCAGATGCCGTCCCCGGACGCCTTGAACCGGTTCGAGAACAACCCGAAGTACAAGGTCACCGAGGGCTCGACCAACGGCGAGGTGGTCCTCTCCATGAACAACGGCTCGGGCCCGATGAAGAATCCGAAGGCCCGCCAGGCGGTCCGCTACGCCATCGACCACAAGGCCCTGATGGACACCTGCTGGGCCGGGCGCGGCAAGCTCATCGGCAGCATGGTGCCTCCGACCGACCCGTGGTACCAGGACCTCACGAACCAGTATCCGTACGACCGCAGCAAGGCCAAGAAGCTCCTCAAGGAGTCCGGCGAAGCGGGGCGTACGCTGCGGCTGCGGATTCCGACGCTGCCGTATGCCACCGCGTGCGGCACCGTGGTGAAGAGCCAGCTCGAGCAGGCCGGGTTCAAGGTCAAGCTCGACCAGCTGGAGTTCCCCGCCGCCTGGCTGTCCACCGTGTTCAAGAACGCCGACTACGACATGTCCATCATCGGCCATGTGGAGCCCCGCGACATGCAGGCGGTGTTCGGCGACAAGAAGTCCTACCTCCGCTACGACAGCCCCGAATTCCGCGCGTTGCTGAACAAGGCGGACGAGGGGAACCAGAAGGATCAGATCACCTACATGCGGCAAGCCGCCCGGCTTCTGTCCAAGGACGCCGCCGCCGACTGGCTGTTCCTGCTGCCGAACCTGATGGTGGCGGACAAGGACATCACCGGCCTGCCCAAGAACTCCGTCTCCGAGTCACTGGACCTCACCGGTCTGGGCCGGTCCTGAAAGGCGACCTCATCCGATGATCGTCCGTCTAGTGCAGCGGATCGCGATCCTCCTGGCCGGCCTCGTCGTGAGCTCCATGCTGGTGTTCGCGTTCATGGCGGTGCTGCCAGGGGATCCGGCTCGCGTCGCCCTCGGCACCAGCGCGTCGGACTCGGCGGTGGCGCAACTGCGCGAGCAGTTCGGGCTCGACCGGCCGCTCGTGGTCCAGTACCTCCACTGGGTACAGGGCCTGGTGACCTTCGACCCGGGGAACTCCTACGTCTCCCACGCGCAGATCGGCCCGCAGATCGCCGACCGCCTCCAGGTCACCCTGTGGCTCGTCGGCACCGGGATGGTGCTCGCCTGCATCCTGGCGATCCCCATGGGCATCCTCATGGCGGTGCGGCACCGCAGGCCGTCCGGGCTCATTCTCTCGGCCCTGTCCCAGGTCGGCGTGGCCGTCCCGGCCTTCCTCGCGGGCATCCTCCTGATCACCGTGTTCGCGGTGGGGCTCGGGTGGCTGCCGGCGAACGGCTGGACACCTCCGGCGGAGGATCCGGCCCTGTTCCTCAAGCAGCTGGTGCTGCCCGCGCTGTCCCTCGGCATGGTGCAGGCGGCCATGCTCACCCGCTATGTCCGCAGCGCCGTGCTCGACGTCCTCCGGGAGGACTATCTGCGCACCGCTCGCGCCAAGGGACTCCGTCCGACGCAGGCGCTGCTGCGGCACGGCCTGCGGAACGCGGCGGTGCCCGTGGTCACCGTCCTGGGATTGCACCTCGCCACGCTGCTGGTGGGCGCCGTCGTCATTGAACGGGTCTTCGTCATCCCCGGGCTGGGGAGCCTGCTGCTGGACAGCGTCTCCAACCGGGACCTCATCGTGGTGCAGGACGTGGTCATGATCATCGCAATGGCGGTGCTGCTTGTGAACTTCCTGGTGGACCTCGTCTATCTGATGATCGACCCGAGGCTCAGGGTGGGTGCGTCATGAGTGCTCCGGTTACGGAATCCGCCGTCGCGTCCGAGGGGCCCGACGGCCGGCGGCGGCGCCCGGTGACGGGCAGCCTCCTGGTGGGCGGTCTCATCGTCGCGCTCGTGCTCGGCATGGCGCTGCTGTCCTTCGTGTGGACCCCGCACGACCCGACCCTGGTGAACTCCTCGGCGCGGCTGCAGGAGCCGTCGCTGGAGTACTGGTTCGGCACGGACAAATTCGGTCGCGACGTGTTCAGCCAGATCCTGATGGGCTCGCGCACCACCCTGTTCGTCGGCTTCGTGGCGGTGGGGGTCGCCGCCGTGGTGGGAGTGCCCCTCGGCATCGTCGCCGGGATGGGTCCCCGCTGGTTCGGCGAGCTGCTGATGCGCGGCAACGACATGCTCCTCGCCTTCCCGGCGCTCCTGCTGGCCATCATGTTCGCCGCCGTGTACGGCGCCAGCACGCTGGTCGCGATGGTCGCCATCGGCATCGCGTCCATCCCCAATTTCGCCCGCCTGATCCGCGGCGGCACCTTGCAGGTCATGAAGACCGAGTACGTCATCGCCGCGCGCGCGGCGGGCCGCGGGCCGTTCGCGATCGGCCTGCGGCATGTCCTGCCCAACGTCAGCAGTCTCGTCATCGTGCAGGCGTCGGTCGGTTTCGCCATCGCCGTACTCGCCGAAGCCGCCCTGTCCTTCCTGGGCTTCGGCACCCCGCCCCCCACCCCGTCCTGGGGCCGGATGCTCCAGGAGAGCCAGGAGCTGCTGTCGTCCGATCCCCGGCTGGCCGTCTTCCCGGGCGTCGCGATCGCGGTGGCGGTGCTCGGATTCAACCTCCTCGGTGACGGCCTGCGCGACCGTTTCGATCCCAAGCTGGAGGACCACCGATGACCCCGGTACCCGACACGGCACCGGCCTCCGGGCAGGGCTCCCCCGACGGCCCCGATGACGTCCTGGCCGTGCGCGAGCTCGACGTCACGGTGGGCGGCCGCAAGCTCGTCGAGGACGTCGACTTCACCATCCGGGCCGGGGAGCGGGTCGGCCTGATCGGTGAGTCGGGGTCGGGCAAGTCGCTGACCGCGCTGAGCGTCATGGGCCTGCTCCCCGAAGGGCTCCGGGCCACGGGGTCGGTGCGGCTCGCCGGCGTCGACCACAACCTGGTGGGTGCCGACGAGGCGCGGATGTCCCGGGTGCGGGGCAAGGAGATCGCCATGGTCTTCCAGGAGCCCATGACCGCCCTCAACCCCACCATGAAGGTCGGGCGGCAGATCGCCGAGGTGCTGCTGATCCACCGGACCCGGCCCGACCGGGCGTCCGCCCGGGCCGCCGCCGTGGAACTGCTGGCCCAGGTCGGGCTTCCCGATCCCAAGGCCGCCGCGGACGCCTATCCGCACCAGTTCTCCGGAGGTCAGCGGCAGCGGGTGGTGCTGGCCATCGCCCTCGCGAACGACCCCGCGCTGCTGGTCTGTGACGAACCCACCACCGCGCTCGACGTCACGGTGCAGGCGCGGGTGCTCGACCTGATCGTGCGGGGCGTCCAGGACCGCAGGTCGGCCATGCTCTTCATCACCCACGATCTGGCCGTGGTGGCCACCGCCTGCGAGCGGGTCATGGTCATGTACGGCGGGCGGGTGGTCGAGTCCGGCCCGGTCCGGGAGGTGTTCACGCGCCCCCGGCACCGCTACACCCAGGGCCTGATCGGCGCGTCGGACCTGACCGCGGTCGACGACCGCGGCCGGCTGGTCACGATCGGCGGGTCGGTCCCGCCGGCCGGGCAGTTCCCCGCCGGATGCGTCTTCAGAAACAGATGCGCCCAGGCGACCGAGGTGTGCGCCACCAGGCCGGAATGGGTGCCGACCGGGCCGGACTCCGGCTACGCCTGCTTCCACCCGGTATCGAAAAGCGGCGCACCCGGAACCGCCGTACCCATGAACCAGGAGGCCGGCCATGGCTGAGCAGCCGACCAGCGCCCCCCTCGCACCCGGCCAGGTGCCCGCCGTCAGCGTCCGTGACGTCACGCGCGACTACCGGCGGCCGCGCACCTCGCTGCTCCGCTCCAGCCCGCCGGTGCACGCCCTGCGCGGCGTCAGCTTCGACGTCCCGCAAGGGCAGCGGTTCGGCATCGTGGGCGAGTCGGGGTGCGGCAAGTCGACCCTGCTGCGGATTCTGGCCGGCCTCGACCGCCCCACCAGCGGCAGCGTCGCGATCGACGGCCGGGACATCACCGGGCTCCGGGAGCGACAGCTGAAGTTCGTCCGCGAGCGGCTCCAGCTCGTGTTCCAGGACCCGATGAGCGCGCTGGACCCGCGCATGCGCGTGGGCGAGATCGTGGCCGAGCCGCTCGTCGCGCAGGGACACGCGAACCGCCGGGAGCGGGTGGCCGAGCTGCTGGAGGCCGTCGGCCTGCGCGCCGACGCGGCGAACCGGTATCCGCACCAGTTCTCCGGCGGCCAGCGGCAGCGCATCTCCATCGCCCGCGCTCTCGCCCCCCGACCGAAGATCATCGTGGCCGATGAGCCGGTGAGCGCCCTGGACGTGTCCGTACGGGCCCAGGTGCTCAACCTCATCGCCGACCTCGTCGACGAGCTGTCCCTGACGCTGGTCTTCGTCTCCCACGACCTGTCCGTGGTCCGCCACGTGTGCGATCGGGTCGCGGTCATGCACGACGGACAGATCGTGGAGACCGGGTCCACGGAGCAGGTGTACGAGGACCCGCAGCATTCCTATACACGCAGGCTGATCGCCGCCGTTCCGACTCTGAGCAAAGCACTGTCCGGAGTGTCGGCGGCCGACCTCAACCGGGAGTACCAACCGTGACGACCGATGCCGAACCCGCCGACGGCGAAAACCCCGTGGCGGGGGCGTTTCCCGAGGGTCTTCCCATCGGCGACCACTGGGTCGAGGCACCCGCCACCGAAGACGTCCGCTTCCCCTACGACGGGACACTCGTCGCCCGGGCCCCCGTGGGGGACGCCGCCCTCGCACGCCAGGCGCTGGACGCGGCGGTGGCGGTCCGCGGGCAGGTCGGCGGACTCCCCTCGCACACCCGCAGGGCCGCGCTGCTCGCGACCCACGAGGCGGTCACCTCACGACGCGCGGACTTCGAGCGGCTCCTGGTCCTGGAGACCGGAAAGCCACTGGCCGACTGCCGGGTCGAGGTGGACCGCACCCTGCTGACCCTGCTGACGGCGGCCGAGGAAGTGGCCCGGCTGCACGGGGAGACGGTGCCGCTGGACCTGCTGCCGTCGGGTGAGGGGCTGCTCGGCTTCTGGACCCGCAAGCCGATCGGCGTCGTGGTGGGCATCGCGGGCTTCAACTACCCGCTGCTCCTCGCCACGCACAAGATCGCGCCCTCGCTGGCCGCCGGCTGCCCGATCATCGTCAAGCCCGCCCCGCAGACCCCGCTGGCCACCCTGTGGCTGGTGCACCTCCTCCGCGAGGCGCTGCGCTCCGGCGGCGCGCCACAGGCCGCGGTGCAGCTGGTGACCGGGGGCCCCGAGGTGGGCGTCACGCTGACCACCGACCGCCGGATCGGGGCGGTGTCCTTCACCGGTTCCGCCGCCGTGGGCCACCAGATCGCCCGGGACGCGGCACCCACCAAGGTACTGCTCGAACTCGGCTCCAACGCCGCCCTGGTGGTGGCGGCCGACGCCGACCTCGACGCCGCCGCCGACGCGGTCGTGCGCGGCGGCTACTACGCGTCGGGCCAGGCGTGCATCAGCGTGCAGCGGGTCATCGTGGTGGACGCCGTGCGGGAGGAGTTCGTGGCCCGCCTGACGGAGCGCGTGGCCCAGGTGGCCGTGGGCGATCCCCGCGATCCGGCGACGCGCGTCTCGGCGCTCATCGACAAGCGGTCGACCGAGCGGGTGCGTGCGTGGCTGGCCGAGGCGGTGGAGGCGGGAGCGACGCTCGCGGCCGGGGGCCGGGTCACCGGCGGGGTGATCGAGCCCACCGTGCTGCTCGACGTAAACCGCCCCGTGTCCGTCTGGGACGAGGAAGTCTTCGGCCCCGTGGTCGCGGTGCGGTCCGTCCCCGATCTGGAGACGGCCTTCGACCTGGTCAACGACTCGCGCTACGGACTGCACGCGAGTGTCTACACCAGCGCCCTGGACACGGCGTTCACCGCTCTCGACCGCCTGGAGGTGGGCGGAGTGGTCGTCAATGAGGTTCCCGGCTTCCGTTCCGACGTCATGCCGTACGGCGGCGTGAAGGACTCCGGGGCCGGGCGGGAGGGCCCGAGGTTCGCCATCGAAGAGCTGACCGTGACCCGTATGGCAGTGATCCGTCCGACGACAAAGAAGCCGTGAGGACCACATGCAAGCACAGGACCGTACCGATGCGGTGGACGCGTACTCCCGCCTGTTCCGGCTCGACGGCCGCAAGGCCGTCGTGGTGGGCGCGGGCAGTGGAATCGGCCGCGAGAGCGCCCTGGCCCTCGCCGCACACGGCGCCACGGTCGTGTGCGCCGACCGGGACCTGACGGCGGCCGAGGAGTCGGCGTCGATGGGGCCGGGCCTCAGCCCGTACGCCCTCGACGTGCTCGACGGCGAGGCGGTGGCGCGGGCCGCCGAGGAGCTGGGCCACGTCGACGTGCTCGTCTTCACCGCCGCGACCAACGTGCGCAAACCCCTGCTCGACTACACGGCGGAGGAATTCGAGCGGGTCGTGGCGCTCAATCTGCGCGCGTCGTTCGACCTGGTGCGGGCGTTCGGCCGTGGCATGGCCGAACGCGGCGGGGGAAGCATCATAGGCTTCAGCTCGATCCGCGCGGTGGCCGTCGAGCCGGGACAGGGGGTGTACGCGGCCACGAAGGCCGGCCTCGTCCAGATGATGCGGACCGCGGCGGCCGAGCTGGGCCCGTCCGGCGTGCGGCTGAACACCGTCGCCCCGGGCATCGTGGACACACCGCTGACCGCGCAGATCAGGGCCGTGCCGGAGTGGTCGGAGGCCTACGCGACCAAGAGTGCCCTGGGCCGCTGGTCCCGGCCGGACGAGCTGGCCGGTGCCGTCGTCTACCTCGCGTCGGAGGCGTCGTCCTTCGTCACGGGGAGCCAGCTCTTCGTGGACGGAGGCTGGACGGCGATCGACGGGCGCTATACGCCGCCCAGCTGACCGGACGTCGGACACACGCTCAAGGCCCCTCTTCCGCGGAAGAGGGGCCTTGAGCCGTCAGGGGCAGGATCAGTCGATGCGCTCGAAGGGTTCCGCGCCCTCTTCGTCCGGCGCGACCGTGAAGACGACCTTCTCGAACCCTCCGGTGAACGCGAATTCGCCGTCATAGCCGGCCGAGGAGGGCGACAGGGTGTCCCGTCCGACGTCGAGGCCCTGCCACCCCAGGAAGTGCGGAAGAACCCGCGGAATGTCCTCGGTGCCGACCGGCCTCCCCGACACGTAGAGGTGTCCCACGCCCCGCATGTCGCCGGTCTTGACGAACTCGAAGGCCAGCTCCGCCGGGCCGGTCGGGAGTTCTTCCGTCGAGGTCACCGTGTACCGGGTGCCGAGGAAGTTGTACTCGTAGACCAGCCGGTTGTCCTTGACGTACAGGACGTATCCGCTGCTGATGTTGCCCAGGGACACCAGGACACCCTCGTCCGACGCGGCGGCCCGGTCGACGTACGCGGTGATGCGGTGCGCGCGGTTCATCACGGGTGGTACGGCGGCGATGGGCAGATGGGCCATGCCGGGGTAGTAGGTGAAGGTGGTGCGCATACGCGGGGAGCCGGGACGCGGAATCTTCGCCCGGTAGGCGAACCCGTTGTCGTCCAGCGGCAGCACATCGTACTTTCCCGCTTCCACCCAGAAGCGGGCGATCATCTTCTGGAGTTGCTCGGGCTCCGCCTGCGCCAGGTCCTTGCACTCCGAGAAGTCGGTGTCGTGGTGGTACAGCTCCCACTGGTCGTCGTCGAACGACGATCCGCGCTGGTGGAAGGAGACGGCCTTCCAGCCGTCGTGCCAGATCGCGCGGTGCCCGAACATCTCGAAGTACTGGGCCTCCTTGCGCGTCGGCGCGGTCGGCGAGCCGAAGGTGTAGGCCATGCTGACACCGTGGATCGGCATCTGCGGGACGCCGTTGTAGACCTCGGGAGCCTGCACACCGATCAGGTCGAAGAGGGTCGGCATGATGTCGTTGACATGGTGGAACTGCTGCCTGACCTCACCGGTGCGCGGCAGCCCCCTGGGCCACTGCACGATGAGCGGGCAGCGGACACCGCCTTCGTGGGTGTTCTGCTTGTAGCGCTTGAACGGTGTGTTTCCCGCCTGCGCCCAGCCCCACGGGTAGTTGGCGTGCGCGCGTGAGGTGCCGATGTCGTCGATCCGCGCGACCATCTCCTCGAGATCCTCGGCGATGCCGTTCTGGAACGCGGTGGGGTTGAGCGACCCCTTCTGCCCGCCTTCCTGGCTGGCCCCGTTGTCCGAGAGCAGGACGGTGATGGTGTTCTCCATCTGTCCTATCTGCTCCAGGAACTCCATGAGCCGGCCGATCTGGTGGTCGGTGTGGTCGAGCATGGCCGCGTATGCCTCCTGGAGGCGTACGGACAGCTTCCTCTCGTCGTCCGACAGCTCGTCGAAGGGCACGACCCCGGGGTTGCGCGGCGCCAGTCCGGTGCCCGGCGGCAGGATGCCGCGTTCGATCTGGCGGGCGTGCCGGGTGGCGCGCTCGGCGTCCCAGCCGTGGTCGAACCGGCCCCGGTACTTGTCCAGGTATTCCTGGGGAGCCTGGTGCGGGGCGTGGGCCGCGCCGAATGCCAGGTACAGGAAGAAGGGCTTCTCCGGAGTGACCGACGTCTGGTCGCGGACGAATTCGATCGACCGGTCGACCAGGTCCTCGCTGAGGTGATAGCCCTCTTCCGGGGTCTTCGGCGGGTCCACGGCGTGGTTGTCGTGGAACAGCTCCGGATAGAAGCTGTCCGTCTCGGCTTCCAGGAATCCGTAGTAGCGCTCGAACCCGCGCGACAGCGGCCACTGGGTGTACGGGCCGGACGGGGTGGTCTGCTCCATCGGCGCCAGGTGCCACTTGCCCACGGCCATGGTGTTGAAGCCGCTGTCGCGCAGCACCTCGGGCAGGGTCGCGGCGGCCGTGGTGATCCGTCCGCGGCCGCTGGGGAAGCCGGTGTCGAAGTTGGACAGCATGCGCATGCCGACGGAGTGATGGTTCCGGCCGGTCAGCAGGGAGGCACGGGTCGGCGAACACAGCGTGGTGGTGTGGAAGTTCGCGTAGCGAAGGCCGCCGGTGGCGAGGGCGTCCATGGCCGGGGTGCCGATGTCCGAACCGAAGCAGCCGAGGTCGGAGAAGCCGACGTCGTCGAGCACGATGACCACGACATTGGGCGTGTCCTCGGCAGGCGTCTGCTGCTCGGGCCACCAGGGAGTCGACTCCTCGTAGGTGGTGCCGATCTTGCCTTGAAAAGTACCGCTCGCGGACGACGGAGAGGCGTGGGTCATCCAGGACGCTCCTTTTTGCGTGGAGGCCGGCAGACCGCTGGAGGCTCCGAGCAGCGCTCCAGTTAACTGGTCTTACCAGTAATCCGTGTAAGTTTCACCCGCTCCTTCAGCCGTGTCAACCAATTGCCGTCACCGGGTCGGGGGCACGTCCGCCGCGCAGCGGAACCCCATGTGGCCGGTGCTGCTGTCCGGTGTGTTGGAGGTGCGCGCGGCGACGCGGTAGCGGTTGCAGTACGACGCGTGGCACAGATAGGAGCCGCCGCGGATCACCTTCGCCTCCCCGGCGGGAGGCCCGGCCGGGTCCTGGCGGGTCTCCGGGCGGTCGGCCGCGTGCCACGTGGTGCTCCACCAGTCGGAGCACCACTCCCACACATTGCCCGATGTGTTGTACAGGCCGAAGTTGTTGGCCCGGTAGGTCTTGACCGGCGCGGTCCCCAGATACCCGTCCTCACTCGTGTTGACCTGCGGGAACTCCCCCTGCCAGATGTTGCACCGGTGCTGCCCCCGGGGCAGCAGCTCATCCCCCCAGGGGAAGCGGGAGCGTTCCAGACCGCCACGCGCCGCCCTCTCCCACTCCGCCTCCGTGGGCAGGCGCTTGCCCACCCATTCCGCGTAAGCGGACGCGTCGCGCCAGGAGACATGGACGACGGGATGGTTCGACAGCTCGGTCCACGACGACCCCGGCCCGTAGGGGGCCTGCCAGCTCGCCCCGTCCACCGCGAGCCACCAGGGCGCCTGCGCCACCGTGCCGTCACGCACCATGCGCCGGGCATCGGGGTGGACGAGTGCGTAGAACACGTAGGACCAGCCGTGGCGCTCCGCATCGGTACGGTAGCCGCTGGCGCGCACGAACGCCGCGAACTGGCGGTTGGTGACGGCGGTGGCGTCGATGAGGAACGGCGAAAGCCGCACCTCCCGGACCGGGCCCTCACCGTCCTCGGGAAACGCGTCGGCGTCGTCGCCTCCCATCGGATACGTCCCTCCGGGGATGCGCACCATGGCACGCAGCGCTTGTGCCCGGTCCCGCTCCGGGGCCCGGAGCGGCGGCGCGGTGGACGGCCCGGGATTCTCCTGGTCGCCCCCTGAGCTGGGAGCGCAACATGCGCCTGACATGGTTCCTCCGACCGCGGGTGCTGTTCCGTGGGCTCGAGCGTACGACCCGCCACGACCGGGGATGCCGGGAGCCGGAGCCGTTCACCGTGCCCAGGTGGGTGTCCAGGTCCCGGCGTCGGAGTGGCCGGACCGCCCGGAGTCGAGGTGCTGGCGGAGGGCGGCGAGGGCCGGGTGGGCGTTGCCGTGGTGCCACAGCAGGGAGTGCCGGTAGACCGGGGTCGGGTCGCGCAGGGGAATGCGGCGCAGGTCGGCGGCCGGGGCGAGCCGTCGGCCGATCACGTCGACGCGCAGCGCGCGGCGGCCGGGACACACGGAGGCGACGGCCCGCGCCTCGGCCTGGAGAAGTTCGCGGGCGTGGGGCAGAAACGCCTGTCCGTCGATGGTGAGCTTCGCTCCCCGCGCGGTGCGGGTGAACAGCCGCACCCCGAGGCCCTTCTCCAGCGTGGCGATGCGCTTGGAAACCGCCTGCTGGGTGACCGCCAGGTCGGCGGCGGCGTCCTGGAACCGCCCCGCCTCCGCGGTGGTCACGAAGGTGCGCACGGCATCGAGATCCACGCCGGACAGGCATATCCACACAACCGCTGGTTGTGCTGTACGGCTGCTCGGTTGTTTGATCCGGGCCGCCTGCTCTCGCTTTGATACCGACGGTCAGCGTGCGGTTGTTCAGGTCGGCGGCGAGAGGTGCGTGGGACATGGCGGGTGGACGGGGGCTGGGGCGTCGGTTCGGGTGGTTGTGGGCGGCGTATGCGGTCAGCTCGTACGGCACATGGTTCGGATTCGGCGCCTTTCCCCTGATCGCGGTCCTCGTGCTGCACTCCGGGCCGGCCGAGGTGGCGGCGCTGGCCGCCACGGGACGGGCCGTGGGGGCCGTGGTCGCGGTGCCGCTCGGTCCGTGGGTGGAGTTCCGCCGTAAGCGGCCGGTCATGGTGGCGATGGACCTGACGCGATGCGCGGCGATGATCAGCGTCCCCGTCGCGTTCGCGCTCGGCCGGCTCACCTTCGCACAACTCCTCGTCGTCTCCATCGCCGTCGCCGCGGCCAACATCGCCTTCAACGCGGCTGGCGGCGCATATCTGAAGGCGCTCCTGCCGCCGGGAGACCTGCTCGTCGCCAACAGCCGCCTGGAGTCCACGACATGGACCGCGACGGTGGTCGGACCACCGCTCGGCGGGGCCGCGATCGGGATGTTCGGCCCGGTGACGACCGTGGTGGCCGATGCGGTCAGCTACCTGCTCTCGGCGCTCGGCATCCGCGCCATCAGCGGGACGGAACCCCATCCCGCGCGCACCGGCGCACCGCGGCTGCGCGCGGGCGATCTGCTCGAAGGGTGGCGCCACATCCTCACCCATTCCGCGCTGCGCCCGCTGTTCTTCAACGCGCTCGTGGTCAACGGCCTGATCATGGCCTCCGAACCGCTGCTCGCCGTACTTCTGGTGGGCCGCCTGGGATTCGCACCCTGGCAGTACGGTCTCGCGTTCGCGGCCCCTTGCGTCGGCGGTCTCATCGGCTCACGCATGGCGCGCCCGCTCGCCGCGCGGTTCGGGCAGCACCGGGTGCTCCTCATCGCCGGGACGCTGCGCGCGTGCTGGCCCGTCGGGCTGGCGTTCGTCCAGCCCGGTGTCCCCGGGATCGTCCTGGTCATCGCCGTCCAATTCGGCCTGGTGACCTGCTGCGGCCTGTTCAACCCCCTGCTGGCCACCTCCCGGCTCGACCACACCGACTCCGGCCGGGTCGCCCGCACCCTGACCGCGTGGTCGGTCAGCAGCAGCGCCGCCATCGCGGCCGTGACCGCCCTGTGGGGTCTGCTGGCCACCGCCACCGGCCCCCGTACCGCCATCGCCGCCGCCGGAGTCCTCCTCCTGGCCACTCCGCTGCTGCTCCCACGCCGCGAGAACGCGCCCCCGGACAAGCTCACCGGTGCCGCGGAGGCCGCCTGCGAGCCGGCCCCCTAGACACGGCAGGGCCGGGCCGACGGGATCGCCGCCACGGGCAGCGAGGACGACCTCCATCTGGGCTACTTCCTGTGTGCCGACGGCCGGAGCCCGACCGATGCTGGTCCCATGACCGACTCCCCGGACATCGCCCTCGTACGTCGCTTCTACGCGTCCGGCACGGCTCCGGAGGTCACCGCCGAGATCCTGGCGCCGGACATCGTCTGGGACATCACTCCCGGCTTCCCCAACGGGGGGACCCACCACGGCTCCGACAGCGTGGCCCGTGACTTCTTCGGCCCGCTCAGGCCGAACTTCGAGGCTTTCGGACCGGTACCCGAGCAGTTCTACACGGACGGCGACCACCACGTGTTCGTGCTCGGGCACTACCACGCCGAGACCAAGCGCGGGATCACGGCGGACGTGCGGTTCATCCACCTGTGGACCGTACGTGACGGCAAGCTCGCCCGCCTGGTGCAGGCCGCCGACAGCCACGTTCTGCGGCAGGCGCTGAACGGCTGAGACCGCCGCGGCCGAACGCCGCTTTCGCGATCGCGCCGAGCACGAGTTCGACGACGATGGTGGCAAGCCACAGCGTCGGCGTCATGCGGTCGATACGGAACGCGGCCCGCCGCCCACGACACCGTTGCCGCCGAAGCACCGGCGGGAGCGCAGCTGATGGCGATGGTGCTGATCCGGAACAGCCCGAGCAGGCCGGCCTGCGGCGGCCTGCTGTGCGCGTCGGCCAGGGGCACCGAGTCGACACCTGAGGGGACGGGACATGTCCTGGGCCGACGCCCTTGTGTCCAGAAGCCGCTGTCGCCATGGGTACCCAGCGGTGACGCGTCTTCTCACGGCGAGACCGGCGTTCACTCGACAGAATGATTGACGCATCAGTCACCACGGTCTACCTTCTGATCGATTTACCGAACCCCGTTCGAAATACCGACACTGTCTGGTTCCTGACTGCATAGCTCATGTCCCCGCACCCCCCGAGCCGCAGCCGCTCGCCCGGCTCATGCACCACCCTTGGAGACCAAGATGAGTGCAATGCCCTGCCCCGGCCCCCAGCCGTCCCGGCGCCGCTTCCTCGGCATGGCCGCCGCCACTCCCCTGGCGGCATCCGGCGCACTGGCCCTCGGCGCCGGTACAGCCCACGCCGCCGACTCCGCTTATGCGATGTGCTACTTCACCGAGTCGACCAGCCTCGGCGCGGGCACCGACTACGGCCTCCACCTCGCCGTCAGCACGGACTCCCTCAACTGGACACCGCTGAACCAGAACAACCCCGTGGTCACCCCCACTGCGGGCGCCCTCGGCCTGCGCGACCCCTTCCTCATGCGCAAACGGGACGGCACATTCGTCGTCCTTGCCACCGATCTCAAGGGGACCGACTGGAGTTACAACAGCCAGTACATCCATGTCTGGGACTCCACGGACTTACGCGCCTTCACCGGCTACCGGCGGCTGAAGCTGCACGACATGACCACCCACAGCTGGGCCCCCGAGGCGTTCTGGGACGCGGGCAGAGGGCAGTACGCGGTCATCTACTCCTCGGTCAACTCCAGCGGCCACAACGTGATCATGGTCAACTACACCAGCGACTTCGTCACCGCCTCCGCCCCGCAGGTCTTCTTCGACCCCGGCTACGACGTGATCGACGGAGACTTGGCCGTCGGAGTCAACGGCTACAACTACTTGTTCTTCAAGAAGAACCAGACACTGGTGGCGGCACGCTCCACCTCCCTGAACCCGGGCAGCTTCACGGAGTTCAGCGCCGGTGTCGCACACGGCGGCACCGAGGCCCCGACCGTCTACAAGTCCCTGACCTCGAACACCTGGTACCTGTGGGGCGACACCTACACCCCCAACGGTGTCTTCTACGCCTGGCAGAGCGCCAACCTCGCTTCCGGCACCTGGACCGCGCTCGACCAGAAGACCTACACCCAGCCTGTCAACTCCAAGCACTGCGGCATCACGACGATCAGCACGACCGAGTACAACAACCTGATGGCCACATGGGGCGCCCCGGCCTGGAACCGGCTGAAGTCGTACAACTATCCGGCCCGTTACGTCCGCCACTCCGACTACGTCGGCCGCATCGACACATACCCCTTCGACCCGTACACCGACTCGCTGTGGAAGCTGGTGCCGGGCCTCGCCGACAGCTCGGGGGTCTCGTTCCAGTCGGTCAGCCACCCCACGCGCTATCTGCGCCACTACGACTACCAGCTCAGACTGGACGTCAACGACGGGACATCGACGTACGCCGCGGACGCCACCTTCTACCGCACGGCCGGTCTGGCCGACTCGACCTGGGCTTCCTTCCGCTCGTACAACAACCCCACCCGCTACCTCCGCCACTCCGACTACGTCCTGCGCATCGACCCCATCTCCACGGCGGCGGAGCGGCAGGACGCGACCTTCCGTGTCGGCTACTGAGCGCCGGAGCCCCTGAGGACCGCACCGCATCGCCACGCGCCGGCTCCACCCACGCGCCGGTGATCCTCCATGGGGATGATCCACATGGTGCGGCCCCAACCGATGTGCGACTCCCCCATTGCCTCGTGCAATTGCTCCCCACCAGTATCTTCCGCACCTCGCCCTGCGATGGGTCGGGCTGCTCGAATGAACTGGAGATCCGTATGACCACGAACCGCTTCAAGACATCGGAAGCGGAGGTGAGCGGCGGTGAGACCTGGCTTGCCCGCCTGGCGCTGCGGTTCACCCGCTTCTCCGAGAAGTGGCTGCCCGACGCTCTCGGCTTCGTCCTGATCGGCACCTTCGTGGTCCTTGCCCTGGGACTCGTCTCAGGGGAAAGTCTGCTCGGCACGCCGAGCGACCCGGAAGCGACCAGCGGCTTCGGCCTCGTGGACGCATGGGGCAAAGGATTCTGGTCGCTCATAGAGTTCACCCTGCAGATGGCGATCATCGTCATCGCCGGCTACGCGGTCGCGGTCTCGCCGCCGGTCGCCCGCCTCATCGCCCGGCTCGCCGCCCTGCCCCGGACTCCGCGCGGCGCCATCACGTTCACCGCCACCATCGCCATGGCCACCTCCTACGTGAACTGGGCCTTCAGCCTCGTCTTCACCGCCATCCTCGCCAAGGAGATCGCCCGCCGACTGCCCGGAGTCGACTACCGCGCCATCGGAGCCATGGCCTTCCTCGGGCTCGGCACCGTGTGGGCCCAGGGCCTGTCGGGCTCGGCCGCGCTGCAGGTGGCCAGCGCGGCCTCCAGCCCCGCCGCCGTGCAGAAGATCATCGCCGAGGAGCGTGGCAGCGGGGTCATTCCCCTGACCGACACCATCTTCCTCTGGCAGGGCATCGTGGCCACGGCGGTCGTCTTCGCGGTCGCGGTCACCATGGCGTGGTTCCTGGCCCCGTCCCCGGAACGTGCGATGACCGCGGAGCGCCTCGGCATCGATCTCGGTCCCGCGCTCCGCACGAAGAGCCCGAACGACCGGCGCAGCCGCCCCGGCGAATGGGTCGAGTTCAGCCCGACCCTCACGATCGCGCTCTTCGTTCTGGGCGTGTGGTATCTCGCCCGCCACTTCGCCCAGGCCGAGGGCAATCCGCTCAACGCCCTCGATCTGAACACCGTCAACCTGATCCTCATCCTGCTGGCCCTCATCCTGCACTGGCGGCCCGTACACCTCGCCCGGGCCTTCAGAGAGGGAGCACCGGCCGCCTCGGGCGTGTTGCTGCAATTCCCCTTGTACGGCGGCATCTTCGGAATGATCGCCTTCACCGGACTGCACCAGACCATCGCGGACTGGCTTGTGTCGGTGTCGAACGAGTACTTCTACCCGGCCCTCATCGGTATCTACAGCTGTGTGCTCGGAGTGTTCGTACCCAGCGGTGGTGGCAAGTGGGTGGTGGAGGCGCCCTACGTCCTCGGGGCGGCCAACGAACTCCACGTGAACCAGGGCTGGATGGTCGTGGTGTACGACCTCGGCGAGGCCAGCGCCAATCTGCTCCAGCCGTTCTGGATGCTTCCCACCCTCGCGATCCTCGGCCTGAAGGCGCGCGACATCATGGGCTACACCTTCGCCATGTTCCTCGCGTTGTTTCCCACGGTGCTCGTCCTCGTGACGTTGCTCGCTCAGACCCTGACCTTTCCCTGACGGATCGAAGCACCCTCTCATCACTGACGGCCGCGGCCCTCCATTCGCGGCCGTCATCTTCGCGGTCGAGCCGGGCGGTCGTCGAGCAGACGAATCGACAGCGCCCCGCGGCACCATCCGACCGGGCCCGGGGCCACGGCCCGCCAGACCACGGACATCCGGCAGTGCCTTGTTGGCCCGCATGATGGCCTGGCACGCGCGGCACACGTCCTGGCGAAGATCGTGGTTCAGCACTGCGGACAGGCGGCGTTCGCGCAGGAGTCGCGTGTTGTCGTGGTCAAGATCGTGTGCGATGAAGACGGCGCATGACCTTCCCAGGGCGTCGAACGCGTCCAGGGTGGCGAGGCGCATCGCGCTGCGGAATCCCATGTCGCGCTCCTCCTCACCGCGGAAGGATCCCCCGCTGATCGTGGTGAGCACGGTCCCGGCCCGGTCACCGAGCCACTGTTCGAGGA
Source organism: Streptomyces sp. NPDC021212 (assembly GCF_044332925.1). Taxonomy (NCBI): domain Bacteria; kingdom Bacillati; phylum Actinomycetota; class Actinomycetes; order Kitasatosporales; family Streptomycetaceae; genus Streptomyces; species Streptomyces sp. NPDC021212. Next base: position 460,777 of record NZ_JBIRPZ010000008.1, read on the forward strand.
GGTAGGCGGCGGTGGCGCCGGCCGCGCGGTTGTCGATGCCGATGTACGCCAGGCGCGCGCTGTGGGGCAGGTCGGTGAGCTGCCTGCCCTCGAAGGCCGCGAACCGGATCAGATCGCCGGAGCGGGACGCCTCGCCGGTGGCCTCGTGCGCGGGCGTACGGCGCCAAGCCGCCGGCCTCCCGCTCCGCCTCGGCGAGGGCGGCCTCGACATCCCCGGTTCCGGCGAGGGCCACGGTGCCCGCCGTCGAGCCGTCGAACCGTCGAACGGGGACGTGACCTCTCGAGTCCAGCCGGTTTCCCCGGCCGCCTGCCACCGGCTGCCGCCATGGCTGCCGCCTAAAAGGGGCAACGGCCAGGCCGTTTACGTGCTCGCAACTGCTAGGTCCACGGAAAGGGTTGGTGAAGCCGCAATCCCCCGACCGGGTGATGTCACCCCGTTCGAACGGGCGGGACCCGGCGAACCCACAGCGGCAAGCGAACCGCCACCTTTCAGAACCTTTGTTCCTCGGTTAGCCGTAACGATGCCCCATCTGGCTCCGTTCTTAGAGCACCAGTGCCCCTCGTGCACCCACTTGGAGGACGCCATGAGTCCCGGACTCGACCTCGTGCATCAGCCTCTTGGATTCGAACGGCGGCGGCCTCTCGCGGCCCTGCTCAGCCTCGACGTGCAGAAGATTGACGCCACTGGCCGCCGCTCGGCACAACGGGATACGAGGTGGGCGGCATGAGCGACCGTCACGATGCACCGCCCTCCGGTGAAGTTGGCGTTCCGGCGCCGCGGTCCGCCCCGCTCCCCCAACCGCCCGCGACGACGCCGGCCGGACCACAGGACGGACCGGGCGCCCCTCCTGAAGCCCAGCCGACCACCGCTGCGGAGGCGGAGGCTCCCGAGTCGCAGATGCGGTACGTGGACGTGACCGGAAGCCGTGAAGCGGCCGGCCGCTCGATCCGGATGAGCGACATGGCCAGGCGTTTACCCCAGTTGGTGCGCCGGTCACTGGCACTGGCCTGGCGGGTCGACCGAGCGGCGACCCTCGGCCTCCTGCTGTGCCAGGCAGTCGCCGGCGTGATGCAGGCTTTGGGCCTTGTCGCCATCAGCGGCACCCTGACCGCGCTGCTGGCCAGCGGAGACGTCTACCACCGGCTCCTGGAGGCGTGGCCGTCCGTGGCCCTGCTGGCCGGGGCGTCCGGCGTGCGGGCGCTCCTGGGCATCACCGTCGGCTGGCTGTCTTCCCGGCTGGGTCCGCTGATGTCGCGGGAGGCCGAGCAGATGCTGCTCACGGCCTGTGCCGAGGTGGAGCTGTGTGCCTACGACGAGCCTGACTTCAATCGCGACCGCGAGGCCGCCGACCGTGGAGCGCAGGTCACCGGGGACCTGATCGACGAGGGGCAGGACCTGATCGCCTCGACGGCGTCCTTCCTCGCCGGGGCCGTCGTGCTGACCGGAGTGCATTGGGTTCTCCTGCCGCTCCTGGTGGCGGCGAGCCTGCCGCAGGCCCTGGCACAGGTCAGCGCCGCACGAGTGCGCTACCTGGCGAACCTTCGCAGCAACGGCGACCTCCGGATGCTGTCGGTGCTGCGCTGGAACATCTACACCAAGGACGCCGCCGACCAGATCCGTGCCGGGACCATGGCCCCCTTCCTCTCCGGCCGGTACCGGCAGACGGTCGCCCGGATCAACCGCGAGGACAGGGCCGCGGCCGACAAAGGGGCGCGCATGTCCCTGGTCGGTGCGCTGTGCGGAGGTGCGGGTTCGGCGATCGTGTGGGGGGCGGTGGTGTGGCTGCTGGCCACCAGCCGCATCAATGTCGGGCACGCGGGAACGGCCATCTTCGCCCTGCAGACCGTGGGCCAGTCGGTCCGCGGATTGGTGGGCGTCGGGGCGCGCGCCGTGCGCACGGGGCTGTACATGGACGACTGGAGCGGTTTCCTCGACAAGGCCGGAGGGTTCCGCATGCGCCGAGGTGCGTGCCGGCCCCAGCCGCCGGAGAAGATCGAGATCAAGTCGGTCTCCCACCGCTACGCCGGGAAGGACCAGAACGCGCTGTCCGAGGTTTCGCTCACCCTGCGCCGCGGCGAGGTCACCGCGCTGGTGGGCTACAACGGCTCCGGGAAGTCGACGCTGTCGAAGCTCGTCAGCGGCCTGTACCTGCCCACCCACGGGCAGGTGCTGTGGGACGGCACCCCCACCGGCGACGCCGATCCGCAGGCGCTGTGGCAGCAGGTGGCCTTGGTGCCGCAGAACTACGCCCACTGGCCACTGACGGTGCGCGAGAACATCACCCTCGGACAGCCCTCACCCCGGGGCGACGCGGCGGTGCGTGAGGCATGCGCGGCTGCCGACGCCGACGAAGTCGTCGACAAGCTCGGCGCCGGTCTGGACACCCTCCTGGCCCGGGAATGGCTCAACGGGGAGGAGCTGAGCGGTGGCCAGTGGCAACGCATCGCTCTGGGGCGGGCGTTCTTCCGCGAGGCGGGGTTGCTGGTCCTCGACGAGCCGACAGCGAACCTCGATCCCCGGGCCGAGTACCGGATCTTCCACCGGCTGCGGGACCTGGCACGAGACCGGGTGGTGCTGCTGGTGACCCACCGCATCACCAACGTCGCCGTGGCCGACCGGATCGTGGTCCTCGACGACGGCCGGATCGTGCAGGAAGGCACCTACGCACAGCTCCTCCGGCAACCGGGCCTGTTCCAGCAGTTGCTGTCCTACCAGGTCACCTCCGAGCCGGACGGCGAACAACGCGGGACACACGCATGAGCCGCCCCGATACCGCTTCAGGAAGCCCAGCCCGGACCGCCCCGCCCACCGCCACCTACTCCTTCGAACGACCCACACCCCCGAACACCCGAGGTGATGACGTGCCGCCCACCCGCTCCCACATCCGTGCGGCCACCGAGGCGTACCTCACCCGGCATCCGCGTGAGCGAGAGGGCCTGGCAGGGCTGCTGGCCGTCCTCGACGGCCCCGCCGACCCGTCCAGCCGTGCCACTCTGCCCGGCCACGTCACTTGTAGCGCGGTCGTCATCGACCGGGATCGACGCGTGCTGCACCTCGGCCACAAGGTATCGGGGCAACTCCTCGCGTCAGGCGGCCACATCGAAGGATCTGATCGGAGCCTCCTGGCCGCGGCCCTGCGGGAAGTGTCCGGGGAAACCGGAATCCACAGCGGACACCTGTGCCTGACCCCGCAGTTCCTCGGCGCGCCGATCGACATCGACGTCCACCACATCGACGCCGATCCGGCCAAAGGCGAGCCTGCCCACGAGCACTACGACTTCCGCTTCGCCTTCTACCTGACAACCGAGCAGCGACGGCCGCTTGCGCGCCAGGACCAGGGGGTCCGCGACGCCCAGTGGCTTCCGTTCTCCGACGTCAGATCGCCGAGGCTGCGCGCCAAACTCCTGGAGGCCGAAGTTCACGGCCTCGACGGGCGGCCCGAGCCCGTCAACGCGTCCGTTCTGATCCACGACGGTCAGGGCCGCTACCTGCTCCACTTGCGCGACAACGTGCCGGGCATCTTGGAGCCGGGGGTATTCGCCCTCCTTGGTGGAGGCCGCGAGATGGGCGACCGATGCCTGGAGGCGACCTTGCGGCGGGAGCTCGCCGAGGAGGCCCCCGGCCTGAAGCCCACGAACCTCACGCCGTACGCCGTGGAGGAGGCGACGAGCGTCGACGGCCTCGCGGTGCCCATTCAGGTCTACGCGGGCCTCTGGAGCGGCGACCCCGACACGGTGGACCTGCAAGAGGGCGTGCTGCTGCGATGGGTCACTCCAAACGTACTGGACCGTTTGTGCCTGAGCCCGGGAACCGGCGACCTGATCCGCCGGCACGCGGCCCAGTACTCGGCGGCCGACAGCGCGCCGGACGGCGTGCGTCCGCTGCGCCACGAGGCACCGGAGGGGACCGAACTGCACATCGTCGGTGTCCACCTGTACCTCCAGGACGAGCGCGGGCGGATCCTCCTTGGTCTGCGCCACCCCGACTCGGCGTACGCGGGGAACACGTGGCACTTCCTGGCCGGGCACTGCGAGCGGGAAGCCGCGATCAGCTGTCTGGTGCGGGAGGCCGAGGAGGAGGCCGGGCTGATCATCGAGCCCGGCGCGATCGAGCTGGTGCACGTGGTTCACCTCGTCGACTCGCCGGGCGCGCGGCCGCGGATCGGGCTCGTCTTCCGGGCCCACTCCTGGTCGGGTACCCCGGAGCTGCTGGAGCCCGACCGATGCGTGGAGTGGCGGTGGTGGAGACCGCAGGATCTCCCGGCCGAGGTCGTGCCGTACGCCCGCCAGGCGATCGACGGGATCCTCGCCGGGCGCCGGTACTCGGAAATGGGCTGGGGTCGGCGATGAGCACCATGAACACGGGCCCCGCACCGGCCGGCGGGGCGACGGAGCGACCGGTCCACGACACGGCGGTGGATCCGGCTGCCGCGCGGGCGGCGATGGTCGCTCGCCTGGAGGCGACGGGTGCGCTGGGGCCGGGTCCTGTCCGCGACGCCCTGCTGGTGCTGCCCCGCGAGGTGCTGCTGCCGCAGGCATACGTACGGCGCAGCGCCCCTGGCGAGACGCCGTGGTGGGACCTGTTGGACTGGGCGGCGCCACAGGACCGCCCCGAGCTGTTGGAGTCGCTGTACGGCGGGGACAGTGTGCTCGTCCAACACGACGGGGAGCCGCTCCTCGGCCGGGTGCGCGGGTCACGGTCGGGGGCGTCGATCACGTCGATGTCCACCGTGATGAGCGTGACCGCCACGCTCCTGGAGGAGCTGGATCTTCGACCCGGTCAGCGAGTGCTGGACGTCGGCACCGGTGCGGGGGTGACCGCCGCGGTGGCCTGCCAGGTCTGCGGCGACCAGGGGGTGGTCACCCTCGACCGTGACCACCACCTCACCGACGCGGCCGCGGTACGGCTGGCCGGCCTCGGCTTCCGGCCGCAGGTGGTGTGCGGGCCGGGAGAACAGGGCTGCCCAGGCCCGGCGTTCGACCGGATCTTCGTGTCGTACACGGCCGAGTGCGTGCCGGCAGCCCTCGTGAAGCAGCTCGCCCCCGGCGGCAAGCTGCTCGCCCACGTGACGACCGCGTCCCCGTCGTGGCCCGCTCTCGCCGTCGTCGAACGCACCGCAGACGGGCGGCTCCAAGCGGAGCTGTGGGCCGTGGAGTTCGCCCACCGGGCCGGGCACGGCATGGAGCGGATTTTCCTCACCGAGGAGTTCCGGCAGCGCATCGCCACAGCGCCGGGTACGCGGACGCACCGGAGCACGCTGGCCCCGCCTGCGGACACCGATCGGGGCCTGTGGCTGGCGGCCGACCATCTCCTCGGTGGTGGCCTGGTACGGGACTTCGGCGCCGAGCATCTGGTGATCGGGGCGCCCAGCTGCGGATCGTGGCTGCGCGTGGAGCCGGTGGCCCACCGAGACTGGACGGTCATCACCCACGGACCGCGCGACATCTGGCAGGAGATCCAGGCTCTCGCCGGGCGGTGGCGGGCAGCAGGCTCTCCCGACCGTTACCACCTTTCCCTTGATCCGGACGGTGGGCAGCGGGCCGCATCGCAACGCGGCCGCCTGTCCTGGGAGCTTCCCGTCCCCCGCCCGACCGATGAGGGAGCCGCCTCGTGACCTATCCCGACCTACCCCTTCCAAGCCCCGCGCCGGAGCAGGCGACTTCGCTCGCGGCCTCGGCCACCGACGCGGTCGGGCCGCCGGCTACCGTCGGGCGGACGCCGGTCCGCGCAGCCACCACGGTGGAGAAAGGGCGTCCGACTCCGCAAGCGGTGTTCGGCGCGTGTGCGGTCGTCACCGATGCCACCAGGCGCGTGCTGCTCGGGCGTTCCACCCGGGGCATGTGGGAGCTGCCCGGCGGTCGGATCGAGACCGGTGAGTCGGCCCAGGCAGCGGCCGTACGGGAACTGGCCGAGGAGACCGGTCTGAAAGCCGCCCTCGACGACGCGCACCTGCTGACGATCCTCCACGACGACCGCGCCGACGTCCGCCGCATCTCTGCCGTGGTCCGCGTCACCGCCTGGACCGGCGACTTGGCCCTGCCCGAGCCGCACCGCTTCACCCGGTGGGAGTGGCACGACCCGCACACCCTGGCCGGTCTGGGACCGATCTTCGCCCCATCTGCGCAAGCGCTGGAGGCGGTGTGGCCAGGCGTGCTGCCTGGCCTGCCGCCGGTGCACTCCTACCCGCACGCCATGCCCCCTTCAGCGGTGGACGGCGAGCCGCCCGAGGCAGTCCGGCTGCGCAACCAGCCGGCCGACTCCGTCCCCGCGACGGACCGTTCGGCAGCAGACGCGGCACCGGCCCTCGACTCGACGGATCCGACACCTTCGGTGCGGACAGGACGCTGCGAGTGCGGTCACATCACCTACGAGGTGGCCGGCATCCCGGACGATCCGCACCTGTGCTCGTGCCGTCACGAGAAACGCCTGTCCGGCGGGCCCGCTGTGCTGTGGGTCGGTTTCCCGAAGACCACGCTGACCTGGACCGGACCAGGCGGCGAGCCCACCTGGTACGCGGCCTGGCCCACGCTGCGCCGCGGCTTCTGCCCCCGCTGCGGAAGCCACCTGATCTCCAGCGCCGACGGCTCGGACATGGCCATGGTGACCGGCTTCAGCCTCGACGACCGCAGCGGCACTGATCCTGTCGGGCACTCCTTCCGCGAGGAAGCCGTGCCGTGGATGACCATCGCCCTCGCCCCCGATCCGCAGGCCCAGCGGCACACCCGTCGCCCACCTTGTTGATACACCACAAACCGGCGCCCTTCCCGGGCCGGGAAAAAGTGACACACTCCGGCCGGTTTCTTCGGACACACATCCCTGCGTCGAGCACATCGTGTAACTATGACCGGGCGATACCCGGCTGACCGAGAGGGAGGATCCCCATCCCCTCACCGTTGCCGCCTCGCATAAGTTTTCGATGCGCGTGACAGGAGTGGAACACCGTATGCCCAGCCCTTCCGCCAACCAGCCCACCGCCCAGATCGGCGTCACCGGGCTCGCCGTCATGGGCAGCAACCTCGCCCGCAACTTCGCCCGGCACGGGCACACGGTCGCCGTCCACAACCGCTCGTCCGCCAAGACCAAGGCGCTGATCGAGGAGCACGGCCACGAGGGGAGCTTCGTCGCCACCGAGACCGCCGCGGAGTTCGTGGCCGCGCTGCAGCGGCCGCGGCGGCTGGTCATCATGGTCAAGGCCGGCGCGCCCACCGACGCCGTCATCGAGGAGTTCGCACCCCTCCTCGAAGAGGGCGACGTGATCATCGACGGGGGCAACGCCCACTTCGACGACACCCGGCGCCGGGAGAAGTCCCTGCGCGAGCGCGGGCTGCACTTCGTGGGCACCGGCATCTCCGGCGGTGAGGAGGGCGCGCTCAACGGGCCGAGCATCATGCCCGGCGGTTCGGTGGAATCCTACAAGTCGCTCGGCCCGCTGCTGGAAAGCATCTCCGCCAAGGTGGACGGCACCCCGTGCTGCACCCACATCGGTCCGGACGGCGCCGGACACTTCGTGAAGATGGTGCACAACGGCATCGAGTACGCGGACATGCAGCTCATCGCGGAGTCGTACGACCTGCTGCGGCGCGCGCTGGGGCTCACGCCGGGCGAGATCGCGGAGGTGTTCCGCACCTGGAACGGCGGCCGGCTGGAGTCGTACCTGATCGAGATCACCGCCGAGGTGCTGGCGCACACCGACGCCGCGACCGGCAAGCCGTTCGTGGACGTGGTGCAGGACCAGGCCGAGCAGAAGGGCACCGGCCGCTGGACCGTCCAGACCGCGCTGGACCTGGGCGTGCCGGTGAGCGGCATCGCCGAGGCGGTGTTCGCCCGCTCGCTGTCGGGCCACGCCGATGTGCGGGACGCTTCGCAGGGGCTGCCCGGGCCCGCCGCCAAGCAGCTCACGGGTGAGGCGGCGGAGCGGTTCGCCGATGAGGTCGAGCAGGCGCTGTACGCGTCGAAGATCGTGGCGTACGCGCAGGGCATCCACCAGATCGAGGCGGGCAGCCAGGAGTACGGCTGGGACATCGACGCGGGTGCGGTGGCCCGGATCTGGCGCGGCGGCTGCATCATCCGGGCCCGCTTCCTGAACCGGATCACCGAGGCGTACGGCAAGGAGAACAAGCCGGTCACGCTGCTGGCCGACGACTACTTCGCGCAGGCGCTGGGCGAAGCACAGGACGCATGGCGGCGGGTGGTGTCCACCTCCGTCGAGCTGGGCGTGCCCGCGCCCGGCTTCTCGGCGGCGCTGGCGTACTACGACGCGCTGCGCTCGGAGCGGCTGCCCGCCGCGCTGGTGCAGGGGCAGCGGGACTTCTTCGGCGCGCACACCTACCGGCGCACCGACCGCGACGGCTCGTTCCACACCCTCTGGGGCCAGGACCGCAGCGAGCGCGAGGCCTGAGGCCGGGGCCCGGGTGCGCGCCTGCCCGCAGGCGCGCACCCGGGGGCCGTCAGGGCGTGTAGCGCCGGAAGCCGGGTACCGCGACGGCCAGGCCGAGCATCAGCACGGCGACCAGCAGCCCGCCCGCGGTGACCGCCGTGCGGGGTCCGAGGAGGGAGCCCGCCGTGCCGTGCAGCAGATCGGCGATGCGCGGGCCGCCCGCCACCACGACGGTGAACACGCCCTGCATCCGGCCGCGCATGTCGTCGGTGGCCGCGGACTGGAGGATCGCACCGCGGAAGACCATGGACACCATGTCGGCCACGCCCGCGGCGGCGAGGAACACGGCCGCCCACCACAAGCTGGAGCTGAGGCCGACGCCGCTGATGGCCACGCCCCAGGCCACCACGGCGACGATGACCATGAGGCCGTGGCGGCGGGCCCGGGAGAAGGTGCCCGAGAGCAGGCCGCCGGCCACCGCCCCGAGCGGGATCGCGGCGAAGAGCAGGCCGAGCGCGAAGCCCTCGCCCCAGGGCGCGTAGGTGTGCGAGGCGAGTTGGGGGAAGAGCGCCCGGGGCATGCCGAAGACCATGGCGATGATGTCCGCGAGGAAGGACAGCAACAGCACCCGGTGGGCGGTGATGTAGCGGAAGCCGTCGGCCACGTCGCGCCATCCGGCCCGTGGCCCGCCTCCCCCGCTTTCCTTGAGGGGCGGCAGCGCGGGAAGCCGCCAGACGGCCCACAGGGTGACGCAGAGCGCGACGGCGTCGGCCAGGTAGAGGGCGGGCAGGCCGACGACGGGGATCAGCGCGCCCGCCATCAGCGGGCCGACGATCATGCCGGTCTGGGCGACGGTGGACTGCAGGGCGCCCGCGGCGGGCAGCTCGTGGGCGGGGACGAGCCGGGCGATGGAGGCGTTGCGGGCCGGGGAGTTCATGCCGAAGAACCCCTGCTGGGCTGCGAGCAGCACGATCAGCAGCGGCACGGAGTCGAGACCGGCGAAGGACTGCGCCCAGAACAGCAGCGAGGTGACGGCGATCCCCGCGTTGGTGACCAGCATCAGGGTGCGCCGGTCCATCCGGTCGGCCACCACACCGCCCCACAGCGCGAACACCACGAGCGGCAGGAGTCCCGCGAAGCTCGCGTAACCGACCCAGGCCGAGGATCCGGTGATGTCGTAGATCTGCTTGGGTACGGCGACGGCGGTCAGCTGACTGCCGACGGCGGTGACCGTGGTGGACGTCCACAACCGGCGGAAGGGGCGGTGGCGCAGCGGCCTGGTGTCCATGACCCAGCGGCGCCAGCCGGTCTTCGGCGGGGCGGCCGTACGGTCGGCCGGCTCGGTGGCCGTGTCGTCGGCCCGCTCGGTGGCCGGGTCGTCGGCCCGCTCGGTGGCCGGGTCGTCCTGGCGTGGTTCTCCGGCCTCGTCGTCGGTATTGCGCGCGGTTTCCACGGCTGTTGGGGTCTCCTCCCGTTCCCACGGCGGTCGGGACCATGATGGCGGTCCGCGGGCGGACAGGTGTTCCCGTCTCAGCCCTCGGCCGCCGGGCGCACCGCCTGGGGCCGGTGGATGCGGCCGGTCAGCGAGGTCAGCCGGGCGCCGCTGCCGTCCCAGCGGTCGGCGATGATCTCGGCGGCGATGCTGACCGCGGTCTCCTCGGGGGTACGGGCGCCGAGGTCCAGGCCGATCGGGGAGGCGAGCCGGGCCAGCCGGTCCTCGCCGATCCCGGTGTCGCGCAGTCGGCGCAGCCGGTCCTCGTGGGTGCGGCGGGATCCCATGGCTCCGACGTACGCCAGCGGCAGGCGCAGCGCCTCCTCCAGCAGCGGCACATCGAACTTGGGGTCGTGGGTGAGGACGCAGACCACGGTCCGCTCGTCCACCCGGCCCGCCTCGGCCTCGGTGCGCAGATAGCGGTGCGGCCAGTCGGCCACCACCTCGTGGGCCTCGGGGAAGCGGCGCTTCGTGGCGAAGACGGGCCGCGCGTCGCAGACGGTGACGTGGTAGCCGAGGTACGTGCCGATGCGAGCCATGGCCGCCGCGAAGTCCACGGCGCCGAAGACGAGCATTCGGGGCGGTGTGGCGTGCACCGAGACGAACAGGGTCAGCTCCTCGTCGGTGCGGACGCCGTCGTAGCCGTAGCTGAGGGTGCCGGTGCGCCCGCCCGCCAGCAGTCCGCGCGCGTCCTCGGCGACCGCCGCGTCCAGCCGTTCCGAGCCCAGGGAGCCGGTGGCGATGTCCGGACGGACGATCAGCCGCCGGCCGAGCCGCCCGGCCGGGTCGGGGCCGTCGACCGCCACGCAGATGACCTCGGCCACCGGCTCACCCTCGCGCACCGCCGCGGCCACGTCGTCGTATTCGGGGAAGGCGGCGCGGTCGACGCGCTCCACGAAGACGTCGATGACTCCCCCGCAGGTCAGGCCGACCGCGAAGGCGTCGTCATCGCTGACCCCGTACCGTTCGAGGACCGGTGTGCCGCTTGTCGTGACCTCCTGGGCCAGTTCGTAGACCGCGCCCTCGACACACCCCCCGGAGACGCTGCCGACAGCCGAGCCGTCCGGCCCGACCAGCATGCTCGTGCCCGGTGGCAGCGGTGAGGAGTGCCAGGTGGCGACCACCGTGGCCCGGGCGAAGGGCTCGCCGGCGCGCCACCATCGGTGCATCTCCGCTTCGACGTCTCGCATGGAAATCCCTTCCCCTCGCCACGAATGTAAGAGGTTGATACATTCAATGTATGAGCCTCTCACATCGCTCTCCCAGTAGCGACATCACCTTGCGGATCAATGGCACGACCCACGGCTTGACCATCGACAACCGGACGACGCTGCTCGATGTGCTGCGCGAGAGGGTTGGTCTCACGGGCACCAAGAAGGGCTGTGACCACGGGCAATGCGGCGCCTGCACGGTGCTGATGGACGGCGGGCGAGTGAACAGCTGCCTGATGTTCGCGGTGGCGGCCGAGGGGCGGGAGATCGTCTCGATCGAGGGGGTGGCGGATCTCGCGGACGGCGCGGGGCTGCACCCGGTGCAGCAGGCGTTCCTCGACCATGACGGTCTCCAGTGCGGCTACTGCACCCCGGGTCAGATCTGTTCGGCGATCGGCGCGCTCGGCGAGGCGCGGCGCGGCTGGCCGAGCCATGTCACCGAGGACACCGCCGCCGGTGTGCCGGGCGCCGCGGAGCTGGACGAGGCGGAGGTGCGCGAGCGCATGAGCGGCAACCTGTGCCGCTGCGGCGCCTACGGCGGGATCGTGGACGCCGTCATGGAGGCGGCCGGTGCCGAGGGCGTCGAGGGCGCCCGGCCCGCGAGCGCTGCGGGAGGCGTGCGATGAAGGAGTTCGCTTACGCCCGCGTGGGCGACGCCGCCGAGGCGACAGCGCTGATGGCCGAGCATCCCGACGCCACGTATCTGGGCGGCGGGACCAATCTCGTGGACCTGATGAAGCTCGGGGTGGCGGGCCCGGGGCTGCTCGTCGACGTGTCCCGGCTGCCGTACGACCGGATCGAGCACCGCGACGACGGTTCGGTGCTGATCGGCGCCACCGTACGGAACGGCGATCTGGCGGGCGACCCGGGAATCCGGGAGCGCTTCCCGCTGCTGGCGCAGGCGCTGCTGGCGGGCGCGTCCGGGCAGCTGCGCACGGTGGCCACGGTGGGCGGCAATCTGCTGCAGCGCACCCGCTGCGTGTACTTCCAGGACGTGTCCAAGCCGTGCAACAAGCGCGAGCCCGGGTCGGGTTGTCCGGCCATCGGGGGCGCGCACCGCGATCTGGCCGTGCTGGGCACCTCCGACCACTGCGTGGCGTCCCACCCCTCCGACATGGCGGTGGCGCTCGTCGCGCTGGACGCGGTGGCGCATCTGCGGTCGGTGGACGGCGCGACGCGCACCGTCCCGGTGGCGGAGCTGTACCGGCTCCCCGGCGACACCCCGCACGAGGAGACCGTGCTCGGCCACGGCGACCTCATCACCGCCGTCGAGCTGCCTCCGTCGCCGGGTGGCGCGGCCATGCGGTACCGCAAGGTGCGCGACCGCTGGTCGTATGCGTTCGCGCTGGTGAGCGTGGCGGCCTCGGTGTCCGTCGCGGACGACGGCACGCTCGCGGACGTGCGGATCGCCCTCGGCGGAGTGGCGCCGCGCCCGTGGCGCGCCCGGATCACCGAGGAGCGGCTGCGCGGGCGGCAGCCGGACGAGGAGACGCTGCGCGAGGCGGCCCGGGCCGAATTGGCCGAGGCGCGCCCGCTGCCGGACAACGCGTTCAAGGTGGACCTGGCCACCGATCTCATCGTCGCGGTCATCCGCGATCTCGTCGCGAGGAAGGACCGCGCATGACCACCGCGACCACCACCCGGCAGACCGTCGGCACGCCGATGACGAGGGTCGACGGCCTCGACAAGGTCACCGGCGCGGCGACTTACGCGTATGAGTTCCCGACGCCGGACGTCGGCTATGTGTGGCCGGTGCAGGCCACCATCGCCCGTGGCCGGGTGACGGAGGTCGACGGCGCTCCGGCGCTGGCCCGGCCCGGTGTGCTGGCGGTGCTGGACTCCGGCAACGCCCCGCGGCTGAACACGGAGGCGCCGGCGAGCCCCGATCTGTTCGTGCTGCAGTCCCCCGAGGTGGCGTACCACGGCCAGATAGTGGCCGCGGTGGTGGCCACGTCGCTGGAGGCGGCGCGCGAGGGCGCGGCGGCGGTGCGGGTGAGCTACGAGCAGGAGCCGCACGATGTGGTGCTGCGCTTCGACGACGAACGGGCCCATGTCGCCGAGAAGGTGACGGACGGCAGCCCCGGGTTCGCCGAACGAGGCGACACCGAAGGCGCGCTGGCGGCCGCGCCGGTGCGGACCGAGGCCATGTACACCACCCCGGTCGAGCACACCAGCCCGATGGAGCCGCATGCCACCATCGCCGCCTGGGACGAGGACCGGCTGACGCTGCACAACTCCGACCAGGGACCGTTCATGTCCTCCCAGCTGCTGGCGGCGGTGTTCGGACTCGAAGAGGGCGCGGTGGAGGTCATCGCGCAGTACATCGGCGGCGGTTTCGGCTCCAAGGGCATTCCGCGCTCCCCCGCCGTGCTGGCGGCACTCGCCGCGAAGCACCTCGGCCGTCCGGTGAAGATCGCGCTGACCCGGCAGCAGATGTTCCAGCTGATCCCCTACCGGGCGCCCACCATCCAGCGGATCCGGCTGGGTGCCGAGCGCGACGGACGGCTGACCGCGATCGACCACGAGGTGGTGCAGCAGCGCTCCGCGATGGTGGAGTTCGCGGACCAGACGGGGAGCTCGACGCGGATGATGTACGGGGCGCCCCACGTCCGTACGACGGTGAAGACGGCGCCGCTCGATGTGCTGACCCCGGCGTGGTTCCGCGCGCCCGGCCACACGCCGGGTATGTTCGCGCTGGAGTCGGCCATGGACGAGCTGGCCACCGAGCTGGAGATCGACCCCGTCGAGCTGCGGATCCGCAATGACACCGGTGTGGATCCCGACAGCGGCAAGCCCTTCAGCAGCCGCGGTCTGGCGGCGTGTCTGCGGGAGGGCGCGGCGCGCTTCGGCTGGGCGCTGCGCGACCCGAAGCCCGGCATCCGGCGCGAGGGGCGGTGGCTGGTGGGCACCGGCGTCGCCTCCGCGCACCACCCGGACTACGTGTTCCCCTCCTCGGCGACGGCTCGGGCCGAGGCCGACGGGACGTTCACGGTACGGGTCGGCGCCGTCGACATCGGGACGGGCGGGCGCACCGCGCTGACCCAACTGGCGGCGGACGCCCTCGGCGTCCCGGTCGAGCGGCTGCGGCTGGAGATCGGACGGGCCTCGCTCGGCCCGGCACCCTTCGCGGGCGGCTCACTGGGAACGGCGTCCTGGGGCTGGGCGGTGGACAAGGCGTGCCGTGCGCTGCTGACGGAGCTGGACAACCGCGGTGGCGCCGTCCCGGACGGGGGCCTGGAGGTACGGGCCGACACCACCGAGGACATGGAGTTGCGGGCGTCGCTCTCCCGCCACTCGTTCGGCGCCCACTTCGCGCAGGTCCGGGTGGACACCGACACCGGCGAGATCCGTGTCGACCGGATGCTGGGCGTGTTCGCCGCGGGGCGGATCGTCAATCCGAAGACGGCCCGTTCGCAGTTCCTGGGCGCCATGACGATGGGTCTGTCGATGGCGCTGCTGGAGATCGGCGAGGTCGATCCGGTCTTCGGCGACTTCGCCAACCACGACTTCGCGGGCTACCACGTGGCGGCCAACGCGGACGTCCCGAAGCTGGAGGCGGTCTGGCTGGACGAGCGGGACGACACCCCCAATCCGGTGCGCGGCAAAGGCATCGGCGAGCTGGGCATCGTGGGCGCGGCGGCGGCGATCACCAACGCCTTCCACCACGCGACGGGACAGCGTGTGCGGGATCTGCCGATCCGCGTGGAGCGCTCGCGCGAGGCTCTGGGGGCGGCGCGCGCCGAGGCCCGGAAGGGTGGGCCGGGGGCGGCGGAGCAGGGGAAATCGGTCGGGTAGGGTCGCCCGGATGGCACCCACCTGCAAGGGGCGCGCCACGTACCACCACGGCGATCTCGCCGCCGCGCTGGTGCGGGTGACGCTGGAGATCGTCGACGAGGTCGGGGTGCGCGGTTTCTCCGTCGCGGAGGCCGCGCGCCGCACCCGCGTCAGTCCCGGCGCGCCCTACCGCCACTTCGCCGACCGCGACGCGCTGCTGGCGGCCGCCGCGCTGGAGGTCTCGCGGCGGCTGCGGGCCGGCTATCTGGAGGCCGTGGCCACGGTCGAGTCACCGCAGGAGCGGCTGGCCACCATGGCGGGCAGTGTCGTGCGCGCGGCCGCCCGCTTCCGGGGCGGGTACGAACTCCTCTACGCCCCCGATGTGCGCACCGCCTGCCCCGAGGTGCTGACGGCCAAGCGGGAGTTCGTGGATCTGCTGCTGCCGAGCGCTTTCGAGGTGGTGGCGGAGGGGCGCGGGGCGGCGGTGGCGCTGCTGGAGGCGTTGCAGGCGCTGGCCCGTGGGTACGCCACGCTGCTGCTCGACGGCGTGTTCGGCGACCCGGACGAGGTGGTGGAGGATGTCGCCGCCCGGGCGACGCGGTCGGCGCGGGCCCTGGTGGCGGGCTATTCCACCACTCCGGCGGACGGCTGATTTTCCCCCAAATTCCCTGCGGGGGGCGGAAATTCAAGGTTTTCCGCTGTATGGCCGACCAAACCGTCGGCGGTGACGGCGGCAACCACGGCGTGGACCTGTGGAATTTCCCAAACCTCTTCCATACGTTTCATCTACGCGCGTACCTTCGGTGCGGACTGCTCTCCCCACGGAGCACCAATTCCGGAGGAACAGATGTCCTTAAAGGCCGGGAAGGGGCGACACCGGGCTCCCTCGCGCTGGCGCTCGCCGTATGCCATCAGCGGTTTGGCGGCCGCGGTCGGCGCCACCGCGCTCGCCACGCTCGTGCCCGCGATGGCGTCGACGACCGTCAATGGCACCGGCTCCGCCCCCAGCCGCACCCTGTCCTCGCCCGTCCCGCACCCCGAGCGGGACTGGATGGGCTCGACCCTCTCCGCGCACGAGAAGGCCGCCCCGAAGGCGGCCCCGGCGGCACCCGACGCCGCCACGGTGGAAGGCGTGGACGTCAGCAACCACCAGGGCTCGGTCAACTGGACATCCCTCTGGAACAAGAACGTCCGGTTCGCCTACGTCAAGGCCACCGAGAGCACGACGTACAAGAACCCCGCCTTCTCCTCGCAATACAACGGTGCCTTCAAGAAAGGCATGATCCGCGGCGCGTACCACTTCGCCCTGCCGAACAAGTCCGGCGGCGCCAAGCAGGCGGACTTCTTCGTGCGCAACGGCGGCGCCTGGTCGGACGACGGCAAGACACTGCCGCCCGTGCTGGACATGGAATACAACCCGTACGGCGGGCCCTGCTACGGCAAGACGAAGGCACAGATGGTCGGCTGGATCAAGGACTTCAGCGACCGGGTCAAGTCCCTCACCGGCCGCGACCCGGTGATCTACACGACCACCGGCTGGTGGAAATCCTGCACCGGCAACAGCGGCGCCTTCGCCTCGAAGAACCCGCTGTGGGTAGCGCGCTATGCCGCCACTCCGGGGGCGCTGCCGGCGGGGTGGAAGACGCACACCATTTGGCAGTACACCTCCACGGGGGCCGTGGTGGGTGACCACAACCGCTTCAACGGCAGCCTGACCGCGCTGAAGGCGCTGGCCAAGGGGTGACCGCCCGCCCCACTCCGGGGCGGGGTGCGGGAGCGGGTCAGCCGCCGAGTGCGCCGCTCAGACCGCCGACCACACCGTCCAGCGTGTTGCCGATGCCGTCCACCACGCCGCCGACCACACCCTTCCCCTGGCCGCCGCCGTTCCCCGGCTGCGGCGACTCGCTGGGCTGCCCGCTCGGGGTGCCGGGAGTGGACGGGTCGTCGCTGGGCGTCCGGGCGGGCGACGAGGGGGCGGTGGGAGTCTGGTCGCCGCGCTGGGTGGGCGAGGTGGCCACATCGGTGTGCGCGGGCGTGGAGGGCGTCGCGGCCGGGGTGTGCGACGGGGTGGCCGCCCCGGAGGGCTCCGTACCGCCGCCGCCCGAACCGTCCGTGTGGTCGCTCTGATCCGGGAGCGGCCGGGGCTTCGCGGACTCGGATGGCGAAATATGGCTGCCCGTGGGCTTGTCATCGGCCGTGGGATCGATGTCCGGAATCTTCCCCTGATGCGCACCCACGTCGGAACGGGCCTCGGTGGACTTGTCGCCCCCGACCGAGGAGTGCAGACCGAAGGCTATGGTCCCGGCCACGCCGAGGGCGGTGACTGCCTTGAGCGAGTTGGCTCGGGCCAACTGGGCAGGGGTGGGACGGCTGTGTCGGCCCATATCGCTGATGTCTCCCCGTTATGACGTCAAGAACAAGCCAGATGATATCCACGGGGTCCCCGGTGTGCGAAGAGCCGCACACCGGGGACAATCCATGAAACTCCGGCACTTACGGTGGCACAGCTACCGCGCCACTTCCGGATAGAAGTCCCGCGACTGCCCCTTGGCGTCCTTCAGCCGACCGAGCAGGCTCGCCGGGTACTCGATGACCCAGTAGCTCACCACCGCCGCGGCCACCGCCACCACCAGCACGATCAGCACGGCGAACGGGAAGCCCTCCTGCCCGGCGGGCGGCAGCAGTCCGGCCTTGTAGAGGCCGAGCATGATGGGCTCGTGCCAGACGAAGAGGCTGTAGCTGGCCAGTCCGATCGCGGTGAGCCACCGGGCCTGCAGCCACGCTTCCCACCGCCCCTGTTTCCGCACGTGGAGGGTGGCGAACAGCAGCACGGTCCACAGCAGGGCGGAGAGCGGATGGTAAAAGGTGGTGGCGAAGTCCTCGGGATCCGCGCTGAGCAGCGACAGCACGTACAGGGCCACGAGCGGCGCCACCCGCAGCGCGATCGTCACCTTCGGGCCGAGCCGTCCGCGGTCGCCGAGGGCGACGGTCAGCACCGCGAGGCCCATGCCCGCCGCGAAACCGCCGAAGCGGGCCTGCGGCCCGAAGTACACCGGCCATTCGGTGTGCGGCACCTCGAACCCGTAGTGCGCGACGGCGATCCAGACCATCGGCCCGATGTACAACAGCGCACATCCGGCGGCGCACACCGCCACCCGCACGGCGCGGCGGCTCAGCCGCCCGCAGGCGCGGGCGGCCAGCGGGCCGATCGCGACAAGGGCGAGATAGAACATGATCTCCAGCGACAGCGACCACGTGGGGCCGATGGTGTAGAAGATCTGCTCCTTGTCGAACACCTGAGTGAAGGTGAGATGCCGGAGCAGGTCCGGCCAGTCTCCGGGCAGCGACGGATTGCGGGTCGCCCAGATGAACAGGATGGCGAGGAAGTACAGCGGCACGATGCGGATGGCGCGCCGGAAGAGGAACACCCGGGCGGGCTTGGTCGAGCCGCCGTCGATCGCGGCCCGCGCGTACGACAGGGTCAGCAGATACGCGGACAGCACGAAGAAGAAGTCGATGGGCTCGAGCGAGACGAGCGCGTTCGCATAAGGGTTGGCCACCGGCGGATGGGAGCCGTTCGCGTCGTACGTGAAGTACTGCTGCCACACGTGGAAGACGACCGTGGCCATCGCGGCGAGTCCCCGGTAGCCCTGGATCTCACCGTTGCGGCGGCGGCCGGTCGCGGCCCGCGGCGGCTTCACCGTGGTGGCCGCGGCGGGGTGGCTGTGGTTGTTGTTGACCGTGGACAGGGAGCTCATGCGCGGGGCACCGCCTTGCCGCCGCCGGACCTCGGGGTGACCCGCCATCGGTGGTCCCGCAGCACCTCCTTGAGCAGCGCCTGACGGGCCACGATGTTCTTGAAGTGGCTGTAGAAGAAGGTGGACACGAACAGATACCGCCAGAACCACGCCCTGCGGCGGCGCAGTTCAGGTATCGCCAGCCGCCAGGCGAACAGCGCCTGCACCACTCCGGCGGAGAGCGTGAACAGCGTGGCCAGCAGGCAGAGCGGCACCGCCCAGTCGAGTTCGCCGGGGCCGCCCGCGCGCCAGGCCGCGTACAGCAGGACGGGCAGGATCTGCAGGGTCAGCCAGGGCTGCACCTCACGCCAGCCGAGGAGGACGAACAGCCCCGCCTTCTGGCGGAAGGTGAAGTCCGGGGAGCGCATCGCCCGCCACAGGTACCTGAGCGAGACCTGTAGCCAGCCCTGCGCCCAGCGCGACCGCTGGTTCCACAGCGACTTGAGGGTGGTCGGAGCCAGCTCACGGGAGACGAGCGTGCGGTCGGTGGCGATTGTGGCGCCCTCGTGGAGGGCGCGCATGGTGGCGTCGATGTCCTCGGTGAGCATCGAGCCGTGCATCCGGGTCCGGGCGAGCAGATCGGTGCGCCAGAAGCCGTTGGACCCGCCGAAGACGCCGAACGTGTAGAGCCGGGTGCGGCCGGGGTGGCTGACGGCGTAGATGGCCTCGAACTCCACGCCCACCAGCTTGGCGACCCAGGAGCTGTCACCGTTGCGGATCACGCAGTGGCCCTGGACGACGTCGTAACCATGGGAGAGCCAGTGCCAGGCGTGCCGGAAGGAGTCGGGGGCCGGGTGGTGGTCGGCATCGAAGATGCCCACCATGTCGCCGCGCACCCGGGTGACGGCGGCGTTGATGTTCTGCGCCTTGGAGGTGGATCCCGCCACCGGCAGCAGCACCAGGCGCGGATCGCGGCGGGCCATTTCCCGGAGGGTTTCCTCGACGGGCATCGGATGCGGGGTGTTGTAGGCGAGCACGATTTCGAGCTCGTTGGGGTAGTCCAGCCGCAGGAACGATTCGACGGTGTCGACGATGGTCGCGGCCTCATTGGGGAGATAGGCGGCGATGACGGCGCTGGCCGGTGGATACGGCTGTGCGGGCCGCTCGGGGCGGGACATGGCGTCGAGCGAGAAGAGGCATTCCAGCACGATGAGCACCGCGGAGACGATGAGGCCGCCGACCACCACCCAGTAGGCGGCCGACCCGACGTCCCAGCCCAGTTCGTACGTCTGCTGGTAGAACACGAAGGGGATGGCGACGCCGAGCACGAGGACGAATAAGGGCGAGAGGGCCGAGAGCAGGGCCTGCACCGCCACGGTGACGCGGCGTCGTCCGCGGGGCGTGCCGCGCATCCATGCCGCGTACTTGACCGGGCGCAGATCCCGGTGGCGGATGGACTCGGCCACCGCGTCCCGGGCCTGGTCCACTGCCTGGTGACGGTCGGGGCAGTCGGTGAGCGGGGTCCAGCCGATGGCGGGGGTCAGCCGGACGTTCTCGTCGGCGACGACGAAGCGGGTGCCGGCCACGGTGTTCGCGAACTGCTGCAGACTGCGTCGCGCGGTGTCCTCGTCGACGCCCGGCATCAGCATCAGCAGCCGGCCGTCGTCGTCCCAGCCGAGCCGGTCGCACACGCCGCCCAGCTTCTCCGCCACGCCGGCCAGCCGCTCGGCGACCTCGCGGCGCACCCGGGGCCCCAACCGGGCCTCCAGCGCGGCCATCTCGGCGACGCCGACCATGGCCACGACGCCACCGCTGCGACTGTCGTCGACGCGCTTGAGTTCCCGGTCGAGTTCGCCCAGGAAGTGCGGCTGGGAGTAGAGGCCGGTACGCGGGTCCAGTAACAGGTTCTCGACCGGCACCGGGACCCGG
Organism: Streptomyces sp. NPDC021212; assembly: GCF_044332925.1. Taxonomy (NCBI): domain Bacteria; kingdom Bacillati; phylum Actinomycetota; class Actinomycetes; order Kitasatosporales; family Streptomycetaceae; genus Streptomyces; species Streptomyces sp. NPDC021212. The sequence goes on from NZ_JBIRPZ010000008.1 coordinate 481,298, forward strand.
CGCAGCTTGGCCTCGATGCGGGCGGACAGTTCGAGCGGGTCGGAGGTGTCCGGTATACAGTCGTCGGCGCCGCCGCGCAGCATGTCGGCGACGCCGGTGGGCCCGGGGTCCGTGGTGACCATGAGCAGGGGCAGTGCCCGCCCGGCGGGGGCGGCACGGACCTCGCGGATCACCTCCAGTCCGTCATGGCTGCCGTCGAGGGCGACGATCGCGTCGGGCGGGGTCTGCCGGAGCTGCTTGTCGACTTCGCCGGGCCGGGCGTGGCTCACCTCGTGGCCCGCGGCCACCAGGGTCCGGGTCAGCTGGTCGATTCCCTGGCCGGGCGCGCCGACCGCCAGCACATGTCCGCTCGGGCCGTCGGCGAGGGCCCGAGGCGTCCCGGACTCACCGGGTTCGGACGATCTTGCGGTGGATCCTTCGGACGACTTCTTGGATGATTCGAGTGACCGTGCATGGTGCGAAATGAGCACCTGAGGAGTTCCTTCCTTTCCAGGTCGTGCGTCACCGAACGGACGCCGGGGCGCGATGCCGGACACGCGGACTTCCCGTCCGCGCGGGGCATGCCGAGCGTGGCCGTCTCTTCGCCCGAGGGGCGCGTGGGGTGGCGAATCGCCGTTGATGAGGCTTCGCGTGAGGGTTGTGAGTGCGCGAGGTCGCTATGCGACGGCTGTGGCCGGTCCACTGCCGCGCGGGCAGGGTCTCCGGCGCCGCCCGGGACAGGCGCGTACCGCTCTTGCCGGGCCTCGGGACACGCGAGCGTGTTCCAGCGAAGTGTGCATGTGGTCTCATCCTTGTTCGGATCGTGGGGGGAGGACCGAACGTCACCAGTGCAACCAACCAGCTTTTTGTACGGGCCGGTCGGAAGCCCCAGTCTCAACGATGACAACAGAACGGCACAACACCATCAGGTAACACTCTCATTAACCGATCACTGCGCTCCGGTGATTCCCGCCGCATTCGGCCTTGTCGGCGGCCTGTCGGCGCCGCGTAGGCGGTGCGTCGGTGCGATGTCGGTGGCATCGCTCACTCTTTCGAGAGGAAGGGATTCGGGGGACGGAAAAGGAGTTCGCGATGCGGAATATGAGAGTCCTGATTTCCGGTGCCAGTATCGGCGGACCGGCTCTGGCGTACTGGCTGGACCGCTACGGATACGAGGTCACCGTGGTGGAGCGGTACGCCCGGCTGCGCCCCGGGGGGCAGGCCATCGACGTCCGGGGCACGGCGCTGGAGGTGTGTGAGCGCATGGGGGTGCTGGAGGAGATCCGCCGTAACAGCACCGGTCTGCGCGGTATGTCGACGGTCGACGACGACGGAAAGGAACTGTCCAGCACCACTGACTGGACCATGAGCGGCGGCCGGCTCACCAGCCCCGACGTCGAGATCCTCCGCGACGATCTGGCGACGATTCTCGTCGGCGCGGGAGGAAAGGGTATCGAATATCTCTTCGACGACTCGATCGCGGCACTCGCCCAGGGCCCCGGCGAAGTGGCCGTCACCTTCCACAGCGGCATGTCGCGCGCCTTCGATCTCGTCGTGGCCGCCGACGGAGTACACTCCGGCACCCGTCGACTCGTCTTCGGTCCCGAGGAGAACTTCCTGCGCCCGCTGGGGAGTTATCTGGCGGTGTGGACCGTTCCGAATTATCTCGGCCTCGACCGCTGGCAGATGGCCTACCTGATGAAGGGCGACCGTGCGTGGGGCGGGATGGTGATGAGCGTCCGCGACAACACCGAGGCCCGGGTGTACGTCGGGTTCGACTCGGACGAGCCGCCCGCGCGGGTGCTCGGCGACCGGACCGTCTCGGATCACAAGCGGCTGGTGGCCGAGCGGTACGCGGACGCGCGCTGGGAGATGCCACGGCTGCTGGAGTACATGTGGGGCGCCCCCGACTTCCATTTCGACACGGTGGCCCAGATCCATATGGACTCCTGGTCCCGTGGCCGGGTGGCGCTGCTCGGCGACGCGGGCTACTGCGGCTCGCCCGCCTCCGGCCAGGGCACCTCCATGGCCCTGATCGGGGCGTATGTCCTCGCGGGCGAGCTGAAGGCCGCGGAGGGTGACCACACCACGGCCTTCGCCGCCTACGAGCGCGAACTGCGCGACTTCGTGACCGCCAACCAGGAGCTGGCCCTGGCCAACCAGGAGCGGATGGACCCCGACGTCGCCGGGGACGCCCAGGACATCTACACCGAGCACTTCTACAAGGTGGTCAACTCGCTGACCCTCAAGGACTACTGACCGGCCGACCGTCACGGCGGTACCCGCCACGGCCCCGGCTAGGACACCACGTCCTTCCGGCCGAAGCCGCGGAAGGCGAGGGCGACGAGCACCAGCGCGTACGTCACCGACACCGCCGTCCCCTTCAGCATTCCACCCCACTCCATGTGGGGCTGGAGTGCGTCGGCCCAGGCGAACTGCCAGTGCGCGGGCAGGAACTCGCGCCAGGAGCCCAGCGCCGTGACGGCGTCCAGCACATTGCCCACGATGGTCAGCCCGACCGCTCCGCCCACCGCGCCCAGCGGTGCGTCCGTGACGGTCGACAGCCAGAACGCGAGGGCGGCGGTGACCAGCTGGGACAGGAAGATGTACGCGACCACCAGGGCGAGCCGGGTGAGCGCATCACCCGTGGCCAGCTCGCCGCCGGTGGGCAGGCGCAGCGGCCCCCAGCCGTACGCCACCGTCCCCACCAGCAGCGCGACGAACGGCAGCAGCACCATCGCGGCCGCGCTGAACGCCAGCGCCACGGCCAGCTTTCCGGCCAGCAGCCGCGCCCGGGGCACGGGCGCGGCCAGCAGATAGCGCAGCGAGGACCAGTTGGCCTCCGAGGCGACGGTGTCACCGCAGAACAGCGCCACGGGCACGACCAGCAGGAAGGCCGCCGAGACGAAGAGCGCGGTGGCCGCGAGGTTGGCGCCCGAGGAGGTGGCGGTTTCCATCAGGGTGACCCGGTCGTCCCGTCCCTCGGGGGTGCCGCCGATCGCGAACGCGGCGACGAGGACGAACGGCAGCGCGGCCAGCACCACGCCCATCACCAGGGTGCGGCGCCGGCGCAGCTGCCGTACCGCCTCGACCCGCAGGGGCAGGGTGTGGCGCGCCCGGTAGCCGGGCGCCGCCTCCGTCGCGGTGCCGCTCATGCGGATCCTCCTTCGATCAGCGTCAGAAACGCGTCCTCCAGGCGCCGGTTGGGCCCGAAGCTGGTCACCGGGATCTCCAGCCGCACCAGCTCGGCGAGCAACCGCGCCGGGGTGGCGCCGTCGACCAGGACGAGCAGGCCGGCGTCGGTGCGCGCCGCGGAGGTGATGCCGGGCAGGTCGCTCACCTTGTCGACCAGGGCGTCGCTCAGCTCGCCCTCGTGACCGACCAGCAGGCTCTCCCCGGTGCCGGTGATCTCCCCGACCGGGCCTGCCTGCACCAGCCGGCCGCGGTCCATGACGACCAGATGGGTGCAGGACTGTTCGACCTCGGCCAGGAGATGGCTGGAGACGATCACCGTGCGGCCCTCGGCCGCGTACCGGATCATGACCTCGCGCATCTCGCGGATCTGGGGCGGGTCGAGGCCGTTGGTCGGCTCGTCCAGGATGAGCAGATCCGGCAGGCCCAGCATGGCCTGGGCGATGGCGAGCCGCTGCCGCATGCCCTGCGAGTACGTGCGTACCGCGCGCTCCAGCGCGTCGCCCAGGCCCGCGATCTCCAGGGCCTCGTCGAGGTGCGCGTCCTCATCGGGCCGCCCGGTGGCGCGCCAGTACAGCTCCAGGTTGGCGCGTCCGGTCAGGTGCGGCAGGAAGCCCGCTCCCTCGACGAAGGCGCCCACCCGGGACAGGACGGGCGCGCCGGGCCTGATGGCCTGGCCGAAGACGCGGATCTCTCCGCCGTCCGGGCTGATGAGCCCCATCAGCATGCGCAGCGTGGTGGTCTTTCCCGCGCCGTTCGGCCCGAGCAGTCCGAGCACCTGTCCCTTCTCGACGCGGAAGGAGAGGTCGCGTACGGCATACCGGTCGGCGGACTTGGCGTAGCGCTTGCTGAGGTCGGTGATCTGCAGCGGTACGTCGGTCAGCGCGGGGTCCGGCGGCGGCGCGGCGGTCGGCCGACGGCCGGTCAGCAGCAGGGCGAGCGCCACCACGGCGCCGCCCAGCGGCAGCCCCCACACCCACCACGGCAGCGGTGCGGGCTCGTCGTGCACCCCGGACGCGGTGGGCACGGTGAGTCCGTCGCCCGCGAGCGCGGCGCGGTACGTGGCGGGCTGGACCGGGGAGGCGTACCCGAGGTCGGTGGAGGCGAGCACGAGCCGCAGCGAGTGGCCCGCGATGACCTCGTGGTCGACGGCCGGCAGCCGCAGCGTGACGGTCTTCCCCTTCTTCGCGTCGGTGACGCGGACGGGGGCGACGAGCTGGGAGGGCAACGTCTGCTGTCCGTCCGGCCCGACGTCGTACACCTTGGCGAACAGCACGGCGTCGTCGGTGTCCGCCCGCACACGGACCTTCACCTCGGGTGCCCCGGTGATCCGCAGGGTCTGCTCGAGGGGCGCGGAGTCGAAGCGGGCGAACTGGCCGGGGATGTCGAGGGAGACGCCGATCCCGAACGAGGACGCCTGGGACAGCGCGGCGATGCCCGGCACCGTGGAGACCGACGGCGGCCCGCCGCCGGGCGGGTTCGCGAACGACTGCTCGCGGCCGCGCAGCGCCACGGTCCGCCGGCTGTCCTCCAGGCCCGGGTAGCGGTCGCCGGTGGCGCCGCGCATCTGCACGGCGCCGTTGGTGGAGTCGACGCCGCCGGCGCGGGTGACCCGGAAGGCGGGCCCGGTGTCGGTGCCCCGGTCGCCCTTGAGGTAGCGGTCGAACCAGTCCCGGGTGCGTGACTGGACGCGCCCGGTCTCGCGGTCGCCGCCGTCGTGTCCCCCGTCCGTCCAGTCGACGTCGACCGGGGCGCCGTTGGCCTTGACCGCCTTCGCCATCTCATCGGCCTGGCCGAGCGGGAAGAGGGAGTCGGACTGGCCCTGGAAGATCAGCGTCGGGACCTTGATCCGGTCGCCCACGGCGGACGGGCTGCGGGCCTCCAGCATGCGCCGGGCCGCGTCGTCCGGCTTCCCGGCGACCGCGACGCGCTCGTACATCGCGCACAGCTGCTTCTCGAACCGTCCGCACCCCTGATTCCGCCCGTCCGCGGCACCCGGGGCGCTCGGCGCGGCCTGGCCGCTCCCCTGGCCGCCCTGAGCCCCCTGACCACCGGCCCCCTGACCGCCTCCACCGCCCTGGCCGCCACCGCCGCCCTGTGATCCGGGCGCGTCCTGGGAGTCCTGGCCCGCCTGTCCGCCCGCGGAGAGGTCGGCCGAGCCGGTGGTGAAGAAGAGCCCGGCCCACAGCTTCTTGAAGACGCCGTTCGGGAAGAGCGAGTCGGCCAGGTTCCAGTACGTGATCTCGGGCGCGATGGCGTCGACCCGCCGGTCGTACCCCGCGGCGAGCAGGGACAGCGCTCCGCCGTACGAGGCGCCGGCGACGCCCACGCGCGGATCGCCCCGGGCGTCGAGCCGCACGTCGGGCCGCTTGGCCAGCCAGTCGATGAGCCGCCGGGCGTCGGCCACCTCATGGTCCGGGTCGTTGAGCCCGATCTTGCCGGTCGACTTGCCGAAGCCACGCGCCGACCAGGTCAGCACGGCGTAACCGTCCCGGGCCAGCTCCTCGGCCTGCTCCCGGACGTCGTCCTTGCTGCCCCCGAAGCCATGGGCGAGCAGCACCGCGGGGTGGCGGCCCGGACCTGCGGTGAAGTACGAGGTGTCGAGGCGCGTCCCCGGCATGTCCAGCACCCGGTCCTCACGGTGCACGGCCGGCCCGTCGTCGGCGGCTACGGCGGCGCCCCAGGTGCCCGTGCCCGCGAGGACGGCGACGGCGGCCGCCGTCGCGAGCAGTCGCCGACCGCGCAGGGTCTTTCGGAGATCCATGACAGAACCCTAGGCATGAGATCCCGACACGGGCGCTGACATCAGACGGATTCCGTCCTGCTTCTCAAGGAGTATCCGGCAACGCGTCGTACACCCGGCGCGGTACGCCGCGGATCACGTCGTTCCGCCCTCGCGCGGGGACGGTGCGCGTCACAATGACGCCCATGGGGGACTATATGGATGAAAATCTGCGCCGGCTGATCCGCGAGGCGATGGCCGATCCCGACCGCAGCCTCCCGTTCTCCGGCGACAGCCGGGAGTCGGTGCTGTCCCAGGAGACCCTGCGCAACATGGCCGGAATCGTCGACCGCGCCCGGGGCCGTCTGACGCCCGCGCAGGTCACCCCGGCCGAGGTGGACATCGAGGCGGTCTATCTGGCGGCCTGCTTCCACCTGGCTCGATACCCGCACGCCCCCGAGGCCGAGGCCGGGGAGGACAGCATCGCCTCGGGCTTCCTCTTCTCGGTCCTGCACGCGTTGCGGCCCGCCGCCCTCCCCCGGCCGCTCAGGGAGGCGCTGGCCGGCACGACCGCGCGCGTGGCACCGGCCTGGAAGATGCTGCACGCGATAGCCGTCGTGCTGTTGTCCAGCAGCGCGTCCGCCCGGGACCAGGCCGGCCTGTGGCGGGCCGCCGAGATGTTCCGGCACGCGCGGGAGATGGCGCCCGAGAAGGATGCCCCCGGGATCCTCTGCAACGAGGGCTCCGCGCTGGCCACGCTCTTCGATCTCACCGGGGATCAGACGCTGATCACCGCGGCGGTCGCGCTGATGCGGCAGGCCGTGGCGGCGTTTCCTGACGACGAGGAGCCACCCGCCGCGGCGCTGAGAGCGCTGGCCGAGGCGCAGGCCAAAGTGGCACCGCCCGCCCCCGCGGCCCACGACGCCACGCCGGCCGGGCGCATGGCCCGGTACAACCTGGCAGGGGCGCCGGGCGTTCTGGACACCTCCATCGCGGACGTACGCGCGGCCCTGGACGCCACGCCCGCCGGCGCTCCGGACCACGAAGGCCACAGGATCAGCCTGGGCAATCTGTTGCGCATGCGCTTCGAGGCCACCGGCCACCTCGGCGACCTGACCGAGGCCATCGGCCTGCTGCGGGAGGTCCTACGGACCGTGGCCGACGACGCGCTGCGGTGTCCGGCGTACTCCTTGCTGGGCCTCGCCCTCCTCGACCAGTACGTCAACACCGGCAGTCCGGCCGATCTCGACGCCGCGACCGCGGCCGCCCGGAACGCGATGGCGGGCGGCACTCCCCTGTCACCCCACTACGGGCAGATGCTCACCAACCTGGCCGCCGTACTGCACGCACGCTTCCAGGCACATGGCGAACTCAAGGAACTCGCCGAGGCCATCCGCCACTTGGAGCACGCGGTGGCCACCACGCCGACCCATCAGCACGACCACCCCGTGATGCGGATCAAGCTGGCCGTCGCCCTCGGAGCGCGCGGGAGGCACACCGAGCGGATCCCCGAGGTCGACCGTGGCATCCGGATACTGCGGGCGGTACTCGACACGACTCCGGATACCAGCCCGCACTGGCAGGCGGCGAGCATGGAGCTGGGGGCACTCCTCACGGCGCGTTCGGGAATCACACACGCCCCGGGGGATCTGCTCGCCGCCATGTGGCAGTTCCGTGCCACCGCGCTCGCCCCGGGCGAGGACATCCGGATCCGGCTGAGGGCGGCCTACCTGTGGGGGCTGAACGGCGCGTATTCCGGCGAACTGCCCGAGGCCACACGGGCGTTCGGAGTCGCGCTGGACGATCTGCTCCCCAAGCTCACCGGCCGGGCGCTGGACCGGCGGTCGAGGGAGGTACGGCTGCGCGAGCTGCCGTCGCTTGCCTGCAGCGCCGCCGCCGTCGAGATCAGCGCGGGCCGTCCCGAAGAGGCGCTGGTACGGCTCGAACAGGGCCGTGGGGTGTTGCTCGCCCAGGCACTGCGGCTGCGCGGGCGCCACCATGAGCTGGCCGCGGCGGCTCCCGAGCTGGCCGGGCGGTTCGAGCGGGTGTGCGCCGAGCTGATCGAGGAGCGTGGCAGCGCCGAGCAACGCGCCGCCCTGACGGCCGAGTTCGACTCTCTCCTGGCCGAGATCCGGGGACGCGAGGGCTTCGAGCGGTTCCACCGGCCGCTCGACTGGGGGCGGCTGCGTACGGTGGCCGCGCAGGGACCAGTGGTGGTGCTCAACATCGCCGAGCTGCGCTGCGACGCCCTGCTGCTGAGCGCCGGCGCCGAGGGCGGGACCGGCGTCGAGCTGCTGCCGCTTGCCGGGATCACCCGGACCGAGGTCAGCAGCCGCGCCGAGGGCTTCCACGCCGCGGTCGCGGCGCTGTCCTCCGTCGCGGGCCTGGCCGACGCGGACGCCCACCAGCGGACCATGAGGGACACGCTGGAGTGGCTGTGGCTGCACATCGCGGGCCCCGTGCTCACCCGGCTCGGGCTGGACCGGCCGGTGGCTCCGGAGGCCGGGGAGAAGGAATGGCCACGTCTGTGGTGGTGTCCCACCGGGCCCCTGGCCCTGCTGCCGCTGCACGCGGCGCGCCGCCCCTCGGACGGCAGCCATGTGCAGGACCGCGTGGTGTCGTCGTACACGCCCACGCTGGGCGCCCTGCTGCACGCCCGGGACCGGGCGGCACCGTCCGGCAAGCCGCCCACACTGGCCGTCGTGGGCGCGTCCACGCCGCCGCCCGGTGCGGCGGGCGCCGCCCTTCAGCCGCTACCCGCGGTCGACGACGAGCTGGCCGAGGTGGCCGGGCTGCCGGTCGGGCAGTCGCGGCTGCTGGGCGCGGACGCCACCCCCGAGGCCGTACTCGCCGCGCTGCGCACCCATCCGTACGCGCATCTGGCGTGCCACGGCTCGTACGACCCCGAGGATCCGTCGGCCGGCGGGCTGCTGCTGCACGGCGGTGAGCTGACCGTGCACGATCTGGCCACTCAGCGGCTGGACGAGGCGGAGTTCGCCTGCCTGTCCGCCTGCCACACCGCCACGCCCGGCACCGCGCTGGTCGACGAAGTGATCACGCTCGCCTCGGCATTCCAGCTGTGCGGCTACCGCCATGTGATCGGCAGCCTGTGGACGCTGAAGGACGCGATCACGCCCGCTCTCGCCCGGGACGTGTACGGGGCGCTGGGCGCGGCGGGGTCGACGGCCGGTTCGGCGCACGCGCTGCACCGGGCGGTCCAGGGGCTGCGGGCTGAACGGCGCTACGCCCGACCGCTGTTCTGGGCGTCAATGATTCACATCGGCCCGTAACGGAGTGTGCCCGGGCGACGGGGAAAGCGCACAAGTGCGGTCAGGAATAATCCTTGCCCATCACATCCGTAAAGGTTTCCGGGTCGACGGTGAATCCGCGGATGACGGTGTGGATTCCCCATTCCCCCGATTCGTCCCTGGTGAACTCCGCTACCGTGGCCGCTGTGGCTCCGGAGACGCCGGTGAAATCGCCTTCCATCAGCTCGGTATATCCCTCAACAATCCGGACGCCGGCGTTCCGGACATCGCCGAAGGTCTTCGGCCCGCCGCTCTGCTGGATGGCCACCCCCACCACGACGCGGGAGTACTCCTCGGACAGCCGCTCGAACTCCAGGGTCATCGCCTCGTCGGTGCCCAGCCCCTGGCCGGTGCGGCTGTCCCTATTGAGGTAGATGGTGCCGTCGGGCGACCGGCTGTCGAAGTGCACCAGATACGCGGGCTCACCGTACGGATCGGTCGCACGGTAGGTCCCGGCGACGATGTCGAGATCATTGGCCGGCTCCCCGCTGGGGCTGGGGTCCCACTTGAGCGCCACCTCGATTTTCCCGAGCCCCTTGTTCAGACCACTCATCCAGACTTCCCTTTCGCCTTGCCCGTGTTGAATACGCGTCCGGTCAATCCTATCGTGCGCAAGGCCAGTTGAGGCTTTGGCCAGGGGCGGAGCACCCGACGATCCGGATCATCGGCGATCTTCTCGGCCCACCCGGCATTCCCCCCGGTGTCCCCCTCGGATGACGGCTCTCTACTATGGGCCTCCGTACTAACGGAGGTAAGCGTCTGACGGCGGAAGGAAGCGTCCATGCGGCGGCTGGGGGATCTCGAGGCGGAGATCATGGACCGTCTGTGGACGTGGCGGCGTCCGGCGACGGTGCGGGAGATAGTCGACGACATCAACACACAGCGGCCGGTCGCTTACACCACGGTGATGACCGTGGCCACCATCCTCTACAACAAGGGGTGGCTGCAGCGCGGCAAGGAGGGCCGGGCCTGGCTGTACTCGCCGGTGCGCAGCCGTGAGGAGTACTCCGCCGCACTGATGGAGGACGCGCTGGGCACCAGTCAGGACCGCCCCGCGGCCCTCGCCCACTTCGTCGAGCAGATGGGCCCCGAGGAGGTCAGCGCGCTGCGCAAGGCGCTGCGGGCGGCCGGGCGACGGAACCAGGAGTGATTCCGGCGCTCGTCCTGGCCTGCTACGCGGCCGCGGTCGGCACCCCGGCCCCGCGGGCCCTGCTGCGCAGCAGCTGGCCGCACCGCTCCCCCGCACTCGCGGTGGCCGCCTGGCAGGGTCTGACGCTGTCGTTCACGGTCGCGATGGCGTTGGCCGCTTACCACCTCGCCGTCCCGACCGGGCACCTCGATGCGGGAGTGTCCGGCTAGGCCACTTCTGCGGGCTGACGTGGCACGCCCGCATCCCGGTGCCAGGCCCCTTCGACGTCCCGGCCGCCGTGCTGCCGCTCCTGGTGGCGCTGCTCACGTTCGTCCGCTTGGGCCACGAGGTGCTGCGGGCGCGCCGGGCCCGCTCCCGCCACCTGGGCGTACTGGACCTGGTCGGCCGTCGCTCGGCGCGGCTGCGCGCCACCGTCCTCGACCATGAGCTGCCCGCCGTGTACTGCCTGCCGGGGCGCTGCCCGCGCGTGGTCGTCAGCACGGGCGCGCTGCGCGTGCTGTCCGGCGCCCAGCTCGACGCCGCGCTGGACCACGAGCGCGCACACATCGCGGGCCGCCACCATCTGGCGCTGGCCGCCGCCGAGGCGTTCGCCAGGGCCTTCCGGTGGCTGCCGCTGGCCCGCGCCGCCCGGGAGCAGACGGCAATGCTGCTGGAGATGGCGGCGGACGACCGCGCGCTGCGCCGCCACCCGCGCGAGACGCTCGCCACGGGACTGTACGAGATGGCGGCGGGCCGTACCCCCCGCGGGGCGTTCGCGGCCGGTGGCCCCGGCGCCCTGGTCCGGATGCACCGCATGCTGGGCCCGCACCGCCGCCCCCATCCCGCGCTTCGGTGCGCGGTGGCCACGGCCGCTGTGGCCCTCCCACTGCTTCCCGTGGTGGTGGGCTGTGCCCCGGGGATGGTGTAGCCACTCCCCGGGGCGCGGCGGTTGCCGCGGCTCAGAGCCGGTCGAGGATCTTCCGCAGGGTGGTCACCAGGGTGGACTGGTTCTTGATGACGTCCCCGGCGAGCTTCTTGGCCTTGGCGTTGCGGCCCTTCTTCTGCTCGTCCCCGGCCATGGTGATCGCGCCCTTGTGGTGGTCGATCATCATCTGCGCGAAGGAGACGTCCGCGTCGCGAACCGGGGCGGGGCCGGGCCACGGCGCCGTACGCGGGCGGCCCGCAGCACGGACGCACCCAGGCGCCGAGTACCGCCACGCACAGCGAGGCCATGTCCATCCCGGTCATGGGCGCGGACGGGGGTGGTGCGCGGCGACGGCGGACACGGCCCGGAAGGGCCCTTCACGGCACTCCCTCCGCGGCGAATGGATATCGCCACGGAGGGTGAAACGCTTGAAAATGCGGACATATTCTTATAGAGAGACTGACCGGCGAGGCCGGGCCAGTCCGTCCGGGCCTCGCAGAGCGCAGGTGATCGCGTGGGTGCAAACGAACGGCACCCGGTACAGGACAACGCCGCGGCGCAGGAGCACGCCCCGGCCCGGGAGGTGGAGCGGGCACGGCTGCGGCTGCTCGAAACCGCGAGTGAAGGACTGGGCGACGCGGATCTGCTGCGGCTGGCGCTGGACCATCTGGTGTCCGGGCTTCAGGGGCTGGGCGGCATGGCACATCTGCGCAGGCCGGACGGGCTGGGCCTGCGGCTGGCGGCCACCACTGGCCTCAGCGGCCCGCTGCCCGGGGCGTGGCAGACGCTCGAGTGGGGCGAGTCGGTCGCTCCGATGACCGCCTTCCACGGCGGCGCCGCCCTGTGGGCCACCGACCCGGCAGGCCGCGACTCGCTCGCCCGGAGCATCCCGCCGGGCGTCTGCATGGCGGCCATCCCGGTGCCGATGAACGGCGGGCCACCCCTCGCGGTGCTGTCGGTGCTGACGTCCACCCCGCGGGCAGGTGACGCGGCCCAGCGCGAGCTGGCCCGGACGGTCACCGGCTGGCTGGCCCAGCGGCTGCGGCTGCGGGCGGCGGCCACCGCGGACGCCGGCCGGGTCCGGCGGCCGGCGGAGCAGCTGTCCGGCCCCCGGCTCCAGCGGGCGCTGCGTACGGCGCGCATCGGCGCCTGGGAGTGGGATCTCCGCGGCGCCACCCTGACCTGCGACGACCAGGCGCAGACGCTGCTGGGGTTCGAGCCCGGCACCTTCGACGGCCAGGTCAACACCTGGCTGGGCGCCATCCACCCCGAGGACATGCCCTGGGTGCAGGCGGTCTCCAGCGCCGAGTCGCTGCGCGGCCGCAGCGAGTACAGCGTCGAATACCGGGTGCGGCAGCCCGACGGGGCGTACCGCTGGGTGCAGGCGCGCGGGACCGTGGCCGCCCGGGTGGACGGTGTTCCGGCCCGGGTGGTCGGCACGCTGTGGGACATCACCGAGACCCGCCGTTCCCGGGACGCCTTCAGCCGCGCCCTGCGGTACATGGGCGACGGGTTCCTGGTGGTCGACGAGGACGGGCGGGTCACGTTCGGCAACGTCGAGGCCGAGCGTTTCCTCGGGGCCTCCGGGGAACTGCGGGGCCAAGTGCTGTGGGAGCTTCCGCGGGCGCGGGCGATCGGCGTGGAGCCACGGTTCCGGCGGGCGGCGGCGGCGCGGGCGCCCATCGACTTCCACGCCCGCTGGCCGCGCAGCAACCGCTGGTACCACATCCGGCTGGTCCCGGTGCCGGACGGGATGACGGTGCACATCACGGACGTCACCGACCGCCGGGCGCTGGACGCCGAGCGCTCGGCCGCCGCACAGGCCGCCACCGAACGCGCCACCCGGATCGCCGAGTTGACCAGTGCCTTCGCCGAGGCACTGACCACGCAGGACGTGGTGAAGGCGGTCGCGGACCGAGTGCTGCCGCCGTTCGGGGCGACCGGGATGATCTGCCAGCTCATCGAGGACAAGCGGCTGCGGGTGGTGGGTGCCACCGGCTACTCGGACGCGTTTCTGAGCGTCCTCGACAACATCCCCGTGCCGCCGGAGGCCCCGCTCCACACGCCCGTCGTCCAGATCCTCGGCTCCCGCGCCCCGTTGTTCATCTCCTCGCCCGAGGACTACGCCAAGCGTTTCCCGGAGGTGGTCGGCTATCTGCCGCTGAGCGGGAAGAAGGCGTGGGCGTTCCTCCCCCTGGTGGCCTCCGACCAGCAGGCCGGCTACTGCGTCGTCTCCTTCGACCGGCCGCGCCACTTCTCCGACGAGGAGCGCACCCTGCTCACCGCGATCAGCGGGCTGGTCGCCCAGGCGCTGGAGCGGGCCCGGCTGTACGACGCCGAGCACACCCGCGCCCAGGAGCTGCAGCGCGGGCTGCTTCCCCGTACCCTGCCCGCGCTGCCCGCCGTCACGGCCGCCGCGCGCTATCTGCCGGCCGGGGAGGGCATGGAGGTCGGTGGCGACTGGTACGACCTGATCCCGCTGTCCGGGGAGCGGGTGGCGCTGGTCATCGGCGACGTCATGGGCCATGGGCTGTCCGAGGCGGCCACCATGGGGCGGCTGCGCACCGCCGTGCACACGCTGGCCGATCTGGAGCTGCCGCCCGATGAGCTGCTGACCCACCTCAACGATCTCGTGGGGGCGCTCGGCGACGACTTCTACGCCACGTGTCTGTACGCCATCTACGACCCGACGACCAGCGTGTGCGCCTTCGCGTGCGCGGGGCATCCGCCGCCCGCCATCATCCACCCCGATGGCACGGTGCACTCCCCCGGTTTCTCCCCCGACCCGCCGCTCGGCGCCGCGACGCCGCCGTTCGAGACCATCGAGGTGCAGCTGCCGGAGGACAGCATCCTGGTGCTGTGCACGGACGGGCTGATCGAGTCCGCGACCCGTGACATCGACCACGGCATGGCGTACCTCTCCCGCATCCTGGCCGAGGCGCTGGCCAGGACACCGGACCTGCTTCCGCGTCCGAGGGCCACCGACGACGGCGGTTCGGCGGTGGACGGGGGCGACGGGCGTGTCCTCGGCCATCTCGACCGGCTGTGCGACACACTCGTCGCCGCACTGCTGCCCGAGCAGTCGCGTACCCAGGACGATGCGGCGCTGCTGGTGGCCCGGACGCATTCGATGACCGCGGACAACATCGCCTCGTGGCGGCTGCCCGATGCGCCGATCGCCGCCGGGGAGGCCCGCCACCATGTCCGTGACCAGCTCGGCGCCTGGCAGCTGGACGAGCTGGCCATGACCACGGAGCTGCTGGTCAGCGAGCTGGTCGGCAATGTGGTCCGGCATGCCAAGGGCCCCATCAGGCTGCGCCTGCTGCGCAGCCGCAGCCTGATCTGTGAGGTGTCGGACGGCAGCCCCACCACGCCGCGGATCCGCCGGGCCTCGGACACCGACGAGGGCGGGCGGGGCCTCCAGCTGGTCTCCGCGCTCTCCCACCGCTGGGGCACCCGCTTCACCCCGACGGGCAAGTGCATCTGGGCGGAGCAGCCGCTGCCCGTGAACTGACCCGCTCCAGGAGCGGTCGGCTCAGGAGGCCGGGCGGCAGGACACCTCGCCGGCCAGCGCCTCGATGTCGGCGGCGGTGGCCCGGTCCGGGTCACCCACGGTCATCCGGGAAGTTCCGGCGGGCAGCCCGCGGGCCGTCTGGGCGTGCTTGATCCGGCCGATGCTGGGGCCGAGGAGACCGACGGTACGGTCCACCAGGTCCTGGAGGGCGGCGAGCCGGGCGGGGTCGGTGGTGTCGTCGCGCAGCGCAGCGGCCAGGTCGAGGAAGGGTTCGGGGAAGGCGGCCGAGCAGCCCGAGACCACCCCGGCGCCACCGGCGGCCAGGACGTCGGCGAGCCGCTGGTCGTTGCCCGAGTAGACCTCGAACTCCTCCGGGAGTTCGGCGCGGTACGCGGCCACCTCGGTGGAGGGGGCGCCGCTCAGCTTGACGCCGGCCAGCCCGCACGAGGCGGCCAGCTTGCCGAATTCCACCGGCCCGACCGTCAGTCCGCTGCGCTCGGGGAAGAGGTACGCGTACAGCTGGACGTCGGGGGCGGCGAGCCGGATCCGGCTGAAGTACGTCTCCAGTTCGTCCGCGTTCGCGGGCAGGTAGTACGGGGTGAGTGCGGCGAGGCGGCGCGCACCGGCCGCCACGGCGGCCCGGGTGAGCCGGACGGCGGTGTGTGCGTCGGCGGCGCCGATGTGCGCGATCACTCCGTCGGCACCCGCCTCCTGCAACGCGGTCTCGACGAGCAGCAGCCGCTCGCCCTCGCTCAGCGCGGGGAACTCTCCGGTGGTTCCGCCCACGAGCAGCTGTCCGGTGGTGCGGGCGGCGAAGCCGTACTGGGCGCGTGCCGCGTCCAGGTCGAGATCGCCACTTGGGGTGAACGGC
The DNA here is from genome assembly GCF_044332925.1 of Streptomyces sp. NPDC021212. Classification (NCBI taxonomy): domain Bacteria; kingdom Bacillati; phylum Actinomycetota; class Actinomycetes; order Kitasatosporales; family Streptomycetaceae; genus Streptomyces; species Streptomyces sp. NPDC021212. The sequence continues at coordinate 496,938 of NZ_JBIRPZ010000008.1, forward strand.
GTGGTGAGCGCGGTGACGACGGTGCGCTGACGGTCCATGTGCCTGACTCCTCACTCGGAAAACCGTTTTCCGTTTTCGGTTAACCGTTGACAGCGATCGTAACCGTGGCGAAAACTCATGCCACCCCCCAGGGCCCCACCACATCACTCCAGGAGCCGCATGTGATGTCCGAACATCTCGTGACCCTGTACCACCTGAACGATCTCGGCGCCGACGAACTACGTCGGCTGCTGCCCGGCCACCCCGATCTGCGCATCACCGAGATCGGGCCGGACGCGGACCCGCACGAGCACCGGGACGCGCTCGCCGACGCGACGATCGTGCTCGCCCCGCTGGAGAAGGAGCGCCGCATCACCGCGGAACTACTCGGCGGAATGCGGCGCTGCCGCCTCGTGCAGTCGGTGGCCGTCGGCTTCGACGGCGTCGACCACCACGCCGCCGCCGAGCACTCGATACCGGTCGCGAACCTCCCCGGCTTCAACACCGACGCCGTGGCCGACTGGACCGTGGGCGCTCTGCTCTCCCTCCTGCGCCGCTATTCGGCGGGTCACGCGAAGATCGAATCCGGTGGCTGGGGGCCCGAGGGGCTGCGGGGACGCGATCTGTCCGCGCTCACGGTGGGCATCGCCGGGTTCGGCAGCATCGGCCGCGCCGTGGCGCGCCGCCTCGACGGGTTCGGGAGCGACGTCCTGGTGCACGACCCGGTGACCTCCGAGCCGGACCGTACGTATGTGAGCCTGGACGACCTCGCCGCCCGTTCCCATGTGCTCACCCTGCACATGCCGCTGAACGAGGCCACCCGTGGTGTCGTCGGGGAGGCCCTGCTGTCCCGGATGCCCCGGGGCTCGTATGTCCTCAACGCGGGACGCGGCGGTGTGCTGGACGAGGACGCACTGGTCAAGGCCCTGGACTCGGGGCAGCTGGCAGGCGCCGCGCTCGATGTGTTCGCCGAGGAGCCGCTGCCCGCCGACTCGCCGCTGCGCGGCCGGTCCGATGTGCTGCTCACCCCGCACACGGCCGGGGTGACGGTCGAGGCGTACCACGCCATCCGCGCGCGGCTCGTCGAGAGCGTGGACCGGGTACTGTCGGGCGAGGCCCCGCGGAATGTGGTCAACGGTGTCGTCAGCGGCGGCGTCCGGCCGTCGGCGGGGGTGTGAGCGCGATGGCTCTCGGCAAGACCTCCGCACCGGCGCCCGCCACGGCCGCGCCGAAGAGACCGGGGGGACGCGGCGGCAAGGTCCGTTTCGTCGTCCTCGGGCTGCTGTTCGCCGGCATCACCATCAATTACATCGACCGCGCCACGCTCAGCGTCGCGCTCCCGCACATCACCGATGACCTCGGCCTGTCCGACGGGGTCGGCGGACTGCTGTTGTCGGCGTTCTTCTGGACGTACGCCTTCGGGCAGATGCCCGGCGGCTGGCTCGCCGACAAGGTCGGCCCGCGCATCATGCTCGCGATCGCGAGCCTGTGGTGGGGGCTGGCCACCGCGGCCATGGGCATGGCCCGTGGCGTGGCGTCGCTGGTGGGGCTGCGCGCCCTGCTCGGCCTCGGCGAAGCACCCAGCTTCCCCGCCAGCGCCAAGGTGGTCTCCCGCTGGTTCCCGGCCTCCGAGCGCAGCTTCGCCTCGGCGACCTTCAACAACGGCAACGCGGTCGGCGGCGCCCTGTCCATCCCCCTGGTGACCCTGGTGGTCACCGGCCTCGGCTGGCGCTGGGCGTTCGCCATCGCGGGCGGTCTCGGTGTGCTGTGGGCGCTGGGCTGGTGGCTCTACTACCGCGACCCGAAGGACCACCCGAAGCTGGGCGCCACGGAGCGGGAGTACATCGAGTCGGGACAGGAGAAGGAGACGGCCGAGGAGGCCGCGGCGAGCGCCCGGATCGGCTGGCGGGACCTGTTCCGCTTCCGGATGATCTGGGCGATGATGCTCGGCTTCTTCTGCGTCAACTTCGTCGCGTACTTCTTCATCACCTGGTTCCCGACCTATCTGGTGGACGAATACCACCTCGACGCGCTCTCCTTCGGGTTCCTCGGCATGATTCCCGGCATCGCGTCCATGATGGGCGGCTGGAGCGGCGGCCTGTTCTCCGACTGGCTGGTGCGCCGCGGCACCGAGCGTACGAAGGCGCGGAAGATCCCGCTGGTCGGCGGGCTGCTGGGCACCTCGGTGATCGCACTCGCGGTCATCTCGCCGGGCATCGGCACGGCCCTGACCGCGCTGTCGGTCTCCTACTTCTGTTCCACCTTCGCGGCGGCGAGCGTCTGGGCGCTGCCCGCCGATGTGGCCCCGACGAGCGCACACGTCGGCTCGATCGCCGGGATCCAGAACACGGCGTCGAACATCGCCGGCATTCTCTCCCCGCTGCTGCTCGGGGTACTCAAGGGCATCACCCACTCGTTCGTGCTGCCCCTGACCCTGGCGGGGTGTGTGGCCCTGCTCGGCGCCGCCACCTATGCGTTCCTGCTGCCGAAGGTCGAGCGCCTGAAGATGGCGGGGTGAGAAGGGAATCGGAGTGTTGGGGGACGGCCCCCGCCACGCCCTCGTGAAGAGGACGCGGCGGGGGCCCGGTTCGGTCAGCGGTCGTGTTCCTGGAGGAGCGAGCGCACCATGCGGCACGTAATGTTGGACGGCGGGTGCACCCCGATCCGGACCGCGGTGGCGCGTATCTTGCGGTTGCGCGCCTGCTCGGGGCGGTAGACACCGGAGTTGAGCAGGGCGATGGCCAGGCGCATGGCCTTCAGCCGGCGGTTGTGGGTCTCGTACCACTCACGCGGACGCCCGGCGGGCATGCGCTTCTTCGGCAGGGTCGTAAAGCTCGGCAGGTCCGGAAGAGGGGTTACGGCAGCGGCCATCGGCATCCTCCTGGGACAGTCGGTCACGCTCTCTTTCAATGCCTCCATTCTACGGCGGGGCACTGACAAAGCAGCCTGGTCAGACGCCAGATGACCGGGATTCGACAGGCGTGCCGGGAGAGGTCTCGCGGTACGGTTGCGCCATGGAGATCTGGATCAATCCGGCGTGCTCGAAGTGCCGCAGCGCGCTCAGTCTGCTCGACGCGGAGGGCGCCGGGTACACCGTCCGCCGCTACCTCGAGGACGTACCCACTCAGGACGAGATCCGCGGCGTGCTGGCCCGGCTCGGACTCGAACCGTGGGACATCACCCGGACGCAGGAGGCCGCGGCGAAGGAGCTGGGGCTGAAGGACTGGCCGCGCGACGAGAGCGCGCGCGACCGCTGGATCGCGGCGCTCGCCGAACACCCCAAGCTGATCCAGCGGCCGATCATCACCGCCGACGACGGTTCCGCGGTGGTGGGACGCACGGAGGAGGCGGTACGGGAGGCACTGTCGCGCTCCGCGGAGTGACCGTGGTGCGCCCCTGACAGGGCCCTGGTCCCCGTGCCGCACACGGGGACCAGGGCCCACGGCCGCAGGGCCCGCCTCAGCGGCCCCGGCCGGTGGTCGGCTGCGGACGCAGCAGGAAGCGCTGCGTCTTACCGCTGGAGGTCTTGGGCAGCTCGTCCACGAAGTGGATCCGCCGCGGGTACGCGTGCTTGGCGAACCGGTCCCGGACGAGCTGCTGCAGCTCGGCGGCGAGCGCCTCGCCCGGCTGCGCCCCGGGGCGCAGGACGACGAATGCCTCGATGACCTCGCCGTACTCGTCGTCGGGGATGCCCACCGCGGCGGCCTCCGTCAAGGAGTCGTGCTCCAGCAGCACGCTTTCCACCTCGAACGGGCCGATGCGGTAGCCCGCCATCAGGATGACGTCGTCGCCGCGCCCGGAGAAGAACAGATCGCCGTCCTCGTCCTGCGCCGCGGTGTCGCCGGTGTAGAACCACCGCCCGTCGGGGCTGAACTTCTCGGCCGTGCGCTCCGGGGAGCCCAGGTAGCCCTGGAACCACATCAGCGGGCTGGCCTCGAGGTCGATCGCCACCCGGCCGGGGAAGCCCGTCGCCGCCTCGGCGGAGTTGGTGTCCTCGCGCAGGATCTTCACCGACCAGCCGGGCAGCGGGCGGCCCATGGAGCCGGTCTTGAGGTCGGTGCGCAGCTCCGAGTGCCAGGCGTTGGCGATGACCATGCCGGTCTCGGTCAGGCCGTAGTGGTCGCGTACGGGGACACCGAGCGCATCCCGCGCCCAGTCGACGACGTCCGGGGGCAGTGGTTCACCGGCCGCGGAGCAGCAGCGCAGCCGCAGGTCGCCGGGGGCGCCGCCGGACGCGCGCAGCTTGCGGTAGATGGTGGGCCCGGCGGCGAAGTTGGTGACGCCGAAGCGGGACAGCACGTTCCAGGTGCTCTCGGCGGAGAACAGGCCGTTGAACAGCAGGCTGCGCCGGCCGAGGGCGAGCGGCCCGATGAGGGCGTAGTACAGGCCGTACGCCCAACCCGGGTCGGCGGCGTTCCAGAACACGTCGGTGGGCTGGTGGTCCAGGCTGAACTCCTGGTACATCACGAAGCCCGCGACGGCGTTCAGCGGGATCGGTACGGCCTTCGGGGAGCCCGCGGTGCCGGAGGTGAACAGTTCCACGATGGGGGCGTCGCCACCCACCGCCACCGGCTCGGGCTGCGGTGCGTGTGCCTCCAGCAGTTCGGAGAAGGCGAGGTCGGTGCCGGTGGCCGGGCCGGTGGTGATGATCTGCCAGGGCCGCTCACCCGGAAACCCGGCCTCCGGGTCCAGCTTCGGGCGCTGGTCGGGGTCCGTGATGACCGCCTTGGTGCCGTTGCCGACGGTGCGCAGCGCGATGGCAGGCGGGGCGAACGCGGTGAACAGCGGCACCTGGACGGCGCCGAGCCGCCAGATGGCGAGGGACACGATGAGCAGTTCGGCGGACTTGCCCATCAGGGTGGCGACCCGGTCACCGGCCCCGACGCCCTGGGCGGCCAGGGCGCTCGCCATGCGCGACGAACGGTCGCGGAGCTCAGCGAACGTCATGTCATGGCTGGTCAGGTCCTTGCTCACCACGGTGAACGCCACGTCGTCGGACGGATGCCGGTCGCACAGCAGGTACGCGGTGCACGCCGATGGCTCACCGAAGGTCTTGAGCAGGTCAGCCATGCGCTGTTCTGGGCTGGTCAAGAGGGCTCCTTGGACTGGTTTCCACACGTCGCGCCATAAGGGAGGCCGGCGACGCCTTCCCGTTGGCCGGTACACGCTATCGCGCTTTTCGATGTGCTCCGCAGCCGTGTGCGGTGGGATTCCGGCTCGTCAGCGGCTCCTCAACGCGGTGGCGCACTCCCGGTTTCCGTCGTGGAAGCCACAGCGGCACTCTGGCGTCACCCCGACCCCCGGCTTACCGTGGCAGCGGCAGTCATACCGTGCGCACGGCTGGTCATGTCTGAGCAACACTTCCGGACAAGAGGTGAGCCTTGTTCCTCCGCCGAAGACGAGTCCGCCGATTAACGGTCGTCGCCACGCTCCTCGCCGCCCTGGCCGCCGTCGCAGCCGGGCCCGCGGGTGCCACGCCCGACCGTACGCCGAGCGCCCGGCCGCCCCTCGTCGACCCGATCGACCCCCAGCGCTGGCGCAACCCCGACGACATGACGTGGGCCGACTACCGCGCGGTCCCCGGCACCCGCTGGGCCGACCCGGATGTCAAGCCCACCCAGCGCACCTTCAAGGGCGCGCTGGTGCTCCTGGACTACCCGGACGAGGAGTTCACGGTCAGCCGGCCGGCGGGATCGACGCTGTTCGGCAACCCGCAGCCGTCCGCCTCCGGCATACCGCGCGACCGCCTGCCCCAGTTCTACGAGGATTTCCTCAACAGGCCCGGCGCGCTCAACAACGGGCACACCATCAACGAGTACTGGATGGAGGACTCCGGTGGCCGCATCGGCGTCGACCTGACGGCCTTCGGTGTGTACCGCATGCCGGCGAAGTCCTACCAGTACGGGGTGGAGGACTCGATGAACCCGGGCGCCTGCCCGGCCGGGGACACCTGCGACATGAACATCCGGACCGACGGGAAGGCGGCCTGGACCGCCGACGTGGGCGCCGAGGAGACCAAGAAGTTCGACTTCGTCTTCTATCTCGGGGCCGGGCAGGACGAGTCGTCCACCTGGCAGGAGTTCGGCCAGATGAAGTTCGCCGACCGGCAGGACGTACCGGCCGTATGGGGTCCGCCCGTCTCCACCGGGAGCAACGCGGCGGCGACCCGCTACGTACCGTGGACGTCGTGGCAGGCCGCGGCCCGTATCTGGCCCAACGCGGAGGATGGTTCGTCCGTCCAGGCCGAAAGCTCCGGCATGGCCGTGTACGCCCATGAATTCAGCCACATCCTGGGCATAGGCGACAACTACAACAACCCTTACGGCACTCCCCTCAGCCGCTCCTACACCGGCATCTGGGGCATGCTCTCCCGCGGCTCGTTCAACGGCCCCGGCGGCCCGCACACCCGGTGGCGGATACCGGCCACCGCCGGTGGCTCGATGGGCGCCCAGCATGTGCTGCGCGACAAGCTGAAGCTGGGCATCGTGGACGAGAAGAACGTCCTGCGCCTGGACCGGGACGCGCTGGCGGACTCCGGACTCGCCGTCGCCCGGGTCACCGCGCGTTCCGCGCCACCGGGCGAGAAGGGGCTCTCGGGCGTCAACATCACGCTGGGCAGCGATCTCTCGCCCTCCTGCGACCGGAAGACCGACCCCCTGTGCGACGGCGGCGGCTACGACAACTACACCGTCGAGGCCGTGGACCGGATGGGCATGGACTCGTTCACCCCGGACAACGGAGTGCTGATCACCAAGACGAAGAACAAGGATGAGGCCCCGTTCGCCTGGGTGATCGACGCTCACCCCGAGGACATCGACATGGTGGACTTCCAGCGCCCCGACGGCACCACGCAGAAGATCACCATGGGCGACTACCGGCAGCTCAGCGATGCGCTCTTCCACGCCGGGGCCGACTCCGGCAGCCAGTACGAGTACATCGACAAGGCCAACCGGCTGCACTTCTACGTGCTGGACCTGAAGCGCGACCGGTCCGGCGTGCTCTCGTACACCATCGCCGTCAAGTCCCTGGACGGCTCCGGGCCGCAGCGGCGCGGCGTCGACCTGGACCGTGGCGTGGCGAAGGGCCACCCCTCGAAGGGCCGCGCCATGTGCACCTTCGACCTCGCCAACACCGGCCGCGCCGGAAACGGCGGCGCCCATCTGGACTCGGATGTCTACCGGCTGTCGGCCACGGCCACCGGCCGGGGCTGGTCCGCGTGGCTGCCCAACCGGCTCGCCACCGCCAAGGCCGGAAGCTCGGTCGACGTGGGTGTGGCCGTGACCGCGAAGAGCGGGGCCGACCGGCACGGCAAGGTCGTCCTCACCGCCCGCTCCGAGAGCGACCCGCGCAAGACGGCCAAGGCCACGTGCGCGCTGCGCACCCCGTAGGACGGTAGTCGTGCGAGGCGGCCCGCCGGGAAACCGGCGGGTCGCTCCCGTACGTCCGTCAGCCGGCCTCCAGCGGCACCCGGAGGGTGTCCGGCTCACAGCCGCGCGTCCCCGCGATGATCCGCGCCGCGCCCATGGTGAGCGGCACCAGGCTCTGCTGGTCCACCTTGTCGGGGGTGTCCCTCGGGTCGAAGATGTACATCGGCGTCGTGATGAGCTGCACCAGCGGCACACCCGTGTAGTAGAAGTACGCGCCGTCGGTAGCCGGGTTCGGCGCGAAGGCGGTCGGCGACAGGATCCACGAACGGCGCAGATCCTCGGCCGCGATGGAATCGGCCACCAGCCGCTCCAGCGCGGGCGCCTGGGTGGTGAACCACCAGCGCACCTCCGGATCGTCGGTGGGCACGACCTCACCGTCCACCACGACGGCCTGGCGCGCCGCGTGTTCCAAGTGCATTTCGAGGACGACCTGCGGAAACAGCTCCGGATGTGCCGCGATGAACGCCTGGGTGCCCGCGGCCCCGGCCATATGGCCCGACGTCAGCAGGAACAGCATGTTGTGCGGGCGCAGCTCTTGGGGCACCGACGCCCAGAACCTGGCCTGCGCCAGGACGAGCGCCACCCCAGACGCGTCCTCCACCGCCGAGGCCCAGGGTCCGTCGTGGTGTGAACCGATGATCACCCAGTGGTCCGAGGCGCCGGGCAGGGTGCCCACTACGTTGTGGGTGGCCTCCTCGGTGATGGTGGCATCGGAGATGATCCGGCCCTCGCACGCGCCGGAGGCCATCAGCTCACGGACCCGCTCGCCGTCGCTGCCGCTCAGCCAGATGCCGGGGATCGAGCGCGGCTCGGCGTCGTAGGGCCAGTAGAAGTCGCTGGTCTCCCAGGGCACACCGGTCAGCAGCCCGACGTACGCGGTCGCCCCGTCCTTGATGGCGATGTCGAAGTCCAGCACATGCGGAAGGTCGAACGGCACGGTCTGGACGAGATCGGGGAAGACGCCTTCGGGGTCGTAGGCATCGGTGGCGCGGGCCTGCACCTCCGTCTGCGGCAGCTGGGTGAAGCCGATCTCCTGGACGGCGATGCCACCGCCCACCTCCCCGTCCTCCATCCGCACCAGCCGCCCCTCGGTGCCCTCGGTGGGGGTGGTGTACGGCAGGGCGAGCCCGGTGAAGCGGGTGCCCTCGCCGGGGCGGCCGGCGGGCCAGATCTCGAAGGCGGCGGACCGCGGCCGCCAGACCGGCGTGTCCAGCGGCTCCAGCCGGACGTCCTCGAGCCCCGTTTCCCGGAACTGCTCGGCGGCCCACTCCTCGGTCCAGCTGTCGGCGGAATAACCCGCCCGGCGAATGCCCTGGCTGACGATCAGTTCGATCCAGCCCATCATCTCCTTCGAGGTGGGTGCCCGATCGATGTACTTCTCCAGCGCCGGCCAGCCGCTCATCGCCATCCTCCTTCATCCCGACGGTCCGATTCATGCTCGGCGGCCGGTCTAAAGCTGGGCTAATGAGGCGCGGGGGCGGGCCGGGGCGAGGAGAGCAAGCCACGCGTTAGAGCACCTTTAGCCACGGCACAAATGATGGTCGCCGTATCCGCTCCAGGGCTTGCCAGGTGGCTCAACCGCAGGTCAGCGCCCGATCAGCCCGATTACCCACCCGATTGACGAGGGGAGTCGCGTGTGCGTGAGCCGCGTGTACGTACCGAGAAGGCGGCAGGACAGGGCTCGCAGCACCCGACGCGCCGGATGCGGTGGTCGCGGTGGTCGCGGTGGTCGCGGCGAGCCCCGGTCGGTGTCCTCGGTGTGGCCGCCGTGGGTGCGGCCTCCATGGGTCTGGTGGCGTTCGCCGTCACTCCGGTGAACGCCGAACCCGACGCCGGGGACAAGCCGTCGCGCGCCACGTCCGCGAACCGGCTGCCCGCGCCGCCCCAGATGCGCGCCCTGGATTTCCTCCTCGGGTCCTACACCTGCGACTACACGCCCCCACCGGGGAGCAGGGCTGCGGTGATGCACCTGACCACGAAGCGGGCCATGGGCGGGCATTACTACTACACCGACGCGACGCTGGAACCCGGCCAGGTGGTCGGCCGGTCGACCTTCGGCTGGGATCCCGTGGACGGAAAATTCATCATCCAGTACCACGACAACTGGGGCTCCTCCGCGAACTATTCCTCGCCCGGCTGGCGGAACGGCCACCTGGTTTTCAAGGGGCCGCTCAGCCAGGTGGTCACGCCCAGCGCCACCGGAAAGACCGACGGCGTGGACATGGACGTGGTGGACGACTACCAGTTGCTCGGTCCCGGACATTTCAAGGACGCCACAAGCTTCACCTTCCCCGACGGAACGACTTTGCGGGGCAGTTACGACTGCCGTCGCCCATAGCGGTTTACCGAGGGAAGTGGGTGCGCCGACCATGGCGAACAACGAAGAGAAGCTTCTCGACTATCTGAAGCGTGTGACGTCGGACCTGCGCCAGACACAGCGCCGCCTGAAGGAGGTCGAGTCGGCCGGGCACGAACCGGTCGCCATCGTGGGAATGTCGTGCCGATTCCCGGGCGGAGTGCGCTCCCCGGAAGAGCTGTGGGAGCTGGTCGCCACCGGGCGGGACGCCATCACGGAACTGCCCACGGACCGCAATTGGGACCTGGACACCCTCTTCCACCCCGACCCGGAGCACCCGGGCACCACCTACTGCCGCGAGGGCGGCTTCCTCGACGACCCGGCGGGATTCGACGCCGCGTTCTTCGGCATCAGCCCGCGCGAGGCCCTGGGCATGGCACCGCAGCAGCGGCTCGCCCTGGAGGCGTCGTGGGAGGCCATCGAGTACGCGGGCATCGATCCGGAATCGCTGCGGTCCACCCTCACCGGCACCTTCATCGGCTGCGACCATCTCGACTACTGCACAGACGCCTCCCAGGTGCCCGAAGGCTCTGCCGGGTACTTCACCATCGGCAGCTCCGCGAGTGTGGTGTCCGGCCGGGTCGCGTACACCCTGGGCCTGGAGGGCGCCGCGGTGACGGTGGACACCGCGTGCTCGTCGTCGCTGGTCGCCATCCATCTCGCCTGCCAGGCGATCCGGCAGGGCGAATGCGATCTGGCACTGGCCGGCGGGGTCGCCGTGATGTCCTCGACGGCTCCCTTCATCGGCTTCAGCGATCTGCGGGGGCTCGCCCCGGACGGCAGGTCCAAGGCGTTCTCGGCGAACAGCGACGGCATGACCCTGTCCGAGGGCGTCGGTGTCCTGCTGCTGGAGCGGCTGTCGGACGCCCGGCGCAACGGCCACCGCGTGCTGGCGCTCGTACGGGGCTCGGCAGTCAACCAGGACGGCGCCAGCAACGGCCTGACGGCGCCGAACGGGCCCTCGCAGCAGCGGGTGATCCGCCAGGCGCTCGCCAACGCACGCCTGACGCCATCCGAGGTGGACGCGGTCGAGGCCCACGGCACCGGGACCACCCTCGGCGACCCCATCGAGGCCCAGGCGCTGCTGGCCACGTACGGACAGGACCGGCCGGAGAGCCGGCCGCTGTGGCTCGGCTCCATCAAGTCCAACATCGGTCACTCCCAGATGGCGGCGGGTGCCGCTGGTGTGATCAAGATGGTGATGGCAATGCGGCACGGACTCCTGCCCGCCTCGCTCCACATCGACGAGCCGACCCCGCATGTGGACTGGAGCGCGGGTGAGGTACGGCTGCTGACCGAGGCGGCGGAGTGGCCCCGGGGTGAGCATCCACGCCGGGCGGGCGTGTCATCGTTCGGCATCTCGGGAACGAACGCGCATCTGATCGTGGAGCAGGCCCCGGACGCGGCGGAGGCCACACCACCGGTAGCCGAGCCGGGCGGGAGCGGCGGGGTTGTGCCGTGGGTGGTGTCGGCGCGGAGTCCGGAGGCGCTGCGCGGCCAGGCGGCGGCCCTGCTGGAGCGAGTGACGGGGGACGACGACGCGACGCCGGTGGAGGTGGGCTGGTCGCTGCTGAAGACCCGCTCGCTCTTCGACCACCGGGCCGTCGTGATCGGGGAAGGCCGCGAGGAACTGGCGGCGGGCCTGCGGGCACTGGCCACCGGTACACCGAGCCCGGCCGTGGTCCATCCCGGAGACCCCGCAAGCGGCTCGGGTCAGACGGTGTTCCTGTTCAGCGGTCAGGGCAGCCAGCGTCCCGGCATGGGCGCGGCACTGTACGACCGGTTCCCCGTCTTCGCCGAAGCCTTCGACGAAGTGTGCACACTCCTGGACCCCCACCTGGAACACCCGCTCCGGCCCGTCGTCTTCGGCCAGGACCCCGAGCAGGCGCGGCTGCTGGACCACACCACCTACACCCAAGCCGGACTCTTCGCCCTCCACATCGCCCTCGCCCGGCTCCTGGCCTCCATGGGTATGCATCCGGATGCGGTCATCGGCCACTCGATCGGAGAGGTCGCCGCCGCCCATGTGGCCGGCGTCTTCGACCTCCCCGACGCCTGCCGACTCGTCGCCGCCCGCGCCACCCTCATGGGCCGGCTCCCGGACGGCGGCGCCATGGCCACCATCACCGCCACCCCCGACGAACTCGCCCACGACCTCGCCGAGCACGACGGCCACGTAAGCATCGCCGCCCTCAACACCCCCACCAACACCGTCATCTCAGGCCCCACCACGCTCGTCCAACAGATCAGCGCGACCTGGGCCGAACGCGGCCGCAAAACGAGGATGCTCACCGTCAGCCACGCCTTCCACTCGCCACTGATGGACCCCATCCTCGAACCCTTCACCCAAGCCATCACCGGCCTGACCTATCACCACCCCACCCTCCCCCTCATCAGCAACCTCACCGGACAACCCGCCAACGAACACATCACCACCCCCGCCTACTGGGCCCAGCACATCCGCCAACCCGTCCACTTCCACCCCGCCATCACCCACACCGCACCCCACACCCGGACCTACCTCGAACTCGGCCCCGACCCCACCCTCACCACCGCAACCCAACACACCCTCCACGACCAGACCGACCACCTGGCTCCCCTCCTCACAGCAACCCTCACCCGCAAACAACCCGAAACCCAAGCCTTCGCCAACGCCCTCGCACGACTCCACACCGCCGGAGCCGCCGTCGACTGGGCACCCTGGTACCCCGCCGGCCCGACCCCGCGGCTCGTCGCGTTGCCGACGTACGCCTTCCAGCATCAGCGGTTCTGGCTCGCACCGCCCGATGCCCGTATCAGCGGGGCCGGTGTGGGGGCTGACCCGGCCGAGGCACAGCTGTGGCACGCCATCGAAGAGCTGGACGTCGACGCCCTCACCAGCACGCTCCAACTGGAGAAGAACAGCCCGGGCATCGATGCGCTCCTGCCCGCGCTCCCCGTCCTGTCGGCTTGGCGGCGTCAGCACCGCGAGCAGACGGTCATCGACTCCTGGCGCTACCGCACCACCTGGCAGCAGCTGCCCGACTCCACCACGGCGGCCCTCAGCGGCACCTGGCTGGTGGTCGTCCCCGTCGGCCAGGAGGACCACTCCACGGTCCGGACCGTCATCCACGCCCTTCAAGCCCATGGCGCCACCGCGTCCGTCAACGTGCTGCCCGCGAAGCACGTACGTCGCGATGCCCTCTCCGAGCGGCTGACCCAATGGACCGAGGATGCCCCGATCTCGGGTGTGCTCAGCCTGCTCGCCCTCGACACGACGGCACACACCCAACACTCCGCCGTCCCCGCCGGGCTCATCGCCACCGTCACCCTGCTCCAGGCGCTCGGCGACACCGATACCACCGCTCCCCTGTGGTGCCTTACGCAGGGCGCGATCGCCACCGGCCGTACGGATCCGCTCCCCCACCCGGGTCAGGCGCAGGTCTGGGGGCTGGGCCGCGTCGCTGCCCTCGAACACCCGCAACGGTGGGGTGGACTCATCGACTTGCCCACCACCGTGACCCACCACACCGCCGGTCGGCTGGCCGCCCTGCTGGTCCCGGGACAGCCCGAGGATCAGGCCGCGATTCGCACCAACGGCACCTACGCCCGGCGCCTCCGCCGCGCCGCTCCTCTGCCATCCACCAGCCGTCTTCCGTGGCAGCCGACCGGTACGACGCTCATCACCGGCGGTACCGGCGGGCTCGGCGCCCCCATCGCACGCTGGCTCGCCCGCAATGGCGCACCTCATCTCCACCTCATCAGCCGGTCCGGCCCCGACGCACCCGGGGCCGTACAGCTCAGCGAAGAACTCATCGCTCTGGGCGCCTCGGTCACCATCTCCGCCTGCGACGTCTCGAACCGCGCCGCGCTGCAACACCTCATCGACTACATCCCCGCCGAACACCCCCTGACCACCGTCATCCACACCGCCGGAACCATGGACCTCGGCCCGATCGCCGAACTGGCCCCCGAGCAGCTGCAGTACGTGCTTCACTCCAAGGCGCTGGCCGCCACTCATCTGCATGAGATCACCCGGGACCTCGGTCTCGACGCCTTCGTGCTCTTCTCGTCGAACGCCGCGACCTGGGGCAGCGGGCAGCAGGCCGCCTACGCCGCAGCGAACACGTACCTCGACGCGCTCGCCGAACACCGCCGAGCCCTGGGGCTCCCCGCCACCAGCATTGCCTGGGGCCCGTGGAGCGAGTCGGGCATGGCCGCCGACGAGAACACGCTCTCTCATCTCAAGCGGCGCGGTCTCTCCCCACTGACCACCGATCTGGCCATCAAGTCCCTGCACCACGCCCTGACGCACGACGACACCACCGTCACGGTGGCCGATGTCGACTGGAAGAGGTTCTCCAGCGCCTTCACGGCTCAGCGCCCGAGCCCATTCCTCGCCCCCGTGGTGGCGCCCGCCGCGGTGGACACCGCCCCCACCGCATCCGCCGCCGCGGCCACTCCGTTGCGGCAGCAGCTCGCCGCCGCCACTGCGGACCAACAGCAGCAGCTTCTGGTGCGCCACATCCAGACCCTCGCCGCCGCCATCCTTGGCCATTCCGGCCTCGACGCGGTTCCGCCCGCGCAGCCCTTCCAGGAACTCGGTTTCGACTCGCTCACCGCCGTCGAGCTGCGCAACCAGCTCGTCGCCACCACCGGTCTGGAACTTGCCCCCGCGCTCGTCTTCGACCATCCCACGCCGAGCGCGCTCGCCACGTATCTGCGCGCCGAACTCACCGGCCAGAAGGCCGTTGTCGGCGCCCACACCCCCTCCGTGGCCGCTGACGACGAGCCCATCGCGATCATCGGCATGGCCTGCCGCTACCCCGGCGGAGTGCGCTCCCCGGAGGAGTTGTGGAAGCTGGTCGCCGAGGGCCGGGACGCCGTCGCGTCGATGCCCACCGACCGGCACTGGGACCTGGACACGCTCTTCGACCCCGATCCGGAGCGTCTGGGCACCAGCTATGCGCGGGAGGGCGGCTTCCTGTACGACGCGGCCGCGTTCGACGCGGCGTTCTTCGGCATCAGCCCGCGCGAAGCGCTCGCCATGGACCCCCAACAACGGCTGCTCCTCGAAACCGCCTGGGAGACCTTCGAAAGCGCCGGACTCGACCGTGACGCGCTCAGCGGCAGCAACACCGGCATCTTCGCGGGCGGCACCTATCAGGGCTATGGCGCGGTCGGAAGCTCGTCGGCCCAGGAGGTCGAGGGCTATCTCCTCGCGGGCGGCACCCCGAGCGTGATGTCGGGTCGGGTGGCGTACACCTTCGGTCTGGAGGGACCGGCGGTGACGGTGGATACGGCGTGCTCGTCGTCGCTGGTCGCGATGCATCTGGCGGCTCAGGCGCTACGGCAGGGCGAATGCACCCTCGCCCTGGCCGGCGGGGTGACGGTGATGGCCACCCCGACCACCTTCATCGAATTCTCCCGCCAACGCGGTCTGGCGGCCGACGGGCGCTGCAAGCCCTTCGCTTCGGCGGCTGATGGCACGGGCTGGGGTGAAGGAGCCGGACTTCTGCTGCTGGAGCGGCTGTCGGATGCCCGGCGCAACGGCCACCGCGTGCTGGCGCTCGTACGGGGCTCCGCGGTCAACCAGGACGGCACCAGCAACGGCCTCACGGCGCCGAACGGCCCATCCCAGCAGCGAGTCATCGGCCAGGCACTCGCCAACGCCCGTCTCTCGTCCGCCGAGGTCGATGTGGTGGAGGGGCATGGCACCGGGACCACGCTGGGCGACCCGATCGAGGCCCAGGCGCTGCTGGCCACGTACGGACAGGACCGGCCGGAGGGCCGGCCGCTGCGGCTCGGCTCCATCAAGTCCAACATCGGCCACACCCAGGCCGCCGCGGGCGTGGCCGGTGTCATCAAGATGGTGATGGCGATGCGGCACGAGTTGCTGCCCACCTCGCTGCACATCGACGAGCCGAGTCCGAACGTGGACTGGACGGCTGGTGACGTACGGCTGCTCACCGAGCCCGTCCCATGGCCGCAGGGCGACCAGCCACGCCGGGCAGGTGTGTCGTCCTTCGGCATCAGCGGCACCAACGCCCACGTGATCGTGGAGCAGGCCCCGGACGCGGCGGAGGCCACACCACCGGTAGCCGAGCCGGGCGGGAGCGGCGGGGTCGTGCCGTGGGTGGTGTCGGCACGGAGTACGGAGGCGCTGCGCGGCCAGGCGGCGGCCCTACTGGACCGGGTCACCACGGACGACGACGCGACGCCGGTGGAGGTGGGCTGGTCACTGCTCAAGACCCGCTCGCTCTTCGACCACCGGGCCGTCATCGTCGGCGAAAGCCGCGAGGAACTAGCGACGGGGTTGCAGGCCCTGGCCACCGGTGCACCACACCCGGGGGTGACGCGCTCCGAAGACACCCCACCTGTGCCGGGTCAGACGGTGTTCCTGTTCAGCGGTCAGGGCAGCCAGCGTCCCGGCATGGGCGCGGCACTGTACGACCGGTTCCCCGTCTTCGCCGAAGCCTTCGACGAAGTGTGCACACTCCTGGACCCCCACCTGGAACACCC